>NZ_JCAQOZ010000028.1:0-91512 GCF_059567945.1 Paraburkholderia sp. BGA-UO-ETr-F12 | reverse complement strand
CAGGCAGCGGCCCTCGGGCCGCTGCCTGCGAGGCGACGGTACGTTTCTTCTTCATGATCGGCATATCCATGATTTCCATCCTTCATGATATGCCCCGCCCACGAAATTACGGATAGGTCCGGCCGATACCCACACTGTACGAGTGGCCGCCAAGCTTATCTGAAGACAGCGATAAAGATTCGCTACGTCTTGTTGATCATTTGGGTCGCGCCGATGACATTCCTGTTCTTCGTGAAAGCATTTCCCTGACTTTTCGATAGCGCAATAACCGCGTATCTCTGAGACGTTTGGGTGGACCGACCTAACCGTCATCCCACACAATCCGCCCAAAAATCGCCTTCAACTTCGCCCCCCTTACCGCATTCAACATCCCAGCATGCGCAACCCTCCCCGCCAGATGCGCCCGAAAATCCTCATGCCCCTCGCGATTCTGTGAACCCGGCCCATGCCTCACGCAGTTCGTCAGCACCGCCTTCAACGCATCAAACTCCGTCCGAGCAAGATTCGCATGACTGTTCACCACAACCCCCGCCAACTGCTGCCTTCCACCTCGCCGCATCACCCGCGTCTTCCTTAAATTAACCGCAAACCCTTCTTCAATAGCAATCGCCGCCACACGAATCTCAAGCCGCCGCGCCATCCGCGCGAGATCCTCCCCACCAGAAAACGCCAGATCATCGGCATACCGCGTATAAGTCGCCCCTAAAGACCGCGCCAACCCAGCCAGTCTCAGATCCAGCCGAAACGCACACAGATTCGCCAACGCCGGGGAAGTCGGCGCCCCCTGCGGCAAATGTCGGTTCCGATACCGCTGCCGTTCCTGCCAATCGATCCTGTCGCGCACATCCGGCGCCACCAGCCAACCACTCGGCACACGATTGGTACACAGCCCAGTCAACGTCCGCGCAACATTCACCGGATAACCCAAAGCACGTATCACGGAGTAAACGCGCCCTGCATGCACAGACGCAAAAAAATCCGTCAAATCAAAGCGAATCACAACCGCTTTACCCGCATGAGGCGCCGCGAACGTCACCGTATTCCGCCCACGTCGAAAACCATGCACAGCATCGTGAGCAGGAACCCGATCGAGCAAACCGTGAAGCACTTTCCTCTGCAAAGCCCGCAAACGCATTTTGGGCACTTCGATAATCCGACACCGACCGTCGCGCTTTTCGATCGCCTTGTACGAATAATGATGAAGCGGCGTCACCGCACTCTGCGCCGACACACGCCAGCGATCGGCAAACCAGTCCAGCTCGTCCGGCTCAACTTCGAGCCATGCAGCCAGATCACCAAGCGTCGGCAACTGCGGCAACGCCACGCCGTGCAACCAGGGCGGAGGCGGCCGCTGAACAGGCGGTCGAGGTAATACGCGCACAACCCGCGGCCGGCTCTCACCCCTCCAGGCCGAGACAAAACCCGTGTTCTCAGCAACAACCTTCGACAACTCTTTACTGTCGACGCTGTCCCATCGCGCGCCAAATCGCTTCGCAATCCCGCGCGCCAATCCATTCATCCAATCCGCGCGTTCGCCCAACACAAGTGTCATCCGTTCGACCATCGCGGCGGCCTCGGGCGGCCCGGCCAGCATGGCATCGGCGATCGCGTAGGTGACAAATTGCAGGGAAGATTGCGGCATAGAGCAGAGGTAGGGGCGGGCCAGCCAGTCAACGCGTCTTGTGCTGCGTGAGCTCGTTTGCGTAACGCGCAAGTCACGCTCATGCGACGAACTGCGGAGGCCATTCTGATCCACGGGGTAACCCCGTAGTGCCCGGGACGAATACTGCCCGTACCTTGGCAAGCTTGACCAGCCGACCCGCGAGTCGAAGATAAGCGACGCGGCCAGGCGCTGTCAACGCATTGGCACTACGAAACAATCTTTCGCGACAAAGTTTCACACAAGTGTCGATTGAACGACACGTGCACAAACATCCCCTCCGCTTGTTACCCTGTCATAACAAGCGACCTAGCCCACCGGCAAGGAGTCACCCACTTATCCACACCCCCCTCTGGACAACTTTTGTACAAGCCACCTGACACGTTGTGGGCGAAACTTTGATAAATCCGCGACCTCGCGCGGCGAATCAAAAGTTTTCCCTAGCTCCGCCTCGCTGTGCGCCCGCCCTCCGCAGGGTTATCGATTTCGCATCCCCTTGATCCGTAAGCGAAGATCCAGGTTATCCACAGAAAAGCAGGGTGCTTGTTAACTATTACTACGTATACATATACAAAGACTATAAAAACCAGAGAGGCATCCGGAAAGCACGCTGCGTAAACATGCACAAAGCGGACAGAACAAACAGAACCAGGCCAAAGCCCTCAAACCAACGGCAAACAAATCTCCGTCAGCAACTCCGCAGGCGCAGTCTCCTTCGGACTATTCAGATACTCCTCGAACACCGGCGCATCCGCAGCCTCACGCCCCGACTGCACGAGCCACGTCCCATACAACCACTCATAAGCCGCCCGCATATCGCTATACGGTCCCTTATGCCGCAACACCGCGTACTCCCCACCTTTCACATGCGCCACCGAAACCGGCGGACTCACCGTCACCGAAGCTTGCACCGGATGCGGCAACAACACCCCAGCCTTCGAGCGCAACTCATCCTCAGCAACAACTCCAGGATCATCGTAGTAAATCCCGATCATGCGCATCTGCCCTGCCAGCAAATTATGTTTCGCCAACCAGCCGAACAAGCCATCGAACGCCTTTCCGATCTGCATATACGACCCCACGTGATCCACCGACAAAACCTCCATCGGCTCAACGTGGTGAATCACCACTTCACGCATCGTCATTTGATCGTCTCCTGAAAGTGCCGGACGAAACCGGCTATGCGTACCCTGCTTGCGATACTGCGCCGGCGGGACGCCAAAAACCGCGCGAAATGTGCGGGAGAAAGACTGCAAGCTGCTATAGCCCGAACGCTCGGCAATTTCCGCGATCGGCATCGAGCCATTCGCCAGATATCCCGCCGCGCGATGCAGTCGCAAGCGCCGCACGGTTGTCGCGACCGTTTCGCCATACATCGCCTGATAGATGCGATGCCAGTGATACGGCGACATGCAGGCAAGCTCCGCCAACCGTTCGATATCCAGCGGTTCGTCGAGATGATCGTAAATATGGTCGAGTACGCGGCTCAACCGCGTTTCGTAGCGCGCCCGATTGTCCGACGGGTTCATGACTAAGTGGCCAATAAAGAGAAGATTGCCGAAGGGATGCGAACCAAAGTACCACGTCCCCATTTACCAAATCCTGCGAACATCGCCAAAGCACGGGTGAACGGAATTAAGCATCCGCTCACACAATCGCCCCCAAACTTTGCCGAATTTCGATAACACCTCGAATAATGGCTCACTACCATCGGCTGAAGCCTGTCCGCCCGTGCACCGCAAAGCCTTGCGGCGTCGAGCAAGCGGCAACATCAGGAGGGTCCGATGAAGTCAGAATCCAAAAGTCAGCACGTCGGTAAAGTCACGCATCTCGAGTTGAAGCAGACGCTCGGCACGTGGCAACTGTGGGGGATCGCGGTCGGACTGGTCATCTCCGGCGAGTATTTTGGCTGGAGCTACGGCTGGGCGAGCGCCGGCACGCTGGGCTTTGTCATCACGGCGATTTTTATCGCGGCGATGTACACCACCTTCATTTTCAGTTTCACCGAACTCACCACATCGATTCCGCATGCTGGCGGCCCGTTCGCCTACGCGCGTCACGCGTTCGGTCCGACCGGCGGTTATCTGGCGGGTGCGGCGACCCTGGTCGAATTCGTCTTTGCGCCACCCGCCATTGCGCTCGCGATCGGTGCATACCTGCACGTGCAGTTTCCGGGACTCGAACCGAAACACGCGGCCATGGGCGCGTATCTGGTGTTCATGGCGCTGAATATCGTCGGCGTGCAGATCGCCGCGGCCTTCGAGTTGTGCGTGACGCTGCTAGCGATCTTCGAATTGCTGGTGTTCATGGGCGTGGTGTCACCCGGTTTTCAGTGGTCGAACTTCACGAAAGGCGGTTGGTCCGGCGCGGACACGTTCAGCATGGGTTCGTTTCACGGCATGTTTGCCGCGATTCCGTTCGCCATCTGGTTTTTCCTTGCGATCGAAGGCGTGGCGATGGCTGCCGAAGAAGCCAAAAATCCCAAACGTTCGATTCCGATCGCCTATGTCGCCGGTATTCTGACGCTGGTGCTGCTCGCGATCGGCGTGATGGTGTTCGCAGGCGCCGCCGGCGACTGGACCAAGCTGGCGAACATCAACGATCCGCTGCCGCAAGCCATGAAATTCATCGTCGGTGAACATAGCGGCTGGATGCATATGCTGGTGTGGCTTGGGCTGTTCGGGCTCGTCGCGTCGTTTCACGGCATCATTCTTGGATACTCGCGCCAGATCTTCGCGCTGGCCCGCGCCGGTTATCTGCCGGAGTGGCTCTCCAAAGTGCATCCGCGCTTCAAGACGCCGCATCGCGCGATCATCGCGGGGGGCGTGGTCGGCATCGCCGCGATCTACAGCGATGAATTGATTCAGTTCGGCGGTCAGACGCTGACGGCGAACATCGTGACGATGTCCGTATTTGGCGCTATCGTGATGTATATCATCAGTATGTTGTCGCTGTTCAAGCTGCGCCGCTCGGACCCGAACATGGAGCGGCCATTCCGGGCGCCGCTGTTTCCGTTCTTTCCGGCGTTCGCGCTGGTGGCCGCGGTGATTTGTCTGGCTACGATGGTTTACTTCAATTTTCTGGTGGCCATCGTGTTCGCGATCTTCCTCGCGCTGGGCTACGTCTACTTCCTGTTGACGCGCCATCAACGCGAAGCAGCACCGTCGGACGCCTTGCTCGAAGAGTGACGGATCGAGCCGCTGCGTGAGCAGCGGCGATGGAGTCGTAAAGATGAGCTACACCGAGACAATCGGCAGCCGCACATATCGTTTCGCCGACCTGAAAACGCTGCTGGCAAAAGCCAGTCCGCAGCGTTCGGGGGACCAGCTCGCGGGCGTCGCGGCCGCGAGCGAGGAGGAGCGCGTCGCGGCCAGGATGGCGCTCGCGCAGGTGCCGCTGCGCGCGTTTCTCAACGAAGCGTTGATTCCGTACGAAAGTGACGAGGTCACGCGCCTCGTGATCGACGATCACTCGCCGCAGGCGTTCGCCGAGATCTCGCATCTCACGGTCGGCGATTTTCGTAATTGGCTGTTGAGCAGCACGACGGATGCCGACGCGCTCACGCGTATCACCGCCGGCCTCACGCCGGAGATGGTGGCCGCGGTCTCGAAGCTGATGCGCAATCAGGATCTGATCGCGGCGGCGCGTAAGCGTCCGGTGATTACGCGCTTTCGCAATACGGTCGGCTTGCCGGGCCACATGTCGGTGCGTCTGCAACCGAATCATCCAACCGACGATGTCAAAGGTATCGCCGCCTCAATGCTCGACGGTCTGATGTACGGTTGCGGCGACGCGATGATCGGTATCAATCCGGCCAGCGACAATCTCGCCGCGATCACCAGGCTGCTGCTGATGATCGACGACTTTCGCCTGCGCTACCAGGTGCCCACGCAGTCTTGCGTGTTGACTCACGTCACCAACACGATCGCTGCGATCGAGAAGGGCGCGCCGGTCGATCTCGTGTTTCAGTCGATCGCGGGAACGGAGAAAGCGAATGCAGGTTTCGGCATTTCGCTTGCGCTACTGCAGGAAGCATATGAGGCGGGTCTATCGCTGAAGCGCGGCACGGTTGGCAATAACCTGATGTATTTCGAAACGGGGCAAGGCAGCGCGTTATCGGCAGATGCGCATTTCGGCGTCGATCAACAGACGTGTGAGGTGCGCGCCTATGCCGTGGCGCGCAAGTTCAATCCGTTCCTGGTGAACACGGTGGTCGGTTTCATCGGACCTGAATACCTATACGACGGCAAGCAGATCACGCGTGCGGGTCTTGAAGATCATTTCTGCGGCAAACTGCTTGGCGTGCCGATGGGTTGTGACATCTGCTACACAAATCACGCCGAAGCCGATCAGGACGACATGGATAACCTGCTCACGCTACTCGGCGTAGCGGGTATCAACTTCATCATGGGCATTCCGGGTGCGGACGATGTGATGCTCAACTATCAAAGCACATCCTTTCACGACGCTCTTTACGTGCGCGACGTACTCGGCCTGCGCCGTGCACCGGAATTCGAAGAATGGCTGGAGTCGATGCAGATTACCGACGCACGTGGCGCGTTGCTGAGTGCCTCGCCGCATCAACCGTTGCTGGAAGGCGCGAATGACTGGATGGGCATCGTATGAGCGAATTCCTCGAAAAGAATCCATGGAATGCGCTGCGGCAGTTCACCAACGCACGCATCGCGTTGGGCCGCGCGGGCAACAGTTTGCCGACGGCGCCACTACTGGCGTTTAACCTGTCACACGCGCAAGCGCGCGACGCCGTGCATCATCCGCTCGATACAGACGTGCTGCACGAACAACTGCGCGCGCAAAACTTCAGCACGCTGGATGTGCACAGCGCCGCGCCTGATCGCGAGCATTATTTGCGACGGCCCGATCTCGGCAGGCGTTTAAGCGATGAGAGTCGCACAGCGCTTGTGCAACTCAAGGCTGAATCCTCCGACGTGGTCTTCGTGATCGCCGACGGCCTCTCGGCATTCGCCGCGTCGAAACAGTCGATCCCGCTGCTGCAAGCCGTCTGCGCAAAACTGGCTGACTGGAAGATCGGCCCCGTCGTGGTCGCGCGTCAGGCTCGCGTCGCGCTTGGTGATGAAATTGGCGAACTGCTCAATAGCAAACTGGTTGTAATGCTGATTGGCGAGCGTCCGGGATTGAGTTCGCCGGATAGTCTTGGCATCTACCTGACGTACGCGCCGAAAGTGGGTTGCAGCGATGCGCAACGCAACTGTATTTCAAACGTGCGGCCTGAAGGTCTTAACTACGAGTCGGCCGCACACAAGTTGCACTATCTGCTGACGCATGCCCGACGCCTGGGATTGACCGGCGTCGGCTTGAAAGACGACAGCGATGCACTGCTTGCGAGCGCGCCGGTAACGCCCGCAGTCAGCAGTAATCCGAACGAAGGCGTCACATAAAAACGCTAGGCACCCACCCGCTCCACCGGATGCGCTTCAAGCCACGCATTCTCAGCGTCCTCGAAGAGCCGCGAGCGCGTCAAAAATCGCAAGCCACTCGGCCGTTCCAAAGAGAACATCCCGCCATTGCCGGGCACCGCGTCGATGATCAATTGTGTGTGCTGCCAGTATTCGAACTGCGACTCGCTCATGTAGAACGGCACACCGGCAATCGCGCCGAGTTTCACATCGGACGAACCGACCATGAACTCACCCTGAGGGAACATCATCGGTGCGCTGCCGTCGCAGCATCCGCCGGATTGGTGAAATAGCACCGCCCCATGTTCAGCGCGTAGCTTCACGATCAATTCGACCGCGGCAGGCGTGGCGATCACGCGAGCCACTTCCTTCACATCAGCCATCACATGTCCTCGCTGAAAAATAGCGAGCCGCGCAATGCGGCCCGCCCGGACAGAGTCGTTACCGCTTAGAAGAAACCAAGCGGCTTGTCGCTATAGCTGACCAGCAGGTTCTTGGTCTGCTGGTAGTGATCGAGCATCATCTTGTGATTTTCGCGGCCGATGCCCGATTGCTTGTAGCCACCGAACGCGGCATGCGCCGGATACGCGTGATAACAGTTGGTCCACACGCGACCCGCCTGGATTTGCCGGCCGAAACGATAGGCACGCGTGCCGTCACGCGTCCATACGCCGGCGCCGAGGCCATAGAGGGTATCGTTGGCGATCTCGAGCGCTTCGTCTTCGTTCTTGAAGGTCGTCACGGAAACGACCGGTCCGAAGATTTCTTCCTGGAAGATGCGCATCTTGTTGTGGCCGCGGAACACGGTCGGCTTCACGTAGTATCCCTTGCTCAGTTCGCCGCCGAGCGTATTGCGCTCGCCGCCGATGAGACATTCAGCGCCTTCCTGCTTGCCGAGATCCACGTACGAGAGGATTTTTTCCAGCTGTTCCTGCGAGGCTTGCGCACCGATCATCGTTTTCGTGTCGAGCGGGTGGCCTTGCGTGATCGCCGCCACGCGCTTCAATGCGCGTTCCATGAAGCGGTCGTAAATTTTTTCGTCGATCAACACACGTGACGGGCACGTGCACACTTCGCCCTGATTCAGCGCGAACATCGTGAAGCCTTCGAGCGCCTTGTCGAAATAGCTGTCGTCTTCGTTCATCACGTCGGCGAAGAAAATGTTCGGGCTCTTGCCACCGAGTTCCAGCGTCACCGGAATGATGTTCTGGCTTGCGTACTGCATGATGAGGCGACCCGTGGTCGTCTCACCCGTGAAAGCGATCTTCGCGATGCGTTTGTTCGACGCGAGCGGTTTGCCGGCTTCGAGGCCGAAGCCGTTCACCACGTTCAGCACGCCCGGCGGCAGCAGATCGTGGATCAGTTCGAGCAGCACGAGAATCGAGGCCGGTGTTTGCTCGGCCGGCTTCAGCACGACGCAGTTGCCGGCAGCCAATGCGGGTGCGAGCTTCCACACTGCCATCAGGATCGGGAAATTCCACGGAATGATCTGGCCGACCACACCGAGCGGTTCGTGAAAGTGATACGCGACGGTGTCGTGGTCGATCTCGGAGATGCCGCCTTCCTGCGCACGCACGGCGCCGGCGAAATAGCGGAAATGATCGATGGCGAGCGGGATATCGGCAGCCATCGTTTCGCGTAGCGGCTTGCCGTTGTCGATCGTCTCGGCCACGGCGATGCGTTGCAGATTCGCTTCCATCCGGTCGGCGATACGGTTCAGGATGTTCGCGCGTTCGGTGGTCGACGTTTTACCCCACGCTGTTTTCGCGCGATGCGCGGCGTCGAGAGCGAGTTCGATATCGGCTTCGCGTGAACGCGGGATCGACGTGAACGGCTCACCGGTGATCGGCGATATGTTGTCGAAGTACTCGCCGCCCACGGGCTTCACCCATTCGCCGCCGATAAAATTCGCATACTGCTTTTTGTACGGGAATTCGGTAGTCAGAAACTGCATCTCTGCGTGATTCATCTGTGTGCTCCTCACATGATTGAATGGACTATATTCGGCGCGATATTTCGCTTGGCCGCGAGAAGCTAGAGCCAGAACTGTGCCAATGCACCGCGCTGGTGAGTGGTGCACGCGCAGCAGGCACGTCTGCGAGGCTGTGGCTCGCAGCATGGATCAGGGTGCCGAGGGATGAACGTTTCGTTTCTGACCAGTGTGCGCAGCGCTGTTCAGAAATTGAACAGGTTGTGAGCACCGGTTTGCGAGATCGTGGCAAAGTGAGAAGGAACCAAAGCGGCAATGCCGTTCGGCATGGGAATTGCCTTCCTTCTCGCCTCGATACTTCGTTTTCGCAGATCCGGTATGACGATTGAATTCCGCAACGACAGCCAGACAGCATCGACACATGCGCAACAGCCGAGTTTTTGCGTGCAGACCCGCGTCGCTTATGACGCCGACGAACAGGCTCGCAATCTCCACGGCTGGAACCAGACCTACGACCAACTGACGGCGGGCCGCTTCGTCGGCGGTTTGACGGAGCTGTGTGTCGATCACATGCAGGTGTTCGTCGAAACCACGAGCCATACGCTGCGGCAAACCTGCGAGGTGCAGAAGGACGCCTACTGGTTCGGCATTCCAATGTGCCCCGAGGGTTCCGGTCGGATCGACGGGCAGGTTATCGCGGACGATGCGCTCGCCGTTCGTCCGGGCGGTATCGAATTCGAATTACTGACCTCGGCGGGTTACGAGATTTTCGGCGTGGTGGTGAAGGGTGAGGTGCTGCGCCGATATGCGGCCGAAGTCGAACGCGTCGGTTTGGCCGATCGTTTGCCGGACATGGAAATCGTGTCGATCGGCACGGCTCGTAAGGCGCGCCTGTGCACCTCGCTGCGGCAGCTTCTCGATGACGGCGCGGCGAGCGGTGCGCCACTGTCCGCGTTCGCGCGCAATAATTTGCAGGCGTCGGTGCTGGCTTCGTTGTTCGACGTCGGCGCATTACCGTCCGATGAACTGATTGAAATGCCCACGCGTGGGCGCCGTCAGTCGATCGTGTCGGAGGCGCGAGAGTATGTGCTGGCTCATCGCGACCGCGCGATCAACGTGCCGGAGTTGTGCGAGCGTTTGCATGTGAGTCGTCGCACGTTGCAATACTGCTTTCAGGATGTGCTTGGAATGGCGCCCGCCACCTATTTGCGGACGATTCGCCTGAACGGCGCGCGGCGCGATTTGTGTAATGCGTCGCTTGCATCACGTTCGGTGCAGGATGTCGCCGCGGCGTGGGGTTTCTGGCATCTGAGCCAGTTCGCGACCGATTACCGGAAGCTGTTCGGCATGCGGCCTTCCGAGACGTTGAAGGCCGCGCCTGGCGCACACCTGCTCACGGGTGACCGCTCGTCTGCGCACTGAGGCGAGCCTCGCGCTATTTGCGCAGCAGCCGCAAACCGTTCGCCACCACCAGCAGGCTCGCGCCCACATCCGCGAACACGGCCATCCACATCGTGCCCAGACCCATCACCGTCAGCACGAGGAACACACTCTTGATGCCGAGCGCCAGTGTGATGTTCTGCACCAGCACCGAATGCGTCGCCTTCGAGAGACGGATGAACTGCGGAATCTTGCGCAGATCGTCGTCCATCAAGGCGACGTCGGCGGTTTCGATCGCGGTGTCGGTGCCCATTGCGCCCATTGCGAAACCAATATCGGCACGCGCGAGCGCGGGGGCGTCGTTGATGCCGTCGCCAACCATGCCGACCGTCGCGCCGTCTTTCGACCAGCCGTCCACGGCGCTCAGCTTGTCCTCGGGCAACTGATTGCCGCGGGCTTCCTCGATGCCGACTTGCTGCGCGATCGCGGCAGCCGTGTGCGGATTGTCGCCGGTGAGCATGGCGGCATGCACACCGAGGCGCTGCAATTCGGCAATGGCGGCGCGGCTTGTGTCCTTCACCGTGTCGGCGACGGCAAACAGCGCGAGCACGCGTTCAGCGTCCACCAGCATCACGACGGTTTTGCCTTGTGCTTCGAGCGTGTCCAGCCGCGCTTCGAGCGACGCCGAACAGCGCCCGAGCTCTTCGACCAGCCGATGATTGCCGAGCCAGTACGGCAAGCCGTCGATTTCGCCACGCACGCCACGGCCTGCGAGTGCCTCGAAGACATCGACCGTGGCACGGGTGACGCTGTCGTTTTTTGCCGCTGCGGCGATTGCCATCGACACCGGATGATCCGAACGACCCGCTAGGCTGGCGGCGAGTGTCCGGCAACGCACGACCTCGACGTCGGCGAGGATCTCGAACTCGGTTTGCACGGGTTTGCCGTGCGTGAGCGTGCCGGTTTTGTCGAGCGCGAGCCGGCTCAGCTTGCGGCCCTGCTCGAGGTAGGCGCCGCCTTTGATCAGGATGCCCTTGCGCGCGGCAGCCGCGAGGCCGCTGACGATCGTGACCGGTGTCGAGATCACCAGCGCGCACGGACAGGCGATCACCAGCATCACGAGTGCCTTGTAGACCCATTCGTGCCACTGTCCGCCGAGCAGCAGCGGTGGCAACACCGCGACCGCGAGTGCGGTCGCGAATACGATCGGCGTATAGACGCGGGCGAACTGGTCTACGAAACGCTGGGTCGGCGCCTTGGTGCCTTGCGCTTCCTCGACCGCGTGAATGATGCGTGCGAGCGTTGTGTTGCTGGCGGCGGCCGTGACGCGGTAGTCGAACGAGCCGGCCTGGTTGATCGTGCCGGCGAACACGGCGTCGCCCACGGTCTTGTCGACCGGCAGGCTTTCGCCGGTGATCGGCGCCTGATCGACGCTCGAACGGCCGGCGACGATTTCACCGTCGAGCGCAATCCGCTCACCCGGCTTCACGCGTACCACTGCGCCGAGCGCGATCGACTTGAGGTCCGTGAGCTGCCAGTTGCCGTCGGCCTGCTGCACGCTGGCCTGTTCGGGCGTGAGTTGCATCAGCCCTTTGATGGCGTTGCGGGCGCGGTCCAGCGATTTCGCCTCGATCAGTTCGGCGATCGTGAAGAGCACCATCACCATTGCGGCTTCCGGCCATTGCTGGAGGACCAGCGCGCCGGTCACCGCAATGCTCATCAACGCATTGATGTTCAGGTTGCCGTTGCGGATCGCCACCCAGCCCTTTCTGTACGTCGTGAGGCCGCAGGCGGCGATCGCTAGGATCGCCAGACCCGCAGCCAGCCAGGTGGAGGCGCCAAGCCAACTGGCCGCCTCTGAGCCCACCGCGGCGACACCGGCGAGCGCCAGCGGCCACCACGGTTTGGACGGCGCTTGAGGAGCGGCGGCTGGCGCGGCCGGGTTCGCGTCCGCCAGTTCAGGCGTGAAGTCGAGCGAACGGATTGCGGCGAGGATCGTTTCCAGTGCGTCCGGCGCGTGCACGACGGTGAGCACCCGCTGCATCAGGTTGAAGTCCATGCTGCGCACTTGCGGCATCCGGCTGAACTTCTTGCGGATCAGCGCCTCTTCAGTCGGACAATCCATCTGCATGATGCGGATTGCGGTGCGCCGGTCGTTGCCGACGGCTTCCGATTGCGGGAGCTTGACCGGTGCGGCGGCCGCGTGCGCCGTGCCGCAGCAGCCTGCTTCGGCGTGCCGGTGGGCTTGATGAGCATGCGCATGACCATGGCGGTGCGCTTCCCGGTCGTGAGCGTCGTCCTCCAAATGCTCGTGAGCATGCCCTTCGTGCCCGTGGGCACAGGCTTTGGCTTGTTCCGGGCGATCTGCTTCGGCGAGGTCGGCGTGTGGCATGGCTGGCTTCCTGGTTCGATTTGTGGTCTAGTAAACACCTTGAAGCCACTACAAGGTCAAGGCCGCAATCGGGAGGGTCCATGAAAATAGGCGAACTGGCGAAAATCGCCCATTGCACGACCGAAACCATCCGTTTCTACGAAAAAGAGGGCCTGTTGCCCGAAGCGGAGCGCACCGAGGCCAATTACCGCAGCTATACGGCGAAGCACGTCGAACGCCTGCGCTTCATCCGCAATTGCCGCGCGCTCGACATGACCCATGACGAAATCCGTGCATTGCTGCGTCTGACGGACGCACCGGCGGATGGCTGCGGCAGCATCAATGCCCTGATCGACGAGCACATTGCGCACGTCGACACGCGTATCGAAGAACTGAAGCAACTGAAAGTGCAACTGACCACGCTGCGCGAGCAATGCCACGGCGAACAGGCCGTTGAAGACTGCGGCATCGTCCAGGGTCTCAACGAGATGGACGTGAGCGCGACGCGGGTGCGGCATACGCATCTGGGTTGAAGCGCTCGGCCTGTGCTGACGGCGGCGCCGACCATGGCAGTGACGGCATTCACGGCTGGGCCATTGATCCGGCTCGCCCAATAAACAATCGAATCCTGTTGGAGAATCAACGTGTTTACCTGTAGAAACCAGCCCTGCGGCGAGCAGTGGGAAATGTCGGACGTCGTCATCAAGAATGAAGGGCAGGGACTTCTGTTCCGTTGCCCGATGTGCGGCGCGCGCAATTACGTCGAACGTTTCGACGGCGAAGATGGCTCGGTGCTGTACGAGCAGATCGAAGGCCGGCCCGCTACCGGCCCGATGGCCGAATAGTCCCTGGCCTTCGGTCCCTTCGGTCCCATCAGCCTCTTCAGTCGATAGCGAGCCCTCACCCTATGAACACTCCCACTCAAGCCGGCGCGCCGTTTAGCCAGCTACCGCTACCGCCCGCGACGCTCGCCAATCTGACGCAGCTTGGCTACGTCGAGATGACGCCGATTCAGGCCGCAAGCCTGCCGATCGCGCTCGCCGGCAACGATCTGATCGCCCAGGCGAAAACCGGCAGCGGCAAGACCGCGGCGTTTTCGCTGGCGCTGCTCAACCGCCTCGACGTGCGCAACTTCGCCGTGCAGGCGATGGTGCTGTGCCCGACACGCGAACTCGCCGATCAGGTCACGCAGGAAATCCGCCGGCTGGCGCGCGCCGAGGAAAACATCAAGGTGCTGACGCTGTGCGGCGGTACGCCGATGCGTCCGCAAACCGCCAGCCTCGAACACGGTGCGCACATCGTGGTCGGCACGCCGGGCCGGATCATGGATCACCTCGAGCGCGGCAGCCTGCCGTTGCAATCGCTCAATACGCTGGTGCTCGACGAAGCGGACCGCATGCTCGACATGGGTTTCTTCGACGATATCGCGACCGTCGTGAAGCAATGCCCGAAAGAGCGGCAAACGCTGCTCTTTTCCGCCACGTACCCCGACGGCATCGTCAAGCTGAGCCAGCAATTCCTGCGCAATCCGAAGGAAGTGAAACTCGCCGAGCGGCACGACAATACCAAGATTCGTCAGCGTTTCTACGAAGTGACTGAGGATCAGCGTCTGCATGCGGTGGGGCTGTTGCTGAATCACTATCGTCCGGTGAGCACGCTGGCGTTCTGCAACACCAAGCAGCAATGCCGCGATCTGCTCGACGTGCTGCGCGCGCAGGGTTTTCATGCGCTCGCGCTGCACGGCGAACTCGATCAGCGTGAGCGCGATCAGGTGCTGATCCAGTTCGCAAACCGCAGTTGCTCAGTGCTGGTCGCCACCGACGTCGCCTCGCGCGGCCTCGACATCGCGGAGCTCGAAGCGGTGATCAACGTCGACGTGACGCCGGACCCGGAAGTCCATGTGCACCGCATTGGCCGCACGGGGCGCGCCGATCAGGAAGGTTGGGCGCTCAGCCTCGCCAGCATGAACGAGATGGGCCGCGTGGGCAGTCTCGAACAGGCGCAAAAGCGGGAAGTCGAGTGGCACAAGCTAGCCGACCTCAAGCCCGCGAGCAATGAACGCCTGCTGCCGCCGATGGAAACCCTGCAGATTCTCGGCGGCCGCAAGGAAAAGATCCGTCCCGGCGACGTGCTCGGCGCGCTGACCGGCGAAGCCGGCTTCGCCGGTTCGCAGATCGGCAAGATCAACGTGACCGAAATGTCGACCTATGTGGCCGTGGAGCGCAGCATCGCGCGCGACGCGCTGCGTAAGCTCAGCGCCGGCAAGGTGAAGGGCAAGAAAGTCAAAGTCCGCATGATGGACGACGCCTGAGCGTCGGTTAGTCAGCTAGCCGGCTGCGACCGCCCGGTCGCAGCCGTTACTCTCGCATCACATTACGTCATACCTCGGCTGTTTTGCGCGCTTGCTGCGCGCTGCATTTTCTTCCGCTAAACCCCCGAATTCATTGCCATAGGCCGCCCCAGCGCCGTATTGCGCGAGCCATGACGTAAACGCATGCCGCGCATGACAAAGTTTCGATTGTGACGGTTCTTTGGCTGATGCCTAATCCATCAAACCGGATGGAGAAAGGGAGAACGCCTTATGCAGAGCGCCATGCAAGCCCGCTCGAAACTGCCTGACGTAGGCACGACGATTTTTACCGTGATCGGCCAACTGGCCGCACAGCACGATGCGCTGAACCTGTCGCAAGGCGCGCCGAATTTCGCGCCCGACGCAAAATTGGTCGAAGGTGTCGCGCAAGCCATGCGCGCCGGTCATAACCAGTACGCGCCGATGGCCGGCATCGCCGCGTTGCGCGAAGCGCTCGCTGACAAAGTCGAGACGCTGTACGGCGTACGCTACGACCCGTCAAGCGAAGTCACCGTGATCGCCAGCGCCAGCGAAGGCCTGTATTCCACGATCAGCGCGCTGGTGCATCCCGGCGACGAAGTGATTTACTTCGAACCCTCATTCGACAGCTACGGTCCGATCGTTCGCCTGCAAGGCGCGACGCCGATTGCGATCAAACTGTCGCTCACCGATTTTCGGGTGAACTGGGACGAGGTGGCCGCCGCGATCACGCCGAAAACGCGCATGATTATCATCAACACCCCGCACAACCCCACCGCGACGGTGTTCAGCGAAGCCGACATCGCGCGCCTGAAGGCGGTGACGCGCAATACCGATATCGTGATTCTGGCCGACGAGGTTTACGAACACGTGGTGTTCGACGGCGCCAAACATCAAAGCATGGCATGCGATGCCGAACTCGCGGAACGCAGCGTGATCGTGTCGTCTTTCGGCAAGTCATATCACGTGACGGGCTGGCGTGTCGGCTATTGTCTTGCCCCGGCGGCACTCATGGACGAAATTCGCAAAGTCCATCAGTTCATGGTGTTTTCTGCCGATACACCGATGCAGTACGCGTTCGTCGATGCGCTGGCCAATCGCGATAGCTACCTGGGTCTGTCCGCGTTTTATCAGAAGAAGCGCGATCTGCTCGCCCATGCGCTGCGTGAATCGCGCTTCGAGTTGTTGCCGAGCGAAGGCAGCTTCTTCATGCTGGCGCGTTTTCGCGGCTTCTCCGACGAAAGCGATAGCGATTTCGTGCTGCGCCTGATTCGCGATGCGCGGGTCGCGACGATTCCGCTGTCGGCGTTTTATACCGACGGCACGGATTCCGGCCTGATTCGGCTGAGTTTCTCGAAAGATGATGCAACCTTGATCGAAGGCGCCCGGCGCTTGTGTGAAATCTGATTTATCGAAAGAAAAGGGACCTGCTATGAATGTGCTTAAGCCTCTATTGGCGCTGGCCTGCGTATTGACTGCGATCGCCGCATCGCCGGCTGCTCTTGCCGCGGACACCTCGACGCTGCGTTTCGGACTCGAGGCGCAATATCCGCCGTTCGAATCGAAAGGGCCGAACGGTGAACTGCAGGGTCTCGACATCGACGTCGGCAATGCTGTTTGCGCCGCGGCGCATATGACGTGCAAATGGGTCGAAACCTCATTCGACGGTCTGATTCCCGCGCTGCAGGGACGCAAGTTCGACGCGATCAATTCGGCGATGAACGCGACCGAGCAGCGCCGTCAGGCGATCGATTTCACCACCGTCGTGTATCGCGTGCCGACGCAACTGATCGCGAAACGCGACAGCGGGTTGCTGCCGACGCCGGCGTCGTTGAAGGGCAAACGCGTAGGCGTGTTGCAGGCGTCGATCCAGGAAACCTTTGCGAAGACGCATTGGGAGCCGGCCGGCGTCATCGTCGTGCCGTACCAGGATCAGAACCAGGTGTACGCGGATCTCATGGCGGGCCGGCTCGATGCGACGCTCGTTCTCGCGCCGGCTGGACAGACAGGCTTTCTGTCGAAACCTGACGGCAAGGACTACGCGTTCGTCGGTCAACCGGTACGCGACGACAAGATTCTCGGCAGCGGTATTGCCTACGGGATTCGCAAGGGCGACACCGCGCTGCGCGATCAACTGAACGCGGCGATTGCGAAAGTCCAGGCCGACGGTACGGTGAAGACGCTGGCAGCGAAATATCTCGGCAATATCGACGTGAGCGCGAAGTAACCGCTCGATCGCGTTACTGACCGGGCGCGGTTGCCGCCGCGCCGCGGTTATGACGATCGACGCCGCGAAATTCATTCTCGGCGTCGATCATGCGACGCTTGAGCATCGGCACATTGTTCACCACGCGCAAGGTGGTGCGCATTGCGCTCAGCGCCATGCGTCCGACCACCGGCCGATGCAGTGCGCCGCTTGCGTCGAACTGCTTGCGCGATTCCGCGACCGCGTGGAAGCCGTAGCGGCGCATCTCCTCCTCGTAACCCGCGACCGCGGCGCGTCCCGACAGCTTGCCCTGTTGCGCATCGGCCAGACGTGAGGCGAGCAGCGCGGCATCGCGCAGCGCGGTGTTCGCGCCCACGCCGCGGCCCGGCGTCATCAGATGGACCGCGTCGCCCAACACGGTGACATTGGTGGTCGGCCATGCGTCGACGGGAACCGACGTGCGCACATCGACACTGAACGCGGTGGACGGATCCGACGCGCGAATCAGCGCGCGCAGATTCGGATGCCAGCCTTACTCCTGCCAGACAAAGACCGCCCATTTCGAAGCATCGAATCGAACTGAAAGCCGTTAGCTGCTGCGAGAAACAGTAGCAGCTGGCTTTACTTTACGAACGCCTTAGGTGCAACGCGCGCTCTCCATGTGCGCGAAGACGCGGCGAGCATCAAGCAGTGGCCGGATCAGCCGGGATAAAATCACTCGAAGCGAAAAGAGCGATCGTTTATTATTTGTTATCCTTTTTTTCGACCGAAATCAAACGCTCCGGTCTGACGTTAATCGCTTGTATGTCAACCCCTTCAAAGCTCGCGCGCGTTAGATCCGCAGCGGAAAATCCAGGCTTCTGTTTGAACTGGATGTGGTCGAGCCGCGCGTTCGACAACTTCGCGCCCTTGAAATTGGCTCGTGAAACCTCGGCACCCGTAAAATCAGCCCCGGTAAGGTCGGCATCAGAAAAATCCGCGTTCCGAAGTTTTGCATTCCGGAACGATGCCCGACTGAGATGCGCGTGCGTAAAACGGGCATTTTCAAGCTGAGCATTTGAAAAATCAGCCGAAGGAAAAATTCCTCCGCTTGCCGAAAACGAATAGGCTGTCACGTCTCTAAAATCTGCCTCTCGACCCACGGCACGTTCAAATGTGGCCAGATTCAATGCTGCTCCGCGAAACAGTGCATTTCCAATGCTACTCGCGTAAAAATCGGCCAAATCAAGCGTCTGCCTAGAAAAATCTATCCAGCCGAGTGAACGAAGTGGTAGCTCGGACTTGGGCCCCGTCCGTTGGGGCACAACGGAGCGCAGGAATGTTCCGAATGAATTACTCGCGACAAAGTCGAGACTAACAATAGTCTCGCAGGTAATCGCCAAAAGATGTGTAGTGACCAATAAAGCCTCCTTCGCATTTCTGGCTTGAGCAGCAAGCTCGCGATACGTCAAGGCCCGCAGCTTGCTCATGGGAAGATCACGGTTTATTGCATGAGAAAGTAGCGTTGCCATTTTCTCCAGCCATCTTTTTCGTAAGTCCGTGTCCTGCAGTGCAAACTCGCTAGATAGAAACTTTGAGATGTACGGAGTCAAGGCAGATGGACCCGTTAAACTGATCCAATGCTCCAGCGCTGCATCCAGATCCCAACCGTCATCGGGGTCGGATTTCCTCCGATCGAGTTGGATGCAGATTCGGTCAACACCTCGACGCAGCCGAAGCGCCGTTAAATATTCGCCAAAGCTTTTGTGCGTGAACACAAATGCGGCACGCCCTTCTGCTGAGCGATTATGTTGTCTAAAGAAAAAAGCCGCCAGTAGGCGAGTCACGCCGTATTCCGCACCTTCTCGGAAGATTTCGAGCAGCCCGCCAAGGCCGCTCTGTTCACAATGTCGCAGAATGTCGTCCACGGACGTTGATCGGCCATCACTGCTTTGCCATGCGGCCAAGCCAATTTCTTCTAAAATCCGACAAAAATCTGCTTTTTGCATTTGCGCGATCGGTCGATAAAGGCGGTGCTTCTCGTATCCGCGCTCATAAACTGCCGACAATAGATCCCCGTAGACATTATTAAGCGAGATCTCTTTGGAAAAATCGACCGATCCTCTATTGAAACTTAGAGCTACCAGGTAGCTTAACAACGGCTGAGACGTGATCTCGACCAGTTCGTCCTTGTTGAGCGCCTCAGGGAGCGTCGCAAAATTGCGACCTGTTAGCGTGGCATACTTACTCCACCATATTGCCCGGAGATCTGTATCCAGCAATTTCGTCGGATCGTGAAAGTCCTTTCTTTCATGTTGAGCTGTGAAATATGGGAGGATAGTTAAAACCTCGCCAGGCTTTCTGAACGAAGTCTCATTTTCCTGCACAACAAGCTCGCGGCCGCTTAGCAATGCCCTTAGCCGGAGATCACGTTGATTTCTTCGCATAAGCAAAAGCTCGACTGCGGCAACGAAGTCTTTCGCTACATTCCGGGCAGCAGCTCCTTGGCTGGCCAGTTCGTCTAGCCCGTCGAAAACGAGCAATAGATTTTCCTCGGCGGCCTTAGGATCGACGGGCGACGAGGAAAACGTCCCTTCATCGCGAAGGTAGGCACTCACCTCATCGGCCACGTCTTTCGTGGGATCGATTAGGTGGAGCGGTATATATAGCGGTTTGTATTTTCCATTCTCGGCGAGCTTCGCGCAAAATACTCGAAGGAATGAAGATTTTCCGCTCCCGGGCCCGCCACTGATAACGCGAAGTGCGTCGTCTTTGTCCGCGCTATCCAGCCATCGAGTTAATTCAGCATCAAGATCTACGGCAACTTTCGCATCTTTTTTTGGCTGGCGGGCGCCAATTTCAAGAGTTGGCGAGTGGCCATCCGAATCGCCTTTTACGACGGTGTACGCATGCAGAGGCACATATATTTGTGACAATCCAAACGGTTCGTTGAAAACATTTTCTTCGATCCGACGTCGCAGTTCCGAGAAGTAGGCGGACCACTCAGAAAGCCGCTCAAGCGCTCCATGAAACGGTCCATTCACGACATCGAATATGGCTTCGTAATCGGATCTTCTTGATTTCCACTCCTTATGTAGCGCGTAAACGAAATAGGACGGAAAGCGCGAAGATATCGATTCGGCAGCATAAGGCGCTGCGCCTATATCAATCAGCCATTGCGAAAGGATGGGAATATATTTCGAGACAACGTCTGACCGGTCGGGCGCTCGAAGAAAATCCGAGTTTATAATGACAGTGATATCGGAGAATGTTCCTTCGATAGCCGCGTTAAGCTGGCCCGCACTTTGCGCGTTTCCATCTGCGAGAAAATTGAGCGCGTCGAAAGCAAGATCATAGCTACCACGCGCCAGTGACCGCTCGATAAGCTTGTATGCCCGTTCGTCCGTCGTTGGTGCAATGTTTAACGCCCCCAGCGCGTCAACCACATCTATCGGTACATCGGTCACCTTGCCAGAGAGCGCATGGAGAACGCCTTTGCCTACCGCTTTAAGCAGTGGTGTAGTGTCGATTTTTATTCGTTTCCAAGTCGCGTCAGGAGGTGTGGCGACAACGTCATCTTGCTTCCCCGATTTCATTTTCTGGTCCCTTGGAGTTGTGATTTATCAGAGTATTGTATCGCCTCGCGTTGACTCATTGTCTTCTTGGTACCGCATCGGCGCATCGTCCTTCTCTTCTGCCGAGGACGCCGAAACAGCGTCGCACGTTATCGTTGGCCACTTCGACCTGCGCCAGAACCCGCTGCAAGACATTGTCCTCTGTGATGAAGGTCCAGCGATCCGGGCACTCAGTCAGCGACACTGCGGGGCTGCCGGCGGCTCGATGGATATGTGGCGACCATCGTTAAAGCGCGGCTTCTCGTAGAGTATTTTCGTCGTCACACTAGAACCCTTATAAGAGCCAGAGCATCGCGGCGCCCGGTGCGCTTGCGATCGATGTAACGATTGGTGTGACTATTGCGCCGATCCAATGACCGTTGATTTTTGTTCAAGATCAACGGCACTGCCGCGACGAGCGCAAGTGCGCAGTAAAAGCACCAGTATGAATCCGGCCACTACGGACAATACCTTGGTCTCGTAAGTCATTTGTATAGCTAAAACGTCGATGTCGGTTCAGGGTTTTCTGACATTCTTTCCGCCGCTTTGCGCGGATTGAAGTCGACACAGTCGTCACGCGACTAGGCGCGCCACGCTTCGCCGAGTAACAATCAAGGACGCTTACAGCAGCTCCCACAAGAGCAAGAAGCCAAGAGCGTTACTGTTATCCGTTCCGATCGCCGAGGCGGCCAGCGATACTGGTGCGCCGAACAGACTGGGCTGCACAGCGAGCGACGCTTTTCGTGTCAAAAAATGGTCAGCGGAGGCCGCATCGAGCCATGAAACGTTATCGAGGAATTAGGTGAGGTGGCTATGCGGTGCGCGACGAATCGGGCGGTTTCATGAACCCCTTTGGCGGGGAAGTCGGATTGCGCTAGCGCTATCAAAACGCGACGTCGGACACGGGACGGCGCTTGTTGGCTCGCGTTGACAAAATCGGGTTACACGGTGGTTACATGAACGCCAGAAAACAAAAAGCCCGGTCGCAGTGACCGGGCTAAGTGCTTGATTTCTTTGGTGGGGCGTGAGTGACTCGAACACTCGACCTACGGATTAAGAGTCCGCTGCTCTACCAACTGAGCTAACGCCCCCAACAGAAGCGAAATTATGCCGAAACTTTCCGAGATTGCCAAGCCCCTTTAGCAGATTTCTTAAAAATTCCGGAGCAGAGGGCCCCGTATCCGGAGCTCGTCGTCGTCAGGCGCCTTGAAGGCATAGGGATCACCGTCCCGGTATCATGTCGCGGATACCTGCCGCTCGAAGCCTCGCGCGGCGTTCGACCGGGGGACCGCCATGGATGACAAAGAGATTAACGAGTTGCTGGACCGCATCCTTGCGCCCTGGGTCCGTGCGCTCACGCTGACCCCGGTCAAGGTCGACGAAGAAAGCGCGACCTTGCGCCTGCCGTTTTCCGGCGGCCTGCGCCACTCGGGCGGTGTGATCTGCGGGCAAGTATTCATGGCGGCCGCCGACACGGCAATGATCGTCGCCATCTCGGCCGCGCTCGGCGGCTTCAAGCCGATGAGCACGGTGTCGCTCAACATCAGCTTCATGCGTGCGGTCCGTAACGGTGACGTTCTGATTACCGCGCGCGTGCTGCGCATGGGCCGCAATCTTGTGTTCGGTGAAGTCGAGTTATTCGACGAAGCCGGCAACATGGCCGTCCACGCCACCACCACCTACGCGCTGCTCGACTGAGGCCCAAAACGGGTTTGCAAGCTGTATTAGAGGAAAAAGCCAAGATGTTCGATCAGGTCGTATTCGCCGGCGGCGGCAATCGCTGCTGGTGGCAGGCGGGGTTCTGGGACGTGGTGCAGCCGGAACTGGCTATCCGCCCGCGCGTCATCACCGGCATCTCGGCCGGCGCCGCTACTGCGTGCATGCTTTACACGCGCGATTCCGACTGGGTCATGCGCTATTACGAAGGCGCGCTGCGCAACAATACGCGCAACGCGTACTGGGGCAATCTGCTGCGCGGCGAATCGGTTTTTCCGCATTACCGGATCTACCGGCAGGCACTACTGGACATCTACAGCGACAAATTCTCCACGCTTGCCGACGCGCCCGAAATCCGTATCGGCGTATCGCACCTGCCGCGCTGGCTCGGCGCGCGAAGCGCGGTCGCCGCCGGCCTGATTGCGTACAACATTGAGAAATACGTGCGGAAAACGCTGCATCCGACGCTAGGTCAGACGCTCGGTTTTCATCCGGAATTCGTGCGCGCGCAGGATTGCGCGACAGTCGAGGATCTCGCCGATCTGATTCTGCAATCCTCGAGTACGCCACCGTTCACGCCGGTTTTGCGACGCAATGGCCGGCCGGTGCTGGATGGCGGAATGGTCGACAATGTGCCGGTCGGTGCGCTCGACGCAGAAGCGCCCGGTAACGTGCTGGTCATGGTCACGCGTCTTTACCCGCGGCCGCAGATGTTCGTCGTGCCGCACGGTGTGCAGCAACGGCTGTATGTGCAGCCGTCGCGCAAGGTGCCGATTTCGAGTTGGGATTACACGAGTCCGTCGCAGATGGTGCACGCGTACAACCTCGGCCGAACCGATGGTGAGACCTTTCTCGAGCGTATGCCCGATCTGCTGGAAGCCGGCGCGCACGAAGCGCGCTGAGCCGTGATGGGCACCGGCGCCGCGGCGCCGAAGATTAACGCCGCCGCCCGCCCTGCAAGGCTTCCGGATTCGCGACGCTGGACGTATCGCCGGCGTCGAAAGCCAGAATGTTCTGGAACGCCGCGGTGAAATACAACTCGTAGCTCTCGCGTTCCACGTAGCCAATGTGCGGCGTGCAAATCACATTTTCCATGCGCAGCAGGCTGTAGCCCTGCAGAATCGGCTCGCTTTCGTAGACATCGATCGCGACCATCCCCGGACGGTTGTGCGACAGCGCGTTCACCAGCGCGTTTTCGTCGAGCAATTCAGCGCGGCTGGTGTTTACAAGCAATGCGGTCGGCTTCATCCGCATCAGATCTTCCTGCTTGACGATGCCGCGCGTGTCGTCGTGCAGACGCAGATGCAACGACAACACGTCGCTCTGCTCGAACAGCGCTTCGCGGCTCTCGGCCACGCTATATCCGTCAGCGCGCGCTGCTTCGCGCGAATGCTCGCGCCCCCAGATCAGCACGTTCATGCCAAACGCCTTGCCGTAGCCGGCAAGCAGGCGGCCGATCTTGCCGTAACCCCAAATTCCCAGCGTCTGGCCGCGCAATACCTGGCCGAGACCGAAGTTCGGCGGCAGCGCCGACGTCTTCAAACCGGACTGCTGCCAGGCCCCTTGCTTAAGGTTTGCTACGTATTGCGGAATCCGTCGCTGAGCCGCCATGATGAGTGCCCAGGTCAACTCGGCCGGCGCGATCGGCGAGCCGCTGCCTTCCAGCACGGCGATGCCGCGCTCGGTACAGGCCGCCAGATCGATGTGACTCGAGACCTTGCCGGTCTGACTGATCATGCGCAAACGCGGCAACTTGTCGAGTAATTGCGAGCTGATGCGGGTGCGTTCGCGAATCAGGACGAGGGCGTCGACTTCGGAAAGACGGCTCGCCAGTTGACCGAGACCGCGTACCGTGTTGTTGAAAACTTTGACCTCGTGGTCGGCCAGCAGTTGAAAGCAATCGAGCTTGCGGACGGCGTCCTGGTAATCGTCGAGGATGGCAATCTTCATGGTATGTGTCTTGCGACGCACCATAGCGGTGCGGAACGGAGTGTTATGCTGACTGTCCCACCATGTGACCCAGGTCACATGCCGGTCTGGCTGAATGCCTTACTGTAGAAGCTGCCGCGAAGAACGGAAGCGCCACGGTAAGGCCGATTGACATCGTTTTTAACAGTTTGTTGCGTGTTGAGGCAAGCCGCTTTACAGACGGTTGCAGACAAGCCGTCGGCAAAACGGTGTATCGGCGCCTCCGCGCAACGGGCTGTGTGGCCCACGATGACCTGCACAATACCGCGTCGGCTTGTAGAAATGCCGTCGCGACGAATTGAACGCCTCTCGCATGCAGCGTCTCTGGGCTTGTACCGTTTTTCTATTGCTTTCAAAACGGAGACAAGTCGATGAATCATCCCTCATTCGAAGGACAGCCCAACGTCGAGGTGTCCGCAGCGGCGCCCTCGTGGGTCAAGCACCGAAAATTGATCGACTGGGTCCAGCGCGTTGCCGCCATGACCAGGCCCGATAGGATCGTATGGTGCGACGGTTCACAGGAGGAATACGACCGCCTCTGCGCCCAGATGGTCGAGGCCGGCACCCTCAAGAAGCTCAATCCCGCCAAACGTCCCAATTCTTATCTCGCATGGTCCGATCCGTCGGACGTGGCGCGTGTCGAAGACCGCACCTTCATTTGCGCGCAGCGTCGTGAAGATGCCGGCCCCACCAATAACTGGATGGAACCCGCCGAAATGCGCGCGACGCTCGACGGCCTGTTCGACGGTGCCATGCGCGGTCGCACCATGTACGTTGTGCCGTTTTCGATGGGCCCGCTCGGTTCGCCGATCGCGCACATTGGTGTCGAGTTGAGCGACAGTCCGTACGTGGTGACCAACATGCGCATCATGACGCGTATGGGCCGCAAAGTGTACGACGTGCTGGGCGAAGAAGGCGAGTTCGTGCCGTGCGTGCATTCCGTCGGCGCGCCGCTCGCGGCGGGCGAGAAAGACGTGCCGTGGCCGTGCAACAAGACCAAATACATCGTTCATTTCCCCGAGTCGCGCGAAATCTGGAGCTATGGTTCGGGGTACGGCGGCAATGCGCTGCTCGGCAAGAAGTGCTTCGCGCTGCGCATCGCCTCCACCATGGGCCGCGCCGAAGGCTGGCTCGCCGAACACATGCTGATTCTCGGCGTGACGTCGCCGGAAGGGCGCAAGCATCACGTCGCGGCGGCGTTTCCGTCGGCGTGCGGCAAAACCAACTTCGCGATGCTGATCCCGCCGGAAGGCCTGAACGGCTGGAAAATCTCCACGATCGGCGACGACATTGCGTGGATCAAGCCGGGTAAGGACGGCCGCCTGTATGCGATCAATCCCGAGGCTGGCTATTTCGGCGTTGCGCCGGGCACGAGCGAGAAAACCAACTTCAACGCGATGGCGACGCTGAAGGAAAACGTCATCTTCACGAACGTCGCGCTGACGGACGACGGCGACGTCTGGTGGGAAGGCATGACCGACGAGCCGCCCGCGCATCTGATCGACTGGCAGGGCAAGGACTGGACGCCGGCGAGCGCGAAGGAAAGTGGGCGCAAGGCCGCCCACCCGAACGCACGCTTCACGGCGCCGGCCTCGCAGTGCCCGTCGATCGATGCCGACTGGGAGAACCCGGCGGGCGTTGCGATCGACGCGTTCATCTTTGGCGGCCGCCGTTCGACGACCGTGCCGCTCGTCACTGAAGCCCGCAACTGGGTTGAAGGCGTCTACATGGCGGCGACCATGGGCTCGGAAACCACCGCGGCGGCGGCGGGGCAGCAAGGCGTGGTGCGCCGCGATCCGTTCGCGATGCTGCCGTTCTGCGGCTACAACATGAGCGACTACTTCGGACACTGGCTGAAAACCGGTGAGCGTCTCGAGCAACTTAACGCCAAACTGCCGAAGATCTTCTGCGTCAACTGGTTCCGCAAGGGTCCGGACGGCAAGTTCGTCTGGCCGGGCTTTGGGGAGAACATGCGTGTGTTGAGCTGGATGGTGGGGCGCATCGAGGGCAAGGCGCAGGGCCAGGAGCATGCGTTCGGCGTGTCGCCGCATTATGAGGACATCGACTGGAGCGGCCTCGAGTTCAGCCGCGAGCAATTCCAGCAAGTGATCTCGGTCGACGACGCGGCCTGGCGCGACGAGCTTGAACTGCATGCCGAACTCTTTGATACATTGCAGCAAGGTCTGCCTCCTGCTTTGACCGAGGCAAAACGCGCGTTTGAAGAAAAACTCGCTGCGTGACTATGTGAGTCTTCACTTCGCATATCAACCGCCTTCGGGCGGTTTTTCTTTGCCATATCGCGCGGGAATCCCCATTTCTTCTGATTTCGCAATGCCGGGCCAACCTTTGCATCTGTTCGAACAAAAAAGACAGTGCAAGCTGCGGCGCAGCAGATTGTTTCCATTGCTGGAACAATCGCCGCTCATGCCCCACGCCGGGGAGCACAGTGGCACAAATATCGACAATATTTCGCCTTTCACGGGCAACTTCTGCACGATTTCGCGAGTCGTAGGAGAATTCCAAGTTCGCTTCACTGGTTTTCACTAATTGTCAGGAAGCTGTAACACGGCAGGAGTTGTCCCATGGATCATTTGCAGTCGATGCGAGTTTTCGTCAAAGTGGCGGATCTCGGCAGTTTTGCCCGCGCTGCGAGCGCGATGGATATTTCCAACGCAGTTGCCACCCGTCACGTTGCCGATCTCGAAGGCCGTCTTGGTACACGGCTGCTTAATCGCACAACCCGCAGCTTGTCCCTGACCGAATCCGGCCAGGTTTATCTCGAGCGTGCCCGTCAGATTCTCGACGAACTGGAAGACGTCGAGCAGATGGTGGTCGCGCGCAATCACGAACCCGTCGGCACGTTGCGAATCGTCGCGCCGGTGGTGTTCGGGTTACATAACCTTGCGCCCGTGTTGCAGACATACGCGGAGCGCTATCCGAAAGTCATCCCCGATGTCACGCTGGTCGACCGTCAGGTCGATCTGGTCGAAGAAGGTTTCGACGTGGGCGTGGTGGTCACCCGGCAGATGCGCAGCGCAAGCATTGTCACGCGGCGTTTGACCACGGGTTGCATGACGGTGTGTGCAACGCCCGCCTATCTGGAGAAGCACGGCACGCCGACGCGTCCTGAGCATCTGCTCGAGCATCCGTGTTTGAGCTTGCCCTCCGAATATTGGGGCGACGAACGTGTGTTCACGGGTTCCGAAGGCGAAGTGCGCGTACGTCCGTCTAACGTGATCGTGGCGAACAACACGGAAATGCTGCGGCAGTTTGCGTTGCTCGGTATGGGCATCGCGATTTTGCCGAGTTATCTGATTGGCCGCGACATGACGCGCGGCAGGCTCGTGCGCTTGCTCGGCGATTACCGTTTGCCGCAGGTCGAGATCAACATCGCGTATCCGAGCCGCCGTCACCTGCCGGCCAAGGTGCGTACGTTCATCGATCATCTGGTCGAGCATTTCAGCCAGACGCCGAACAGTCTGCTCGGCGAGCAGTGGATCAAGGACGGCCTTGAGAGGCCTGCCACGTCCACCGCGCCCGATGCCGTGGATCACATGCCACCGGAAGCGTTCGATGGCGCTGAGCCGCTGTCACGGCTGCTGGACAGCGAACTGTCGCCGATGCCGAAGACGTTGGCAAAGACGACGAATCGTCCACGGCCTACCGCCATATCGCCGCTGTAACTTATTTGGCCGACAAATAAAAAGGCGCAGTCACGGAAGTGACTGCGCCTTTTTTACTGGCAATTTCGGGAGCTGACCGGAAGCTGAGCGTGTTTCCGGTCACGCACTCCCGAGAATTACGACCCGGTTTTGCGGGCTGCCGTTTTCTTCGCGGGTGCTTTTTTGGCCGCTGCGGTCTTCGTAGCAGCGGCCTTGGTGGCGGGCGCCTTCTTCGCCGCAACCTTCTTGGTGGCAGGCACAGCCTTCACTGCGACCGATGCATCTTCGTCGTCCGACTCGGGCGCCGCCTTCGCTGCTGCCTTGGCCGCTGCGGTCTTCGCAGCCGTTTTGGCCGAAGGCTCTTTCTTCTCGAACTCGAAGCCGATCTTGCCGTCGTTCTGCTTGACGAGAAACGCCTTGAAGTTACGACCGGTACGCGACGACTTGAAGTTCGTCAGCAGATCAGTGCGTCCTTCTTCGAGCAATTTAGCCATCTGCTCGCGGGCGATTTCCTGCTGCAGAATGACCTTGCCCGAGCGGAAGTCACAAGTCTTCGGATTGGCGACCGAGTTCTCGCAGACATAGCTCATGCCGTGTTCGAACACGCGACCTTTGCACTTCGGACATGCGCCGACCGGCTGTTGATCGGAGAAGTCAGGCGGTTCACCGTCCTCACCACTCGAATCCTGACCGAAGTCGAATTCGAGCTTGTAGTTCTTGATCTCGTCGTCGAGCGAGAGCTTCAAGATCGCGGAGAACGGACGGCCCATCTTGCTGCGGAAGCCCGACAGCGGTCCGATTGTCTTGTTCTGCAAAAGCTCTTCAACTTCCGGAATTTCGAACTGACGACCGCCCGGAATCTTGGAGATTGAGAACTCGCATTTCGAGCACGCGAAGCGCCGGTAGTTTTCCTTCACCTGGCCGCCGCAATTCGGACACGGCGTCTGCAACGTCGCATAATCGCCCGGGATCGTGTCCGAATCGTATTCCTTCGCGCGCTTGACGATGGTCTGCGTCATGCGGGCGATTTCCTGCATGAACGCGTCGCGCGGCAGGTTGCCCCGCTCCATTTGCGAGAGTTTGTATTCCCACTCGCCGGTCAATTCCGGCGCAGTCAGTTCTTTCACACCGAGACCGCGCAGCAGGGTCATCAACTGGAAAGCCTTGGCGGTCGGGATCAGATCGCGGCCTTCGCGGACCAGATACTTTTCGCCGAGCAGCCCTTCGATAATGGCGGCGCGCGTGGCCGGCGTACCGAGCCCCTTGGCCGCCATGGCTTCGCGCAATTCGTCGTCTTCAACGAGCTTGCCCGCGCCTTCCATAGCCGACAGCAGCGTTGCTTCGTTATAGCGTGCGGGTGGTTTCGTCACCAGTTGCTGGGCGGCGATCTTGTCCGTCTTGACCTTCTCGTCTTTCTGCACCGGGACCAGGTTTGCGTCTTCACCGCCGATTTCGCGACCGTAGATCTGCAACCAGCCCGGCTCAACCAGCACCTTGCCTTCAGTCTTGAAGTGATGGCCGACCACTTCCGTGATCCGGGTCGTCACACGGAATTCGGCAGCCGGGAAGAATACCGACAGGAAGCGCTTCACCACCAGGTCGTAGAGCTTCTGTTCCGGTTCGGACAGATTCTTCGGCGCCTGCAGCGTGGGGATGATTGCGAAGTGGTCGCTGATCTTCGAGTTGTCGAAGATGCGCTTGTTCGGCTTCACCCAGCCCTTGTCCAGCACCTGCTTGGCAAACGGCAGATAGTTGTTGCTCTCCTTGAGCATGCCGAGCGTCTGCTTGACCGTATCCATATAGTCTTCCGGCAACGCGCGCGCGTCGGTCCGGGGATAGGTCAGCACCTTGTGCTTTTCGTACAGCGCCTGGGCAAGACCGAGCGTGTTCTTGGCAGAGAAGCCGAAGCGGCCGTTGGCCTCCCGCTGCAAGCTGGTCAGGTCGAAGAGCGCCGGCGACAGTTGCGTGGACGGCTTCGATTCTTCCGTCACCGTGCCAATCTGGCCGCGGCAGGCCGCGACGATCGTTTCGGCGGCGGGCAGCGCCCACAGGCGCGAATCGCGCTTTTCGGGGTCGAACTCGTCGCGCTTGAATTTCGGATCGAACCAGCGCCCCTCGTAGAAGCCGGCCGCGCAGACGAACTCCGCTTTCACTTCCCAATAATCGCGCGGCACGAAGCGGCGAATCTTTTCTTCGCGCTCGACCACGATCGACAGCGTCGGCGTTTGCACCCGCCCGACCGTGGTCAGGAAGAAGCCACCGCCCTTGCTGTTGAACGCGGTCATGGCCCGCGTGCCGTTGATCCCGACCAGCCAGTCCGCTTCGGAGCGGCAGCGCGCCGCATCGGCGAGCGGCTGCATTTCTTCGTCGCTGCGCAGACGGGCAAAGCCGTCGCGGATCGCGCCCGCCGTCATGGATTGCAGCCAGAGGCGCTGCACCGGCTGCTTGGCTTTTGCGTGCTGCGCGATCAGGCGGAAAATCAGCTCGCCCTCGCGCCCCGCGTCACATGCGTTGATCAGGCGATCGATATCTTTACGCTTGAGCAGCTTGGTCAGCACCTTCAGGCGCGACTCGCTCTTGGCGATCGGATTCAGATCGAAATGCGGCGGAATGACGGGCAGATTGGCGAAGCTCCACTTGCCGCGTTTGACTTCATAGTCTTCGGGCGCGGCGATTTCCAGCAAGTGGCCGACTGCTGAGGAAAGGACGTACTCGTCGCTTTCGTAGTATTCGTCATGCTTGGTAAAACCGCCCAAAGCGCGCGCGATGTCGTTCGCGACGGAAGGCTTTTCGGCGATGATCAGTGCTTTGGACATGACTCGATGTGAGGTTGGTAGATCCGGGTTGATGGCCTTGAGTGCGCTTTTGCCAGCGCGACCCTCGTTTGCGACCTTTGCGACCCAATAACGACCGCTTTATAGCACACGGCGCGAGAGCGGCGTGTCAAGTGCCATAAAAAGCGCGCCATGATAATTGCGCGCTCAGCAACCGTGCAAGCTGCGGAAAACGCGCCGTGTGCCGCTCGCAACGCCCGTGCCGCAAGGTTCAGCGGGCGGTGGCCACATTCACGCGACGGTCAGCGCGGGCCGCAGTTTGGGCGCGCCGCTGATGCCCGGCACAGCCGTCAGGTCGGACAACATCCGCTCCACAATCGCCGCCTGCGGCAAAACCGTGCCAAAAAAACGTGTCGTTACTGAGTCTTCGATCAGGATGGTCGGGAAATTCTCGACGTCCAGATCGTCGAAGCGGTCCGCATGGGTTTCGATGTCGATCCATGCGAAACAGATATCCGGATGTTTATCCGCCAGGCGGTTGAAGGCTTCCCGATAGTCGCGGCAGGTTCCGCACCACTCCGCGCACAGGCAGGCGACGAACAGCGTGTCGGGTTCGTTGACGCGCTCGGCAATCCGGTCTTGGTCGGTGTCGAGATTCAGCGCGGGCATGGTGGTTCCTTGCGTACTTTTATCAGGTGCTTTGGCGCGAATGTAGCATGGCCGATTCCAAATCGCGGTCAACCCTGGTCAATGCGGGGTCAGCCGAGGGTCGCCCGTGTAAAGCGGCCGCCGGGCAGCGCGGTCACGTGGCCGGCGAGTTCGAGTTGCAGCAGCGTGTTTTGTAATGCTGCGTCTCCCATCTCGGTGCGGGTGGCAAGAATTTCAAGCGTGGCGGGGGCGTGACCGAGTGCGTCGAGGAGTTGCAGCGCCTCGGTGCTCATGATTGGCTGTGTTTCTACTGACGATGCGGGCGCCGTAGCTGACCCCTGCTGGATCGCCATCGAGTGCGCCGCTGGCAAATCTCGCTGAATACCTTCCGACGTAGGCGTTTTGCGCGATTCAGGCGCGTCCGTACCGTTCCAGAGAGCCACCTGCTGGCCGGCGCCCTTCGCTGCCACAGGCTTGCCGAAACCCAACTCCTCCAGCACCTCGTCCGGCGTCTCCACCAGCTTTGCGCCCTGCTTGATAATCCGATGACAACCGCGCGACAACGGCGCATGGATCGAGCCCGGCAACGCGAAGATATCGCGCCCCATTTCATTGGCGAGACGGGCTGTGATCAGCGAACCGGAGCGCATTGCGGCCTCGACGATTACAACCCCGCTGACGAGGCCCGCGATCAGGCGGTTGCGTTGCGGGAAATTGGCGGCGCGCGCGGGCGTGCCGAGCGGCCACTCCGAAAGGATCGCGCCTTGCGCCGCGATCTGCCGCGCCAGCGCATGATGCGCGGCCGGATACACGAGATCCGCGCCGGTGCCGATCACCGCCACCGTGCTGCCGACACCTTCGAGGCCGCCCCGGTGTGCGGCGCCGTCGATACCCAGCGCCAGCCCCGACACGATAGTGACGCCCGCTTGTGAAAGCTCACGCGCGAAGCGCTCGGCGTCTTCGGCGCCCTGTGGGGTTGCGCTGCGGCTGCCCACCAGCGCGACCGCTCTGGCGTGCAGCAGATTCAACCGGCCCTTTATATATAGTAGCGGTGGCGGATCAGGCATGGTGAGTAACGCCGGCGGGTAGGCAGGATCATCGAGGGTCACCACATGGTTGCCGGACAGCTTGCGCCACGCGATTACCGCATCGAGTTGCGCGTCGAACTCCAGGCTGGGCGGTGTCAGTACAGCACGCGCCGCAGCTTCGCCTGCAACCCCGGCAAGGACCTCGAACGGTTGATTAAAAATCGCTTCCGGCAGTCCAAAAGCGCTCAGCAGTAGACGCAGCGCGGCGGGTTTCAGCCCTGGCGCAAGGGAAAGCCGCAGCCAGGCGGCGAGTTCAATATGGGTTGCGGGCAAGGTACGCATTGAGAGTCGATCCTCTTATAGCGCCAGCGGGCAGGCGGGCGCCATGCTAAAATTTTCATCATCCGAAATAACTGCAGCGCCGCGCCCACCCGCGCGGGCCCGTCGTTTAGCGCACGTGGCGCGTTGAATCGAACCGGTTCGACACCATCTATCGTCTGCGTAACGCGATGCGTCCACAACCTGGCCGAATGGCCAACGCTAGCCTTCCACCGGGCAGCGGCGCCTATAAAACACACTCAAGATCATGGCTTTACTCAACATCCTCAATTATCCGGACAAGCGGCTGCACAAGATTGCGAAGCCGGTCGAAGCGGTCAACGACCGCATCCGCCGGCTCGTCGCCGACATGGCCGAAACGATGTACGCCGCGCCGGGCGTCGGCCTCGCGGCGACCCAGGTGGACGTGCATGAACGCGTGGTCGTGATCGACGTGTCGGAAACGCACGACGAACTGCTCGCCTTCATCAACCCGGAAATCATCTGGTCGAGCAACGAAAAGAAGCTCTCGGAAGAGGGCTGTCTCTCGGTGCCGGGCATTTATGACAACGTCGAGCGCGCCGAGAAAGTGCGCGTGCGGGCGCTGAACGAAAAGGGCGAGACTTTCGAGATCGACTGCGAAGGCTTGTTGGCCGTGTGCATCCAGCACGAAATGGATCACCTGATGGGCCGCGTGTTCGTCGAGTACCTGTCGTCGCTGAAGCAGACGCGCATCAAGAGCAAGATGAAGAAGCTCGCCCACGCGATGTAATGCGCGTCCACCTCGCCTACCGCACCCGTTCATGAGTCATTCGTTGCGCGTCATCTTTGCCGGTACGCCGGAGTTCGCCGCGGCCGCGCTGGCCGCGATCCACGGCGCCGGTTTTCCGGTGCCGCTCGTGCTGACCCGGCAGGATCAGCCTGCAGGAAGGGGGATGAAATTACAGGCGAGCCCGGTCAAACGCTATGCGCAGGAGCATGGCATTGCCGTCGCGCAGCCGCCTTCGCTGCGTCGCGCCGGCAAATATCCGGCCGAAGCCACCGCTGCGATCGATCAACTGCGCGCCACGCCTCACGACGTGATGGTAGTGGCCGCCTATGGTCTGATCCTGCCGCAGGAAGTGCTCGATATTCCGCCGCTGGGCTGTATCAACATTCACGCATCGTTGTTGCCGCGCTGGCGCGGCGCCGCGCCGATCCACCGCGCGATCGAAGCGGGTGACGCCGAAACCGGCATCACCCTGATGCAGATGGACGCCGGCCTCGATACCGGCGCGATGATCTCCGAAGCGCGCACGCCGATTACAGACAACGACACCACGGCCGTCCTGCATGACCGCCTCGCGCAAGCGGGCGCCAGGCTGATCGTCGACGCGCTAACCGAACTGGAGCGCAGCGGCAAGCTGGCGGCAACGCCGCAACCGGCGGACGGCGTGACCTACGCGGAAAAGATCGGCAAGCACGAGGCTGCGCTCGACTGGCGCAAGCCGGCTGCGGTTCTCGCTCGCCAGGTGCGCGCGTTCGATCCGTTCCCCGGTGGCGTGGGTACGCTGGAAGGCGGTACGTCGATCAAGATATGGGCGGCGGTTCCGGCCGAGGCGCAAGGCGGCAGCGCGCCCGGTGTGATCGTGGACGTCTCTGCCGAAGGCGTCGTGGTTGCCTGTGGCGAGGGCGCACTGCGTCTCACGCAACTGCAAAAACCCGGTGGCAAGCGCTTGCCGGTGCGCGAATTCCTGGCCGGTGCGGCATTGGCGGCCGGTCAGCGTTTCCAGCTTCCCGAAGCAAAATAACCGAGTTGAACCTACCTTGAACATCGTCCATTCGGCCGATGTTCAGGAGCCCCGCCGCGAGCCTGTGGCGCGTTAGAATCCTCTATGCAACGGGCCGTGGGCAGGCCGTGTTTAGAGGATCCCCATGTTTGGTATCACCCATTTCGAGTTTTTCGTCGTCGCGGTCTTTCTGCTGAACGTGACCCCCGGTCCCGATACGGCTTACATCGTCGGGCGCAGCGTCGCTCAAGGGCGTGGCGCAGGGCTGATGTCCGCGCTCGGCATCTCCGCCGGCTGCTGTGTTCATTCGCTGGCTTGCGCGTTTGGCTTGACGGCGCTGCTGGCCGCGTCGGCCACCGCGTTCACGGTTATCAAGTTCGTCGGCGCTATTTATCTGATCTACCTCGGCGTGCGGCTGGTTTTCGCCAGGCCGGCGGCCGACCAGGCCGCGGGCGAAGCGCGCGGTGCCGGCACGCCAAAATCGCTGCGTCAGCTGTTCCTGCAAGGCTTCTGGACCAATGTGCTGAACCCCAAGGTCGTACTGTTCTTCGTGTCGTTTTTTCCGCAATTCGTCACAACCGGCAGCGACCATAAGGCGCTGGCGTTCCTCATGCTCGGCGTGGTCTTCGTCGTGATGAGCATGATCTGGAACAGTTTTGTCGCGTGGATCGCCGGCAGCGTGACCCGTCGTTTCTCCGGCAAGCCGTCGGTGAAGAAATGGCTGGACCGCGGCGTCGGCAGCGCATTCGTTGGCTTGGGCCTCAAGCTCGCCACTGCCTCAAGATGATTGAATTTTCCTCGCGCGCCCATATCTAACAATTCGCTTACAATCAGTCGCCGCGATCATGCGGTGCAGATATGAATCCGCGTTAGGGCAAGGAGTTGCAGACATGTTCAATTGGGTCAAAACCGCGATGTTGATGGCCGCGATCACGGCCCTTTTCATCGTGATCGGCGGGATGATCGGCGGGTCGCGCGGCATGACGATCGCGCTCGTGATCGCGCTTGGAATGAATTTCTTTTCGTACTGGTTCTCGGACAAGATGGTCCTGCGCATGTACAACGCGCAGGAAGTGGACGAAAACAGTGCGCCGCAGTTCTACCGCATGGTGCGCGAACTCGCCACCCGCGCGAATTTGCCGATGCCGCGCGTCTACCTGATCAACGAAGATGCGCCGAACGCGTTTGCCACCGGCCGCAATCCGGAGCATGCGGCTGTGGCCGCCACCACCGGCATCTTGCGCGTGCTATCCGAGCGCGAAATGCGCGGCGTGATGGCGCACGAACTGGCGCACGTGAAGCACCGCGACATCCTGATCTCCACGGTGTCGGCAACCATGGCGGGCGCCATTTCCGCGTTGGCGAACTTCGCGATGTTCTTCGGCGGCCGCGACGAAAACGGTCGTCCGACCAACCCGATTGCGGGCATCGCTGTTGCGTTGCTCGCGCCGATCGCCGGCGCGCTGATTCAGATGGCCATTTCGCGTGCCCGCGAATTCGAGGCGGACCGTGGCGGCGCGCAGATTTCCGGCGATCCGCAGGCGCTCGCCTCGGCGCTCGACAAGATTCATCGCTACGCGAGCGGAATTCCGTTCCCCACGGCCGAGCAGCATCCGGCCACCGCGCAGATGATGATCATGAATCCGCTGGCGGGCGGCGGCATTGCGAACCTGTTCTCCACGCACCCGGCTACCGAGGAACGTATCGCACGTTTGATGGAAATGGCGCGTACGGGGCGCTTCGAGTAACGGGCTCACAGGCCCGGCATCGCGACAGGCGAGTCCGCGGACTCGCCTTTTTTGTTTGATCTCTCGCCCCGGTCCGGGCTCCGCGGCTCCCGTCCCGCACCACGCTACAATGTATGTTGTTTGCGTTGCGCGCACCGCGCGGCCTGCCTTCGCCTCTTTCATGACTCCAAAGCCTTCTTCGCGTTCTGCTACTCCTTTGGCGCGCCCGCGCGAATCCCGTCTGTCGATATTGCACCTCGCGCCCGAATCGCTCGGTTTTGCGCTCGACTGCGCGGGCCAGGCCATCGGCGCCGTACGCCTCGGCGCGGCGTTGCCCGCCGCGCTGCAATCGGTATTCGTGTCCGCGCCTGAAGGCAGCGTCGCGGCCGCGCGCGGAGCCGTGCAGGACATCGCGTACCGCGCCATGCGGCGTCTCGGGACCGCCGAGTGGCTGATCGCGAAGCTGGTGAAGAAGGCGCCGCCGCCGCACGTCGGCCATGTGCTTACCTGTGCGCTCGCGTTGTTGATCGATGATGAAGCAAATGCCGCCTACACGCCGTTCACAGTCGTCGATCAGGCTGTGAGCGCCATCGCTGCACGCCGCGAGTTCTCGTTTGCGAAGGGTCTGGTGAACGCTGTGCTGCGCAGTTTCCTGCGCGAGCGCGAAACGCTGTTGAACGCAGCGCAAGCCGACGAAGTCGCACGCTGGAACTACCCGGTATGGTGGATCGACGCGGTCAGAGCCGCGTGGCCCGACGCCTGGCAAGCCGTGCTCGGCGCCGGCGACACGCAAGGTCCGCTGACGTTGCGCGTCAACGCGCGCCGCTCGACAGTCGATGCCTATCTGCAAGTGCTGCACGACCAGCACATTCGCGCGAGCCGGGCCGGTGAGTACGCCGTCAAGCTCGCGACGCCGATGCCGGTCGACCGTATCCCTGGCTTTAACGATGGCGTGGTATCCGTGCAGGACGCCGGCGCGCAGCTCGCCGCGCAACTGCTCAGCGTGCGTGACGGCATGCGCGTGCTCGACGCGTGCGCTGCGCCCGGCGGCAAGACCGGCCATCTGCTCGAACTCGCCAACTTGCAACTCGTGGCGCTCGAAAGTGACGCATCGCGCGCGCGGCGGATCGGTGAAAACTTGCTGCGGCTCAAGCTCGAAGCGGAAGTGCGTATCGGCGACGCGGGCACACCGGCAAAATGGCACGACGACATCGACCAGCCGTTCGATCGCATCTTGGCGGACGTCCCGTGTTCGGCCTCGGGCATCGTGCGGCGTCATCCGGATATTCGCTGGCTGCGCCGCGCGTCGGATATTCCCGCGCTGGTCGCCGAGCAGCGCCGCATTCTCGACGCGCTGTGGCCGCTTGTGAAGCCAGGCGGCGAGTTGCTCTATGTTACGTGTTCGATCTTTCCTGAAGAAGGCGAGTTGCAGGCACAGTGGTTTGGAAACAAGTATCAGGATGCGGTACGATTGGACGCGCCGGGGCAACTTTTACCTTCAGTTGCCCGCGCGCCCGCCGACACATCGGCCGGGTCCCATGCCGGAGATGTCGCTGAAGATAGCGCCGGCTCGAACTCAGACCACGACGGATTTTTCTACGCGCGCTTTCAGAAACGGTGACCATCAAACGCTTCTTCCCGCTTCGGCTCGCTGCCGTGCTCTGGATCGCGCTGGCCGTGTGGCTTGCCGTGCCGGGCGCGGCGTATGCCGATTCGATTGCGGTCCAGCGCGCCTCGCTGCAATCGGACAACACTGGCTGGAACCTCGACGCGCGTTTCGACTTCGAGTTGAACAGCAATCTCGAAGACGCCGTCAACAAGGGGATCCCGCTCTATTTCACAACCGACTTCGAACTGAGCCGGCCACGCTGGTACTGGTTCGACGAGCAGCCAGTCAGCGTGTCGCAGAGCATTCGCCTGTCGTTCCAGCCGCTCACGCGTGAGTATCGTGTGTCGAGCGTGTCGTCGGGTGGGTTGCAACTCGGCTTCAGCACGCTCAATGACGCGCTCGCCGTGATCAAGCACGTCACGTCATGGCATGTGATCGACCGCAGCCAGGTGCGTGTCGGGGAAACCTACAACGCGTCGGTGCGCATGCAGCTCGACATCGCGCTGATGCCCAAGCCGTTCCAGATCGACGCGGTGAATAACCGCGACTGGAGCCTGTCGTCGGATTGGAAGCGCTTTACCTTCACGGTGACCGAACGTGCTAAATAGAGTGCGCCGCGCCACCAGTGTGAGCAGCATCGTCGTGCGCGTGCTGGTGTCCACGGTCGCCGTGACGGCCGTGCTGCTGCTCGTGCTGCTGGCAGCGGCGAGCGCGAATACCGAGTTTTTCGACCGCTATTACCAGTGGCTGTACGCGGCCAACCTCGTGGTCGCGATGATCTTTTTGCTGGTGGTGGCGACGCTCGTCATCATCATCATCGCGCGGCTCAGGAAAGGTAAGTTCGGCACGCGGCTTTTAGCAAAACTCGCGTTTTTCATGGCGCTGGTCGGCGTGGTGCCGGGCGGCATCATTTACGTCGTCTCGTACCAGTTCGTCTCGCGCAGTATCGAGTCGTGGTTCGACGTGAACGTCGAGACCGCGTTGACGTCGGGTCTGAATCTCGGCCGCGGCATGCTCGACGCGTCGCTGTCGGATCTGCAGACCAAGGGCCGCTTGATGTCCGAGCAGTTGGCGAGCGCGGACGCCGCCGGCACGACACTGACGCTGCTGCGCCTGCGCGATCAGTTCGGCGTGCAGGACGCGACGATCGTCGAACCTACGCGCAGCATGTCGGGCGCGACGCCGGACATGCACGTGGTCGCGCAGGCGTCCGGCAATTACGCGACGCTGGTGTCGAACGACTTGCCCACGCCGCTGATGATCGATCAGGCGCGTGGCCGCGGCTATGCGGCGATCGAGGGTGAAGTCGACGGCGATCCGAACGCGCATGGCGGCAAGGGTGCGCTGCGGCTACGCGTCGTGCAGCGCATTCCCGATTCGAACGCGTCGCTGCTGCAGCCTACCGAACGCTTCCTGCAACTCACGCAGCCGGTGTCGCCCACGCTCGCGCGCAATGCCGACGCGGTGCAGCGCGCCTATCGCGAGTATCAGGAGAAGGCGCTGGGCCGCACCGGCTTGCGCAAGATGTATATCGGCACGCTGACGCTCGCGCTGTTCCTCGCCACCTTCATCGCGATGATGCTGGCGCTCGCGCTCGGCAATCAGCTGGCCCGGCCGTTGTTTCTGCTCGCGCAGGGCACCAAGGAGGTGACCGAAGGCGACTACACGCCAAAGCGCGAAATCAAATCGCGCGACGAACTGGGCTTTCTCACGCAGTCGTTCAATGCGATGACGCGGCAGTTGTCCGAGGCGCGCGCGGCGGTCGAGAACAACCGCATCGCGCTCGAGCATTCGAAGGCCTATCTGGAAAGCATTCTCGCGAATCTGACCGCGGGCGTGTTCGTGTTCGACCGGCAGTTCCGCCTCACCACGGCGAACCGCGGCGCTGAGCGGATTTTCCGCCAGCAGTTTCAGGAAGTGCTGGGCTCGGCACTGGAAAAGATCGGCGTGTTGAGCGAATTTGGCGGCATGGTGCGCAAGGCGTTTGCCGATCGCGAGGCCGCAAGCGGTGACGGTCACGACGATCGCGGCCACTGGCAGCAGCAGTTTTCGGTACAGGTGCCGGGTGAAACGGAGCCGCTCACGCTGCTTGTGCGCGGCGCGCGCCTCGTGTCCGCCACGGATCGCGACGCGGAAGACATGCAGACCTCCGGCTACGTGGTCGTGTTCGACGATATTTCGGACGTGATCTCGGCGCAGCGTTCGATCGCGTGGGGCGAAGTGGCGCGGCGTCTCGCGCACGAGATCAAGAATCCGCTCACGCCGATTCAGCTTTCCGCCGAGCGTTTGCAGATGAAGCTGGCCGACAAGCTGTCGCCGTCGGATGCCGACGTGCTGAAGCGCGGCGCCACCACGATCGTCAACCAGGTCGCGGCGATGAAGCAGATGGTCGACAATTTCCGCGACTACGCGCGTACGCCGCCGGCGGTGCTCGCCCATCTGCAGTTGAACGAACTGGTCAGCGAAGTGTTGACGTTGTACGGTATCGAAGAAGGCAAGGGCGCGATTCAGGTGGAGCTCGCTGACTTGCCGGCGATTCGCGGCGACGCGACGCAATTGCGTCAGGTGATTCACAACCTGCTGCAGAATGCACAGGACGCCGTGGCCGACGTCGAACAACCGCATGTGTTGCTCGAGACGAGGACAGTAGAATACGGAGACCCCGACGCGGAAGGCAAGATACGCGTCGCGGTGCGTCTAACAGTGTCGGATAACGGACCGGGCTTCCCAGCGCGTATCCTCACACGTGCATTCGAACCTTACGTGACAACCAAGGCCAAAGGTACAGGCCTGGGTCTTGCGATGGTCAAGAAGATCGTCGACGAACACGGTGCGCGCATCGACATTCGCAACCGCATGAGAGCGGGCGATGTGATCGAAGGCGCGCAGATATCGATCCTCTTCCTTCAACTGGCAGACGATGCCGCGGCACCTGGAGCAGGGCTGCGGCCGGCGCATGGCAATGCGTCGCAGGGAACGACAAAAGCAACAGTGCAGACAAGGGCAGCGTAAATGGCAACCATCCTGGTGGTAGATGATGAAATGGGCATCCGGGAATTGCTCTCGGAGATCCTGAGCGACGAGGGGCATGTCGTGGAGGCGGCGGAAAACGCGCAGGAAGCGCGCGAGTTCCGCTTGCGTCAGGCGCCGGACCTGGTGCTGCTCGACATCTGGATGCCCGATACCGACGGCGTGACCTTGCTCAAAGAATGGGCCGCGCAAGGGCAACTGACCATGCCGGTGATCATGATGTCCGGCCATGCAACCATCGATACGGCAGTTGAAGCGACCAAGATCGGCGCGCTCAATTTCCTCGAGAAACCGATTGCGTTGCAGAAGCTGCTGAAGGCGGTCGAGCAGGGCCTCGCCCGGGGCAATGCCGCAGCCGCTCCGGGCGGCGCGATCGCCACCAAGCAGGCGCTGCCGGTCAGTGCTTCGACCGTGGCGTCGGCGGCTTCATTGCCGACGCTGTCGTCGGATGGCATGGGCAGCGGCGCATTGGCCGCGCAAACGGCGTCGATCTCGTTCGACATCCCGTTGCGCGACGCGCGCGATGCGTTCGAGCGCGCTTACTTCGAATATCACCTGGCGCGCGAGAACGGCAGCATGACCCGCGTCGCGGAGAAGACCGGCCTCGAGCGCACGCACCTGTATCGCAAGCTCAAGCAGCTCGGTGTCGATCTCGGCAAGAACAAAGGGGAGTAACGGCCGTGTAACGCGTGCCGGGTCGGGCAAGCCAGATTTTTTCGAGAGGGGGCTTGCCGTGCTGCTGACCCTTTGATATCATTTCGTTCTTCGTTGGCCCGGTAGCTCAGTTGGTAGAGCAGCGGATTGAAAATCCGCGTGTCGATGGTTCGATTCCGTCCCAGGCCACCAGGATTCAGCCCCAGGAAATCGCAAGATTCCTGGGGCTTTTCCTTTTGTGGGCGTTCTCGTGGCGGCGTCGCCTGTGTGGTGCTGCGATGGGGCGTGCTCGGCGGCATTGTGCGTCGCGTGATAAAATCGCGCCAGTTCAAGGACTTGCGTGCGGCCGCGCGATTGGCGCGGCACTGCACCAGACATGTCTTTTCGTATCTCGAAGCTGGGCTTTTTTGTGCACGCTGCTGCGGCACGGCAGCGCTGCAACAGGTGCCGAATCCTTCGCCCGACGATTAACGGTATAAGCGCCCAGCGACTCTGCATGCGGAAGGCGCGGCCTATACTGCTTTGGGCCGGCAACAGTGCCGGCACGCGTCGCGCCGCGTTGCTTGCATGGCGCACCTCGCGCAGCGCGACGTGGCACTCATCATTCACGGAGTTTCACGGTGATCCGCAAAGACGCTAAACGTAGCGCTCTGGTGCTGTTTTCCGGCGGCCAGGATTCCGCCACGTGCCTCGCCTGGGCGCTCGAACGTTACGAAACGGTCGAGACGCTGGGCTTCGATTACGGCCAGCGGCACCGAGTCGAACTCGAATGCCGCGAAGGGTTTCGCAACGCTGTGGCACGGGCCTTCCCGGCGTGGGCCGAGCGCCTCGGCGAAGATCACATGATCGACCTGTCGGTGCTTGGTTCGATCAGCGATACCGCGATGACGCGCGAGATCGAGATCCACGCCACCGCCAACGGGTTGCCGAATACGTTCGTGCCGGGCCGCAATCTGATGTTCATGACGATCGCAGGCGCCATCGCGTATCGGCGTGGTTTGCAGGTGCTGGTGGGCGGGATGTGCGAGACGGACTTCTCGGGCTACCCCGATTGCCGCGACGACACGATGAAGGCCTTGCAGGTCGCGCTGAACCTCGGCATGGACACGCGCTTCCTGCTAGAAACGCCGCTAATGTGGCTCGACAAGGCCGACACGTGGCGTCTCGCGCACGAGTTGGGCGGCGAAGAACTGGTCGAGCTGGTACGCGTCGAGACGCATACCTGTTATGTCGGCGAGCGCGCCGAACTGCATGCATGGGGTTTCGGCTGCGGCGAATGCCCGGCGTGCCGTTTGCGCAAGCGCGGTTATGAAGCGTACCTGGCCGGCGAGAAGGTGACCGAGCCGGTCTGACGGTCTCACGGCAGTTCTGCTCGCGCGTTGCTCAGGCATGCGCAGCACAACAGGCAATTATTTTCAGGAACACAAGGCAGACAGCAGCATGACTTACGCGGTCAAGGAAATCTTCTACACATTGCAGGGCGAGGGCGCGAATGCCGGGCGTCCGGCCGTGTTCTGCCGGTTCGCCGGTTGCAATCTGTGGTCGGGCCGCGAAGAAGATCGTGCGGATGCCGTGTGCCGCTTCTGCGATACGGACTTTGTCGGCACTGACGGCGAGAACGGTGGCAAGTACCGTACGCCCGAAGAACTGGTGCAGATGATCGCGTCGCAATGGCCGGAAGGCGAGGGCGAGCGCTTCGTAGTCTGCACGGGCGGCGAACCGATGCTGCAGATCGATCAGCCGTTTGTCGATGCACTGCATGCCGCCGGCTTCGAAATCGCTATCGAAACCAACGGCTCGCTGCCGGTGCTCGAGACGATCGACTGGATCTGCGTGAGCCCGAAGGCCGACGCGCCGCTCGTCGTCACCAAGGGCAACGAACTGAAGGTCGTGATTCCGCAGGACAACCAGCGTTTGTCCGAGTATGCGAAGCTCGACTTCGAGTATTTCCTCGTCCAGCCGATGGACGGCCCGTCGCGCGAGCTCAATACGAAGCTCGCGATTGACTGGTGCAAACGCCATCCGCAATGGCGCCTGTCGATGCAGACCCACAAGTATCTGAACATTCCCTGATTTGCCGTGCTGACGATTACACGAAAACTCGAATTCGACGCGGGCCACCGCATCCCCGATCACCGCAGCCAGTGCCGTAATCTGCACGGCCATCGCTACGTGCTCGAAATTACGCTGCAAGGCGACCTGGTCGACACCGAAGGTGCGCCGGATCGCGGCATGGTGATGGACTTCGCCGACGTGAAGTCGCTCGCGGTCGAGCATCTTGTCGACAAATGGGACCATGCGTTTCTCGTCTACGAAGGCGATACGCAGGTGCGCGGTTTTCTGGAAACCATGGCGGGGCACAAGACCGTCGTGCTCGATCGCATCCCCACCGTTGAAAATCTTGCCGCTGCTGCGTTCGATATTCTCGCGAACGTGTACGACGCGCATTACGGCGTGAATCTGCGTCTGCACAAGGTGCGTCTGTTCGAGACGCCGAATTGCTGGGCCGACGTCGTCCGGGATTAAATCCGGGGCCGCGCGATTCAGCTTCGCGGCCCAACCCCCGCGTTATTGTCACGGTATGATCGCTCCGATAACCACACGGAGCGAGACATGCTGGTCACCGCATTGCGTCGCAGCAAGCAGTCAGGCCGTCAGGGCCCGGGCGTCGGCCGATACCGGCACGCCGGCATTGCCAACCGCGTTTCAGGCGAGGCGTCGCATCGCCATGGGGCGCGGCAATGAGCACCTTCACGAATCCTCTCAAACAACGTCTGAAAGAAGCGGACCCGCTGTTCGGCCTGTGGCTGTCGCTCGGTAGCGATTCCGCCGCCGAGGCGCTCGCGCACGCCGGTTTCGACTGGCTGCTGATCGACATGGAGCACGCGCCAAACGATAGCGGCGACGTCACCTCGCAATTGCGCGCGATCGCCGCCGCGCATCTGCCCAGTGAGCCGGTCGTGCGTGTGCCCGCCAGCGAGGCATGGCTCGTCAAGCGCGTACTGGACGCGGGCGCGCGCACGCTGATGTTCCCGAATATCGAAACCGCTGAAGAGGCGGCACAGGCTGTGCGTCTGACGCAGTATCCGACGGCCGATGCGCTCGACGGTCAGCGTGGCGTCGCCGGCGTGGTGCGGGCGGCGTCGTACGGCATGCGGCGCGACTACGTGCAGACCGCCAATGCGCAGATTGCGACCATCGTGCAGATCGAGTCGGCGCGGGGTGTGCAGGAAGTCGAAAAGATCGCGGCGACGCCGGGCGTCGACTGCCTGTTCGTGGGACCAGCCGATCTGGCCGCGAGCCTCGGCCACCTTGGCGATTCGAAGCATGCCGACGTGCAGGCGGCGATGGCGCGCGTCGTGAGTGCCGCCGATAAGGCCGGCATCGCCAGTGGAATTTTTGCCATGGACGCCGCGGGTGCGAAGCAGCATCGCGATGCCGGTTTTCGTTTTATCGCTCTGGCCGCCGACGTCATGTGGATGTTGCGCGCAACCCGTCAGGCGCTGCAGGAGGTGAGGACATGAAGGGGATGGTGCAGTGCGTCGCGGTAAGGCTGGCGTTCGTGGCGGCGTTGACGGTGAGCGCAACGACGTATGCGCAGGACAATCGCGTCGCAAAGTCGAACGATCCGGAGACGCAGACCGCAGTCGCCGATTACAACGCCGGCAATCTGGGCGCGGCGCTTACCGAGTTTCGTAAGGCGGCGGAGCACGGCAGCCGGCTTGCCGAGTTCAACTACGCAATGATGCTGCTCAACGGCGAAGGCGCGCCGGCCAACGTCGACGAAGGCAAGAAGTGGCTGCGCAAAGCCGCCGACGCCAACATGTCGCACGCGCAGTACGTGTACGGCAAGATGTACGACGACGGCGAGTTCGTCGGGCGCGATCCGGTCGAGGCGCACCGGTGGTTCCTGAAGGCTGCGCAGCAGGGACATGTGCAGGCACAACTCGCGCTGGCCAATCAGTTCCTCGATGGCCGCGGTACGACGCGCGATAACCGGCAGGCGTTCCTCTGGTACAAGAAGGCTGCGCAAGGCGGCGACATGACCGCGCAGTATGTGACCGGTTCGTTCTACGAGCGTGGTGGCGACGGCGTGGACAAGAATCTGAACGTAGCGCGTGCGTACTACGCGGCAGCGGCGGTACAGGGCGATCCGGCGGCGAAACTCAAGTATCAGGAACTGAGCGCGCAATTGCGGGATCAGAAGGAAGTGAAGCCGCAGTAAATGAAAAAAGGGGCGCTCCTGAGTGGAGCGCCCCTTTTGTTTATCCAGGCTTTATTGCGAGGTCCGCGGTGTTTTTTCGCCCGGTGTCTTGTCTGTCGGCGTTCAGCGCGGCAGCCGAAGCGCCACGCCACGCTAGCTCTGCATCAAGCGTTTCTGCCGCGCGATGCTCATGATGAGCCCAATCGCGACCCCCAGCGTGGTCAGCGCGGTACCGCCGTAGCTCATGAATGGCAACGGCACGCCCACCACCGGCAAGATCCCGCTCACCATGCCGATGTTGACGAACGCATAGGTGAAGAACGCCATGGTCAGCGATCCGGCCAGCAGCCGCCCGAATAGCGTCGCACCATTGGCCGCGATGTACAGCCCGCGCGCGATCAGCAGCATATAAAGCGTGAGCAACACGATGCCGCCCGCGAGACCAAACTCCTCGGAAAACACCGCGAAGATGAAGTCGGTGTGCTTCTCGGGAATGAACTCCAGATGCGCCTGGGTACCCTTGAGCCAACCCTTGCCGAGTGGGCCGCCCGAGCCGATTGCAATCACCGCCTGAATGGTGTGGAAGCCCTTGCCGAGCGGATCGGAGGTTGGATCGAGCAGCGTACAGATACGGTGCTTCTGATAATCGTGCATCAGCGGCCATTGCACTTCTGGCTGACAGATCTTGTCCTGGAACACCGCGATCGAGCCCACCGCGATCACGCCCGCAATCAGCACCGGCACGATCAGCTTGAAACTGAGGCCCGCGAAATAAATGACGAAGAAGCCGGCCGCGAACACCAGCACGGCGGTGCCAAGGTCCGGTTGTTTGGCGATCAGACCGACCGGCACGATCAGGATCACGAAGCCGACCAGAAAGTCGTACCAACGCATCACGCCTTCGCGGCGCTGATAGTACCAGGCAAGCATCAGCGGTGTAGCGATCTTCAGAATCTCCGACGGCTGGATCACCACGCCGACGTTGATCCAGCGCTTGGCGCCCTTGCGCGTGAGGCCGAACAGCGCCACCGCCACCAGTAACGCGATCCCGAACGTATAGAGCGGGACCGCGAAGCGCATCAGCGTGGTGGGTGGGACGTTGGCCAGCGCCCACATCAGCACGAACGTCAGCAGGATGTTGCGCAATTGGTCTTCCACTCGCCCGGGCATGTCCAGCGTCGCGCTGTATAGCGTGACGATGCCCACGCACAGCAGCAGAAACACGATCAGGGCGAGCGGCCGGTCAAAGCCCACGAACATCCGCTTGATGCGGTCGAGCCAGGCGCGCTTATCGAATTGCATGCCTTTCTCCTTACTCGTCGATGCCGCCGGAAACCGGCTGGCGTGGCGACGTAGGCTGAATACTGTCGTCCCGCGACGGCAGCGCCGCGGTCGGCGCCGGCTCGCTGGCAGGACGGGGTTTGTGCGGAACGCCGGATTTACGCGGCGCTGCGTTCTTCGCCGTGGCGGACGCCGGCACAGCCGCCGACGCGCCGAACGTGCTGGACGCCGAAGCCGCCGTCGCCGCTGACGACGCTGCCATCGGGGCCGATGCGGCCGCAGCAGCGGAAGCCGCCGCAGCCGCCGATGCCGCGCCCGGCATCGGTAGCGCGGTGAAGCCGGCCGCGATCTTGACCGGCTGCGCTGCGTCTTGCGGCGAGGCCGCGCCACCTACTTCCGGTGCGGATGCATCCTGGGTCGCCGAGGCCGCTGCCGCGACAGCCGCTGCTTCAGCGCCGGGCTTGTTCTTGCCGACCAGGTAGTAATCGAGAACACGACGCGCGATCGGACCGGCTGCTTCCGCACCCCAGCCGCCGTTCTCGACGATCAGTGCAATGGCGATTTTCGGTTGATCGACAGGCGCAAAGGCAATGAACAGCGCGTGGTCGCGCAGATGCTCGGCGATCGCGTGGCCTTTGTAGTTCGCGCCCTGCAGCGAGTAGACCTGCGCCGTGCCGGTCTTGCCGGCGGCCTGATACTGTGCCCCGATGAACACCTTCGACGCCGTCCCGTTTGTCACGACGCCTTCCATCGCGTGCTTGATGAAGTCGATGTCCGATTGCTTCACGGCAATCCGGTCGCTCGGATCGCGCACGACCGGGCGCGTCTCCTTGGTGATCGGGTTTTCGATGTCACGCACCAGGTGCGGCTTCATCACGATACCGTTGTTCGCGAGCGTGGCTGTGGCGTGCGCGAGTTGCAGAATGGTGAACGAGTTATAGCCTTGGCCAATGCCCAGACTGATCGTTTCGCCCTCGTACCAGCGCTGCTGCTCAGGCTTGCGATACGCTTTGCGCTTCCATTCCGTCGACGGCAGGATGCCGCGCGCTTCGCCTGAAATGTCGATGCCGGTGATCTGACCGAAACCCCACGGCTTCATGAAGTTGGCGATGTTGTTGACGCCCAGATCGTGCGCGAGCATGTAGAAATACGTGTCATTCGACACGACGATCGCGCGGTTCATGTCGACCCAGCCCTGGCCCGAGCGCACGTCGTTGCGGAACGTGTGGCCGCCGAACGTATACGACCCCGGATCCTGGAAGCCCCAGCCCGGCGTGCGCTTATGCAGCGTCAGCGCGGCGAGCGCCATGAACGGCTTGTAGGTCGAGCCCGGCGGGTAGGTGCCGTGCAGCGGACGGTTCAGCAGCGGATGGTCGGGCGAGTTGTTGAGCTCGTCCCAGGTCTGCTGATCGATGCCGTCGACAAACGAATTCGGATCGAAGCTCGGCGCGGACACGAACGCCAGCACGTCGCCGGTCGCCGGCTCGATCGCGACCAGCGCGCCGCGGCGGCCGGCGAAGGCCTGTTCGGCGACCTGCTGCAAGCCGATATCGATCGACAGTTCCAGGTTATTCCCCGGCGTTGCCTGCGTGCGCGACAACGTGCGCACAGGCCGGCCGCCGGCGGTTACTTCGACTTCCTCAAAACCGGTCTGGCCATGCAGCTCCGTCTCGTAGCTCTGCTCGACGCCGATCTTGCCGATGTAGTCAGTGCCCTTGTAGTTGTTCGCGTCCAGGCGCGGATCGTAATGATCCGGATCGCTGTCGTTGGCGTCGCTGGCGTCGTCGATACGATCCTGGTCGCGCTGTGAAATCCGGCCGATGTAGCCGATCACGTGCGCCGCGGTGGGCCCGAGCGGGTATTGGCGGAACAGGCGCGCGCGCACTTCCACGCCCGGAAAGCGGAAGCGTTGCGCGGTGAAGCGCGCGACTTCGTCGTCGGTGAGGCGGGTGCGGATCGGCAGGCTCTCGAAATTCTTCGAGTCTTCCTGTAGCTTCTTGAAGCGGCGCCGGTCGCGTGCGTCGATCGAGACCACGGTGGCCAGGTTGTCGATCACGTTTTCGAGCGTGTCGTTCAGCTTCGACGGGGTGATTTCGAGCGTGTACGCCGAGTAGTTCTTGGCCAGCACCACGCCGTTACGATCGGTGATGATGCCCCGGTTCGGCACGATCGGCGCGACCGAGATGCGGTTTTCGTCGGCTTGCAGCGAGTACTTGCTGTAGTGCCAGACCTGCAGCACCAGGAAACGGAAACCGATCAGCCCGAAGCAGACGAACACGAACACGCCCGCCGCCGCGACGCGCAAGCGGAACTTCGAGAGCTGTTGCTGAGTGTCCTTGAATTCGGTCATGCGATTCTGCAAAAGGCCGTGTGACGGCCATCATGAGTGTGCGCCCAAACCGGCCCGAACCGGGCGGCATGAACAGCGATGCGCGTCGAGCGGGTCGGATAAGCGTGTTCCATCGGAACGGCCGGCGGCCTCGATGCGTGATTAAATCGGCCGCGTATCGTCCGGGTCGGCCGGGCGGCGTTGCGGCATCAGCAGCAGGACGCTGGCGATCGGCCACAGCGCCGCTTCGACGAAGCCGTCGATCAGGTAACTCCAGCCCGGAAACGCCGCGCCCGTCAGCAGACGGATCACGAACGGCACCAGTTGCGCGACGACCAGCAGCGGCATCACCGCGAAAGTCTGCACGCCGAGCGACATCCACAGCACCCGGCGATGGATCGTAATCGCACCATACGACAACAACGTATACGCCAGCGCGTGCTCACCGAGCAGGCTGGCGTTGTGCACGTCCATCAGCAAGCCGAGAAAGAACGCGATGCCCATGCCCACTTTGCGCGGCTGGTGCACGTTCCAGAACAGCAGCACCAGCGCCACAAAGTCAGGCACGCCGGCAAGGCGCCCCCACGGCATCAGGTTCAGCAGGAACGCCGCAGCGAGGCTGAACGCGATGAAATACGGATTGACCGGCTGCAGGATGTATTGCGGACGGTTCATGGCTGTGCCCCCGGCGTGGCTGGCGGCTTCGTGTTCTTTTCAGCCTTTTCAGCGGCTGGTTTCTTTTCGCCGGCGGCTTTCTTCTCCGCGGCAGCGGTTTTGGCGGACGGCTTTTCCGCGGGTTTGGCGGGCGTGGCCTGCTTTTCCGCAGGCTTCGCAGCGGATTTATCCGCCGCAGCCTTGCTGTCGGCAGCCTTGCCGCCCTTCTTCGCTTTGGCGTCTTTCGCGGTCGTGGCCGCGTCGGGCTCTTCCGCCGGACGCGGCGGCACGTTGTTCTGATAGTGCAGCACTAGCAACTGACGCGCACCGCGCACGGGCGCAACCGGCAAGCAGATCACGCGTGCGAATGCCGTATCGGCCTGTTTGTCGACCCGCACGACCTTGGCGACCGGCAGCCCCGGCGGATAAACGTCGTCCAGGCCGCTGGTGACGAGTTCGTCGCCGGTTTGCACGTCGGCGCTGATCGGCACGAAGCGCAGATCGAGCGTGTCGCCCTTCGGCGTGCCGTAAATCACGCTGCGCAAGCCGGTGCGCACGATCTGCACGGGCACGGCCTGGTCTTTGTCGGTGAGCAGCGTTACTTCGGCTTGCAGCGGGAATACGCGCGTCACCTGCCCGATCACGCCGTCTTCGTTGACGACCGGCGAGCCGTCCTGCACACCTTGCTGGGCGCCGCGGCCGATCACGACTTTCTGCGTGAACGGATCGCGCGTGTCGTACTGGATTTCAGCCGGTAGCGATTGGGTGGTCGAGCGCTGCGAGAGTTGCAGCAGCGCGCGCAAATGGGTGTTCTCGGCGGCCAGTTCGGCGGCCGTATTGGCTTGCTGCGCGAGCTGAAGATCTTTGGCGCGCAGCTTGTCGTTCTCGCTGCGCAACGTGGCGCTGGTCACCGCCAGGTCGGCCGCGCCCATGAAAACGTCGCGCGGCACGAGGGCTGCGCGTTGCAACGGATAAAGACCCGCGCCGAGCACGCCGCGAACGATTTCGAGCGTTTTGAAGCGTGCATCGGAGATCAGCAGGGCCAGCGCGAGCACGACGAAAAACATCAGCCGTGCGAGGGCGGAAGGGCCTTGCTTGAACAGGGGCGGCGGACTGTATTCCATGGTCGCCGGGGGCGTGAGCGGTTGGGTGAGACGGCGGCGCGCTTGGGACGCGCGTTCAGCACGCGGAGGCTGGCAGGCCCAGCCAACGGCAAACCGGCCCACATGGGGCCGTTTGCCTGATCCGCGCTACTGACATGGAGACGGGCTCGCTTACTCGTACGAGAAGATGCTGCCCAGCTTGTCCATGCGTTCGAGCGCCATGCCCGAGCCGCGCACAACGCAGGTCAGCGGGTCTTCGGCGACGAGCACCGGCAGGCCGGTTTCTTCGGCGAGCAGGCGGTCCAGATCGCGCAGCAGTGCGCCGCCGCCCGTGAGCATCATGCCGCGCTCGGCGATGTCCGCGCCCAGTTCCGGCGGCGTTTGTTCGAGCGCGATCTTCACCGACGACACGATCTGGTTCAGCGGATCGGTGAGGGCTTCGAGAATTTCGTTGCTGGAGATCGTGAAGCTGCGCGGAATGCCTTCCGACAGATTGCGGCCCTTCACTTCCATTTCCTTGACTTCGGAACCCGGGAACGCGGAGCCGATTTCCTTCTTGATCGCCTCAGCGGTTTGTTCGCCGATCAGCATGCCGTAGTTGCGGCGGATATAGTTGACGATAGCTTCGTCGAACTTGTCGCCACCCACGCGCACCGAACCCTTGTACACGATGCCGCCGAGCGAGATCACGCCGACTTCGGTCGTGCCGCCGCCAATGTCGACAACCATCGAGCCGGTTGCTTCCGACACCGGCAGGCCGGCGCCGATTGCCGCAGCCATGGGTTCTTCAATGAGGTAGACCTGCGAAGCGCCCGCACCGTGCGCGGCTTCTTTAATGGCGCGGCGCTCCACCTGGGTCGAACCGCACGGCACGCAGATGATGATGCGCGGCGACGGCGAGAACATGCGCGATTCGTGAGCAGTTTTGATGAACTGCTTGATCATCTGTTCGGTGACGGTGAAGTCGGCGATCACGCCGTCTTTCATTGGGCGGATCGCCTCGATATTGCCAGGCACCTTGCCAAGCATCTGCTTGGCTTCCTTGCCGACCGCCTGAATGGTCTTCTTACCGTTGGGACCGCCTTCCTGGCGGATCGAGACCACCGACGGTTCGTCAAGAACGATACCCTTGCCACGCATGTAGATCAGCGTGTTGGCAGTGCCAAGGTCAATCGCCAGGTCGTTGGAGAAGTAGCTGCGCAAAAAACCGAACATTCAAAATCCTGTCTCGCTTGGGGCCGGCCCTCACAACGTATGCGCAGGGCGGCAGCGGAAAAAATAACAGCTTCAACCGGGCGGAAGCGGCGCCACAGGAACTTGAAGCTGCGAGGGAGTCTACCGGAGGCCGGTGCAAGGCCAGGACAGAAAAATCCGAACGATCTTTGGGAATTGTTCAGAAAGGCCTTGGTAAGTCGGTCCGGGTTTGGGTCGAACGCGTAATGATACCTTATAATTTTGGATGTTTTGAAGGAAACGGACGGCACTTTTTGCCGCCGCTGGCCCCTTTTTCGAGGTCTTCCTCCAGTGTCGTAACCCGCTGTCGCAGCATCGTTTTTCCCGCGCTGCGGCGGTCCACCACATTTTCCGGTGACTGCATGGCTCTGACCCTGACCGATGTTAAACGCATCGCGCATCTCGCGCGGCTCGAACTGGCTGATACCGAAGCCGAGCACACGCTTGCCCAGCTCAATGATTTCTTCGGCCTCGTCGAGCAAATGCAGGCGGTCGATACCACCGGCATCGCCCCGCTGGCCCATCCGATCGAGCAGATCGAAGACGTCGCGCTGCGTCTGCGTAACGACGCGGTGACCGAAACGGTCGACCGTGAAGCGTTCCAGCGCCCGGCGCCGGCCGTGCAAGACGGTCTGTACCTCGTGCCGAAGGTGATCGAGTAAGTGATCGACCAAGATTCGCGAATCAAGCCCAGGATAAAACGCAATGCATGAAAAAAGCTTGACCGAACTGCGTGCCGCCCTAGCGGCCAAGGAATGCTCCGCAGTCGAACTGGCGCAGCTCTATCTGAAGCGGATCGACGCGGCAAATAGCCTGAACGCCTTCATCCAGGTCGACGCCGACCTGACGCTCGCGCAGGCGAAAGCCGCCGACGCACTGCTTCACACCGGCCACGCCGGCCCACTGGTCGGCCTGCCGATCGCGCACAAAGACGTGTTCGTCACCAAGGGTTGGCGCTCCACGGCCGGCTCGAAGATGCTGTCGAATTACGAGAGCCCGTTCGACGCGACCGTGGTCGCGCGTTTGCAGAACGCCGGCATGGTGTGCGTGGGCAAGACCAACATGGACGAGTTCGCGATGGGCTCGTCCAACGAGAATTCGTACTTTGGTCCCGTGCAGAATCCGTGGGATCGTCAGGCTGTACCGGGCGGTTCGTCGGGTGGCTCGGCAGCGGCCGTGGCGGCGCGTCTCGCCCCCGCTGCCACCGGCACCGATACCGGCGGCTCGATTCGGCAGCCGGCGTCGTTTTCCGGCATTACCGGCATCAAGCCGACGTATGGCCGTGTGTCGCGTTACGGCATGATCGCATTCGCATCGTCGCTGGATCAGGGCGGTCCGATGGCCCAGACCGCCGCGGATTGCGCGACGTTGCTCAACGCCATGGCCGGTTTCGACGAGCGCGATTCGACCAGCCTCACGCGCGAAGATGAAGACTTCACGCGCTACATCGGCAAGACGTGGAAAGAAGACGGCGCGGACAAACCGCTCGCCGGTTTGCGCATCGGCCTGCCGAAAGAGTATTTCGGCGCAGGTTTGGCGGATGACGTGCGCGCCTCGATCGACGCCGCGTTGAAGCAATACGAAGCACTCGGTGCGACGCTGGTGGAAGTCTCGCTGCCGAAAACCGAGCTGTCGATCCCGGTGTACTACGTGATCGCACCGGCGGAAGCTTCGTCGAACCTGTCGCGCTTCGACGGCGTGCGCTTCGGCCATCGTGCCGCGGAGTATCGCGATCTGCTCGACATGTACAAGAAGTCGCGTGCCGAAGGCTTCGGTCCGGAAGTGAAGCGCCGCATTCTGGTGGGCGCCTATGTGCTGTCGCATGGCTATTACGACGCGTACTACCTGCAGGCGCAGAAGATCCGCCGCATCATCGCGCAGGACTTCCAGGAAGCGTTCAAGCACTGTGACGTGATCATGGGGCCGGTCGCGCCGTCGGTGGCGTGGGACCTCGGTGCGAAGGGCGACGATCCGGTGCAGATGTATCTGGCCGACATCTATACGCTCTCGGTGAGCCTTGCCGGTTTGCCGGGCATGAGCGTGCCGTGCGGTTTCGGCGCGGGCGCGAATGCACAGCGGCCCGTGGGTCTGCAGATCATCGGCAACTATTTCAATGAAGCCCGGATGCTGCAAGTGGCCGACGCGTTCCAGCGCGCGACCGATTGGCACCGCAAAGCGCCGGCAGGAGTGTGAGCACCATGACCAAGCAATGGGAAGTCGTGATCGGTCTGGAGACCCACGCGCAACTGTCGACCCAGTCGAAGATTTTCTCGGGCGCTGCCACCCAATTCGGCGCCGCGCCGAACACGCAGGCGTGCCCCGTCGATCTGGCATTGCCGGGCACGCTGCCGGTGATGAACCGCGGCGCCGTGGAGCGTGCGATCCAGTTCGGCCTGGCGATTGGCTCGACGATCGCGCCGCGCAGCATCTTCGCGCGCAAGAATTATTTCTACCCCGATCTGCCGAAGGGCTATCAGATCAGCCAGTACGAAATTCCCGTGGTGCAGGGCGGCCAGGTGACGATTCAGGTCCCGGCTAACGAAAAGGCGGGTACGGAAGCATACGAGAAGGTCGTCAACCTGACGCGCGCTCACCTTGAAGAAGACGCGGGCAAGTCGTTGCACGAAGACTTCGCGGGCATGACGGGCATCGACCTGAATCGCGCCGGCACGCCGCTGCTCGAAATCGTCACCGAGCCGGAAATGCGCAGCGCGGCTGAAGCGGTCGCGTATGCAAAGACGCTGCACACGCTGGTTACCTGGCTCGGCATCTGCGACGGCAACATGCAGGAAGGCTCGTTCCGTTGCGACGCGAACGTGTCGGTGCGCCCGGTCGGTCAGGCGGAATTCGGCACGCGTGCCGAAATCAAGAACCTGAACTCGTTCCGCTTCCTCGAAGAAGCGATCCAGTACGAAGTGCGCCGTCAGATCGAATTGATCGAAGACGGCGGCACGGTGGTGCAGGAAACGCGTCTGTATGATCCGGACAAGCGCGAAACGCGTTCCATGCGCAGCAAGGAAGACGCGCACGATTACCGCTATTTCCCCGATCCCGATCTGATGCCGCTCGTGATCGACGCGGCGTGGGTCGAGCGCGTGAAGAACGAAATGCCGGAACTGCCGGTCGCGATTCAACAGCGCTTCGTCACGCAATACGGCCTGACGCCGTATGACGCAAACGTGCTGACGTCGAGCAAGGCGATGGCCGCGTACTACGAGGCGGTTGTACTCAAGGTCGGTCCGGCGAATGCCAAGGTCGCGGCTAACTGGTTGATGGGCGAAGTGTCGTCGCAATTGAATCGCGAAGGCCTGGACATCGCGCAGAGCCCGGTTTCGTCCGCGCAACTCGCGTTGTTGTTGCAGCGTATCGCCGACGGCACGATCTCGAACAAGATCGCGAAGGAAATTTTCGTCGCGATCTGGGAAGAGAAGGCCACCGACGAAGCCGCCGCCGATCGTATCATCGAGGCGAAGGGTTTGAAGCAGATTTCGGACACCGGCGCGCTCGAAGCGATCATCGACGAAGTGCTCGCCGCGAATGCGAAGTCGGTTGAGGAATTCCGCGCCGGCAAGGAAAAGGCGTTCAATGCACTGATCGGTCAGGCGATGAAAGCCACCAAGGGCAAGGCCAATCCGGCGCAGGTCAACGAACTGCTGAAGAAGAAGCTGTCCTGAGTCGAAGCAATGTGACCGGTGCGAGTGCGTCGGTCATCGCGGGCTGTTGCCGGAAACGAAAGTGGGGCAACGGCCCGTTTCATTTGCGGGCGATGTTTTAACGCAGATCACGGAGTGTGTGAATGGCGAAGCAACCCGAACTCGACGATTTCCGCGTGCCGTATTTCGACGACGGCAAGAAGAACAACAAATTCTCACTCGACGCGTTCGACCCGTCCGCAAAACCTTTTTCGTCCGGTTCAAAAGATGCCGACCGGGCGCGCTTGTCGGAGATCGGCGCGATCCTCGACACGCAGCAGGAATGCCTGCACGCGCAACGGACACGGCGGGTGCTGCTGGTGTTGCAAGGCATGGATACGAGCGGCAAGGACGGTACGATCCGCGCGGTGTTTCATGAAGTCGATCCGCTCGGTTTGCGCATCGTGCCGTTCAAGGCGCCGACGCCTGTGGAACTGGCGCACGATTTTCTGTGGCGCGTGCATGCGCAGGCGCCCGCCGCCGGTGAGCTGACGATTTTCAACCGTAGTCACTACGAAGATTTACTGGTGCCGCGCGTGCTTGGCAATCTGGACGCCGAAGCATTCGAGCAGCGCTGTGGCCACATTCGCCAGTTCGAAAAGTTGCTAGCCGACAGCGGTACGGCCATTATCAAATGCATGCTGCACATTTCGAAAGACGAGCAGCGCGCGCGTTTGCAGGCGCGCATCGACGATCCGAACAAGCACTGGAAATTCGACGTCTCCGATCTCGAAGCGCGCAAGCAGTGGGACCAGTATCAGGCGGCGTACCGCGATATGCTGGCCGTGACGTCGACCGACTACGCGCCGTGGTACGTGGTGCCTGCCGATTCGAAGACGCATCGCAATGTGATGGTCGCCGAGTTGTTGCTGCGCACGTTCCAGGCGCTGAAGCTCGAATATCCACCTGCCAAAGAATCGCTGAAGGGCGTCAAGGTCGAATGATCCGGTGCCTTCGGCCCTTTGCTCCACAAACGAATTGAACATACAGGGAACGACATGTTGCGTGTGATTACCGCCAACCTGAACGGCATCCGCTCAGCGGCAAAGAAGGGTTTTTTTGACTGGTTCGGCGAACAGAAAGCCGATGTGCTGTGCGTGCAGGAAATCAAATGTTCGCAAGACGATCTGACACCGGAGTTCATGTCGCCGCACGGTTTCACCGGTTATTTCCAGCACGCTGTGAAGAAAGGTTATAGCGGCGCGGGCGTGTACACGCGGCATGAGCCGGATGAAGTGGTGATCGGCTTCGGCAGCGAGGAATTCGATCCGGAAGGGCGCTATGTCGAATTGCGTTTCGGCAAACTGTCGGTGATCTCGGTGTACGTGCCGTCGGGATCGAGTGGTGACGAACGTCAGCAGGCCAAGTTCCGCTTCATGGACGAGTTCATGCCGCATCTCGCCGAGTTGGCCCAGGAACGGGAAGTGATCGTGTGCGGCGACGTGAACATCGTCCACAAAGAGATCGACATCAAGAACTGGAAGAGCAACCAGAAGAATTCAGGTTGCCTGCCGGAAGAGCGCGAGTGGTTGACTAAGCTGTTTGACGAAGTCGGTTATGTCGACGTGTTCCGCACGCTCGACCAGCGGCCCGAGCAATACACGTGGTGGAGTAACCGCGGTCAGGCGTATGCGAAGAACGTGGGGTGGCGGATCGATTATCAGATCGCCACGCCGGGCATCGCCGGCAAGGCGAAACGCACCGAAGTGTTCCGCGATATCAAATTCAGCGACCACGCGCCGCTGACAGTCGACTACGACCACAAGGTCAAGAAGTAAGCATCAATTCGTGGCCGGCTTGCGGCGCGGGTGACCCATGCCGGCATAGTCCGGCAGTGCATCGACGCTCTTGCCGATGGCCTTCGCATAGAGCGGCAGCATATCCGGCAAGCGCTTGATGATGTCCTGACGCCGCGCCGGCGTGTACGGGTGCACGTAGATAAAGCCCTGATCGCGGTTGCTGCGCGTCGCCGTGGCCAGCTTGTCCCATAGCGTAACCGCGGCGCGCGGATCGAAACCGGCGCGCGAGGCAATATCGCTGCCGATTACGTCGGCCTCGGTTTCGTCGGTGTTCTCGTACCGCATCTCCAGCAGGCGCGAACCGATGCCGAGCGGCGCCGCGCCCAGATCGGCGAGCCCGAATAGCTGCGGGATCGTGCCGGATGAGTCGAGCTGGCTGGCTTGCAGTTCACCGAGCCGCTCGCGCGCATGCTCGCGCAGCGCGTGGGCGATCTCGTGACCGATTAGCATGCCGAGTTCGTTGTCGTTCAAACGCACGCGGTCGAGCAGGCCGCTGTACACAACGATCTTGCCGCCCGGCAGGCAGTACATGCGGATATCGGGCGAGCGCACCACTGCCAGATCCCACTTCCAGTTCTTTGCCCGCTCGTTCCACTTCAGCGAGTAGGGAATCATTTTGTCGATGATCGAACGCACCCGTGTGACGTGGGCGTCGGTGTCGCCGTACAGACTGTTCGCGTGTTCGGCGCCGTAGACGATCTCGTTGAACTCCTGAGCGGCTTGCGCCTCGAGCATCGGCGACGGGATCAGGTTGCGAAACACGAGGTAGCCGCCATAGCGCAACTGCGTGTTCGGCGCGCTGTAAGTCGGCGGGGCAGGGACGCTGGAGGTCGCCGCGGGCGTTCTTGCGGTCACCGGCGCCGGGGACTGCTGCGTGGAAGCTGGCGGCGCGGTGGCTGCGGGCGTACTGCCGGCGTTTGTAGCGCCGGTCGCGCCGGGTGCCGTCGATGTCGCGTTTTCGGAGCCCGCCGCGCCCACTGCGGACTTTGCCGCTGGCGTCGCCGCGGGTGCCGGCGAAGGCGACGACGTTGGCGCCGACGTTGATGACGGCGCGCTGGTGCCGGCCGCCGTCGCGGCCGCGGCGTACGCATTCGACGGCGCGCCGACCGTGAGGCTCGTCGCGCAACCGAGCGCCAACGCCGCGCGCAGCAGCGTGTGGCCAGACTTGGGCGAAGCAATGCCCGAGGCAGCCGATTTCGGGCGCACGAGGCGCTCTGAGTGAAGCACCGTCACGACCGGGTTCTCCACGGAGCGATGCGCAGCAGAAGCAGCATGCCGGGCAATGCCAGCGCGGTACACACGATGAAGTAGTCGAACCAGCCGATCCGCGCGACCACATAGCCGCTTGCCGCCGATGCCAGCGTGCGCGGTACCGAAGCCAGGCTCGTAAAGAGCGCGAACTGCGTAGCGGTGTAACGCGGGTCGGTGGTGCTGGCGATGTAAGCGGTGAAGGCCGCCATCGTCAGACCGGTAGCGAAGGTTTCGAGACCATAGACCAGCGCCAGCGCGACCGAGCGCGGATCGAGCTGCACCGTCCAGTCGATGCCGACTAGCGCGAGCAGCTTCGACGTACCCTGGCTCAGCCAGACAGCGATGTCATAGATCACGGCAAGACCCGGCGACGCCGGGCCAAGATGCGCAAGCCATGCAAAGCCGAGCGTGGACACCATCTGCAGGATGCCGAAGATCCACAGCCCGCGGCCGATGCCGATTTTCATCAGCCAGATTCCGCCGACAATCCCGCCCGCCAGACTCGCGCCGAACGCGGTGGTCTTGGCGATCACGCCGATCTGCGTGCGCGAATAGCCGATGTCGAGAAAGAACGACGTGGACAGCGTGGTCGCCATCGTGTCGCCGAGCTTATAAAGAAAGATGAAGCCGAGCACGAACAGCGCACCGCGCCAGCCGTCGCGTTGAATGAACTCGTGGAATGGCTCGATGATCGCGTCGCGCAGATTCTTCGGCGGCGTGCCGTGCACTTCGGGCTCGCGCACGACCAGCGTCATAACCATGCCAGGCAGCATGAATGCAGCGGTGACAATGAAAACGGTGGTCCACGGCAGATGGTCGGACAGAATCAGCGCCAGCGAACCCGGCACCAGCGCGGCGATCTTGTACGCGTTCACGTGCACCGCATTGCCAAGGCCCTGCTGGGTATCGCTCAACAATTCGCGCCGGTAGGCGTCGATCGAGATATCCTGGCTCGCGCCGAAGAACGCGACCAGCGCGGTCAAGGCCGCCACCGTCCAGATCGAATCGCGCGGCGACACGAAACCTAGCGTCGCAATCGCGCCCGCGACCAGAATCTGCGTGACCAGCATCCAGCCGCGCCGTCTGCCCGGACGCCAGCCCGGCAAACGCGGCACGTAGCGGTCCATCAGCGGCGCCCAGACGAATTTCCATGTGTACGGGAACTGGATCAGCGCAAACAGGCCGATTTCCTTCAGATTGACGCCTTCGGAGCGTAGCCAGGCCTGCACCAGATAGACGAGCGTGAACAGCGGCAGTCCCGACGTAAAGCCGAGAAAGACGCAGATCAGCATGCGCGTATTCAGGAACGCGCGCCAGCCGGGGTGTTCTTCGTGAGCGGTAAGTGCAGGCGCCTCGTGCGGCGGGTTCGACATGTGGATAAATGGGGTTAGCTTTTCTTGACGCGATAGACCGCAAGACTACCACGCCAGTTCACCCCCCACCGCACCACCTGGCCGTCATGGAGCACCACGCGGTCGAGAATCTCGATGCCGACCTCCGGTGCAAGCGCCTCGAAATCCTTGATTGTCAGTACCCGCACGTTCGGCGTGTTGTGCCACTGGTAAGGCAGCGACTTCGAGACCGGCATGCGGCCTTTCAGCACCGAGAGCCGGTGCGCCCAGTAACCGAAATTCGGGAACGAGACGATGCATTCCTTGCCCACCCGGACCGTCTCGCGCAGGATCGCAGCCGTTTGATGAATGGTTTGCAGCGTTTGCGACAAAACCGCGAAATCGAAGCTGCGGTCTTCGAACAGGCGAAGGCCGTCTTCCAGATTCTGCTGGATCACATTGACACCGTTTTGCGTCGACGCCAACACGCCGGCGTCGTTGATTTCGATGCCGTAGCCCTGCACGTCGAGTTCTTCGGTCAGCAGCGACAGCAAGGAGCCGTCGCCGCAACCCAGATCGAGCACGGTGGCGCGCGGTTCGACCCAGCGGGCGATTGCGCGGAAGTCCGGGCGCAATGCCAGATAATCGAGTGCTCGCTGGTTCATGCGTTCACCTCGTTTGCAATGCGTTCGTAGTAGGCGCGCATCAGGTTGTGATAGCGCGCGTCGTCTAGCAGGAAGGCGTCGTGACCATGCGGCGCGTCGATTTCCGCGTAGGTCACGGTGCGCTTGTGGTCGAGCAACGCCTTCACCAGCTCGCGCGAGCGGGCCGGCGCGAAACGCCAGTCGGTCGAGAAACTGGCGATCAGGTATTTCGCGGTGGTGTGCGCGACGGCGGCGGTCAGGTCGCCGTCGAAAGCCTTGGCCGGATCGAAATAGTCGAGCGCGCGGGTGATCAGCAGGTAGGTGTTCGCATCGAAGTAGTCGGCGAATTTATCGCCCTGGTAGCGCAGATACGACTCCACTTCGAACTCGACGTCGAAGTTGAAGTTGTACGCGTCCACCGCGCCTTCCGCGCGACGCAGCGAGCGGCCGAATTTCTCGGCCATGTCGTCGTCCGACAGATACGTGATGTGGCCGATCATGCGCGCGACGCGCAAGCCGCGCTTCGGCTTCACGTTGTGCGCATAGTAGTTGCCGCCGTGGAAGTCGGGGTCCGACAGGATCGCCGAGCGCGCCACTTCGTTGAACGCGATGTTCTGCGCGGACAGCTTCGGGGTGGACGCCACGACGATGCAATGGCCCACGCGGTCCGGATACATCATGCTCCACGCGAGCGCCTGCATGCCGCCGAGGCTGCCGCCCATCACCGCCGCGAAGCGCGCGATGCCGAATTCATCGGCGACGCGCGCCTGGGCGTTCACCCAGTCTTCCACCGTCACGACAGGAAAGGTCGCGCCGTACGGCTTGCCGGTAGCCGGATCGATGCTCATCGGCCCGGTCGAGCCGAAGCACGAACCCAGGTTGTTCACGCCGATCACGAAGAACCGGTTGGTGTCGAGCGGCTTGCCCGGGCCGACCATGTTGTCCCACCAGCCGATGTCCTTCGGATTGTCCGCGTACATGCCCGCCACGTGGTGCGACGCGTTGAGCGCGTGGCACACGAGCACGGCATTGCTGCGCGCGGCGTTGAGCGTGCCGTAGGTCTCGACCATCAGGTCGTAACCGGCCAGCGAGCTGCCGTTCTGCATGAGCAGCGGCTCGGTGAAATGCATTTTTTGGGGAGCGACGATACCGATCGATTCCATTCATCCCGCCATTTAACAGATACAGGGCGGCTAGATTGGCGTCGGCGAGGCACGGAGGCGAAACGATGTGCGCGGCTGACGACCTCTTTAGCCGCATTTATAGTGAACCGCGGGAAAGACGTTCCCGGCAGTTCGCGCGCCCGCAATCGAGTCAGCAAATCGGCGCGTGATACTACGTGTTCAGGTGTTCAAGGTGCTCTGGACAGCGCTCTCGGGTACTTCGGCGAGCCGCGGTCAGGCGCAAAGTATAGCGGAAAATTCCGCGCGGCAGCGTCGCGGGCGCCGCTGTGAACTCGCGCACCGCGCGGACTACTGAAGAATCAGCAGCAGTTGCGCATCGGCGTGTTCGGCGGGCTGCCGCGCAAAGCCACTGCGCACATACCGATGCCAGCGGCCGATGATGTAGCTCAGCAGCAGGCTCGCCCGGATCGCCGGATCGTAGCCTGGCGGCAGCGGGACCGCCTGTGCATTGGCGTTCGGGCTTGCGTTTTCACCTCCGCTTGCGTTCGCTTCCAGTTGCGCCACACGCAAACACTGCTTCAACGACGCCTCGACCCGTTCCAGCATCTGATTGACCCGTTCGGTCAGCCGTTCGTGTTCGCCGACCAGCGCTTCGCAGGTCAACACGCGTGTCATGCCGGGATTCTTCGCAGGGAAGTTGAGCAACATCAGCGCAATCGCGCGGGCCTGCAGCACGCCGTTGCTTTCCTTGTCGGCGATCTGGTTGATCAGGCCGAAGATGGTTTGCTCGATGAACTCGATCAGCCCTTCGAACATTTGCGCTTTGCTGGCGAAATGGCGGTACAGCGCGGCCTCCGAGACGCCGAGCCGGGCGGCGAGGGCCGCTGTGGTGATCTTTTCGCTCTTCGGCGCCTCCAGCATCGCGGCAAGCGTCTGCAGGATGTGCACGCGGCGCTCGCCCGGCTTCAGACGCGCCGCACGCGGGGCGGCCGGCTGGGTGGGTTCGTCTTCGGCTACGGCTTCGTCAGGCTTGTCGATCGGCTGCATGGCTGTCGTCCCGTCTGCTGTCCCTTCAATCGAACCGAGCGGGTGCCCAGTCTTAGCGATTTTAACGAACGAATGCATCGGTCGACATAGTGCGGCCGGCCGGTGCCCGGCAGACGCGTCGGGATGCCGTCCGCATGCGGTTTGCGCGGCAGATGACCGGTGATCCACACCGTGCGGATGCCGAGTTGCCGGTAGTTCTTCAGATGCGAACGCGTGTCTTCCACGAGGATCACGTCTTTGAGCGAGACGTGCGCGTCGCGCATCGCCTTGCGCAGCATCGCATGGTCAGGTTTGGCGCGCCAACTGCGGCGGTCGCGCATGTGTTCGATTGCGATCACCTGTTCGAACAGGCGCTCGATGCGCAGTTTCGCCAGCACCGCGCGTGCGTAGGCCTCAGGGGCATTGGTCAGCACGATCTTGCGGCCGGGCAGCGCCGCGACGAGCCGCGCTATACCGCGTTCGTGACGGATCATCGAACCGAGATCGGGGAACGTGTGGACGACTTTCAAAAAATCGTTCGGGTCGAGCGGATGATGACGGGCGAGGCCGAGCAGCGTCGCGCCGTAGCGTTGCGTGTAGCCGGTGCGCAGGCGGTTGGCTTCGTCGATGTCGACCTGCAACGCGTCGATGATGTACTGCGTCATGCCCTGATTGATCGCGGGGAAGATCGCGTGCGAGGCGTGATGCAGCGTGTTGTCGAGATCGAACAGCCAGACCGGACTGCCACCTGGGATGTGCGGACGACGGCGTCGGGAAGTGGGGGTGCGCATGATGGAGGACGCCGTTCAGGCGCAGGCAGTCGCTTCGCGTGGCGAACGCTGACGACGGTTCGCCACGCGCAGGGCGATAGAAAAGGAAGACGTGTCGTTGCGCCGGAGGGTGGCGCGTTGTGCGTCACAGCTGGGCGCGGCGGCGCTGCAACTGCACGGCCCACGCGGCACGCCTGGCTGGCGTACCGCGTGGGCCGGGTTTGAGGCAGGAATCAATGCGAGCGGATCATCGTGCCGAACGGCTGTTCGGTGAGAATTTCCAGCAGCACCGAGTGCTCGATACGCCCGTCGATGATGTGCACCGAACGCACGCCGCTCTTTGCCGCATCCAGTGCCGACGAGATTTTCGGCAGCATGCCGCCGGAGATCGTGCCGTCAGCGAACAGGCCGTCGATTTCGCGTGCCGACAGATCGGTCAGCAGATTGCCTTCCTTATCCATCACGCCCGGGATGTTGGTCATGATCACGAGCTTTTCGGCGTTCAGCACGACCGCCAGTTTGCCTGCAACCAGATCCGCATTAATGTTATATGACAGGCCGTCTTCGCCGAAGCCGATTGGCGAGATCACCGGAATGAAGGCGTCGTCCTGCAGCGCTTTCACGACCGCGGGATTGATCGCCTCGACTTCGCCCACCTGACCGATATCGACGTACTGGCCCGGATTGTCGCGATCCGGCATCTGCATCTTACGCGCGTGGATCAGGCCGCCGTCTTTGCCGGTCAGACCGACCGCGTGGCCGCCGAAGTGGTTGATCAGCGTGACGATGTCCTGCTGCACTTCGCCGCCGAGCACCCATTCGACGACTTCCATCGTCTCTTCGTCGGTAACGCGCATGCCCTGAATGAAGGTGCCCTGCTTGCCGATTTTCTTAAGCGCCTGGTCGATTTGCGGACCGCCGCCGTGCACGATGACCGGATTGATACCGACCAGCTTCAGCAGAATCACGTCGCGCGCGAAGCCTTGCTTCAGGCGCTCTTCCGTCATGGCGTTGCCGCCGTATTTGATGACCACGGTCTTACCGTGATACTGGCGAATGTAAGGCAGCGCCTCGGCCAGGATTTCAGCCTTCAGGGTGGGCGCGATCTGCGAAAGGTCAGGAAGCTCGGACATGGCGGCAGGCTCTGGCACGGAACAGTTAAAACAGGGCGAATTGTACAGGACTGGCGCGCTGCAACAGGGTTTTCGATACGGTCCCCGGTGACGGGCGGCGCGGGCTTTGCGCACTGCGCAACGTACGGCCTGGAGCTGCGACCGGCAAGCAAGCTTACCGCCGTTCGGGTGGCCCCGTGAATTGGCCGAATGGCCGACTGACGGGGGCCCGCGAGTCGTGGCATTATTTCCTGTGTTTCCTGATCCAGGCTGAAGCGAGATCATCCGGCCCTTATGAAATCGTCAGCGTCCCGCTCTGAAAGCAGCGCGCTTTGTCCGCGCTGCGGTCATGCGTTCGATTGCGCCATGCATGGGGTGCCATTCGACTGCTGGTGCCGTGAGATGCCGGCTCTGCCGTTAGACCGGCTGGAGCCGTCCGGCCGCTGCCTGTGCCCTGAATGTCTCGCCGCGGAGCTTGCACGGGCCGTGCACCCGGCGCCGGGTGCCGGTTTGCCTTGACGGCGGCGCGGAGCGGCTCCGGTAGTCGCGTTACGGTTTTATGTCGCGTGATGCCGGGCCGCGAGCGCGTCAAGATCGCGTGCAACGGTCTTCAGTGCCGGGTCCCACTGGCCGAATTGTGGTTGCCGGTAGAGCGTCGCGCTCGGATACCAGGGGCTGTCGGAACGGTCGAGCAACCAGACCCAATGCGGATTGACGTCCAGCAGGACCCAGGTGCGCTGGCCGAGCGCGCCGCTCAGATGCGCCACGGACGTGCAAACCGTAATGACCAGATCGAGCGCGCTGACAAACGCCGCCGTGTCGTCGAAGTTGGCGAATTCCGCGCTGTAGTCCGACATCGGCAGACCCGCTGCCCGCGCGGCCACGACGTCTGCGTCGGCACCCGGTTGCAGCGAATAGAACGCCACGTTCTGCATGTGGCCGAAATATTCCGCATAGCGCTCCCAGCCAACTCGCCGGAATGGATTGCGCTGATGGCCGGCGCTGCCGGTCCACACCAAACCGACCTTGAGTCTCGTTTCTTCGCCAAGCCTCTTTTGCCACGATTTGCTGGCTGCGATGTCAGCATGCAAGTACGGAATTTCAGCGGGGATGGTCTCTTCGCTTGTGCCGAATATCAAAGGCAAGCTGAGCAGCGGAATTTCGTAGTCAAACGGCGGCAAAGAGTCGACGCCGCCGCCAGCCGAATAACCGTCCACGTGATCGCCGAGGCTGCGAGCGAGCAGCCCACCCATTTGCGGAAACGAATTCCACACGAGGCGGCCGCCTTCGCGATGAACACGTGCGGCCAGCAGCGGGATATAGCGGCTGAATTGCAAGACGTCGCCCATGCCTTGTTCGCCCCACACCAGCAGTGTTTTGCCGACGAGCGACTCACCCCGCCAGGTCGGTGCGGGCATGACTGGGCGGAGGCCACCCAATTCAAGCGAGCCATCCCAGCGCGCTTCATGGGATAGCCAGCCGTGCGTGTAATCGCCGCGCACGAGTTGCAGCATGCCGAGATTGGAGCGCATGGCGGCATTGTTGGGTGCTAATACGCTGGCAGTTTTTGCGGCTTGCTCCGCCTCGTCCCAGCGTTGCGCTTCACGCAGCGCCAGCGCATAGTTGTTGTGCGCCAGCGGGCTATGCGGCGCGCATTGCACGGCTCGTGCGCCGGCTTCGAGCGCGCGCGGCAGATTCAAATTGACGCGCTGTGCCTGAGTGAGATTGATCCATGCGTCGCCGTGGTTGGGATCGTCAAGAACAGCACTTTCCAGTAGAGCGATCTGCTCGTTGAGATCGCCGCCTGTAAGTGCGAGGGCGCCAGCGAGATTGTTGCGCAACTGCGGAAAGGTTGGATTGATGGCGAGCGCGCGACGATACGGAGCGATTGCTTCGCCATGCCGATTGGTCATCTGCAGCACGTAGCCAAGGCGGAAATGGGCAAGCGCGCGATGGGGATCGAGTTGGGCAATAATGACGGCGAGTTCGATCGCGTCATTTTGACGATGTTGCTCGAGCAGCGTAGCGATGAGCGTTGCGATCGATACATCGTCGAGCGGATGAAGTTGTGCGGCGCTATCGAGCCACGTGGCCTCTGCTTGTGCGGTGCCGTTTTGTCTGGCTGCGGCAGCATGTCGCAGAAAAGTCAGGAAAGCTGATGAGATGGGCGTTGCGCTGTCAGAGGTAGGTAGCATGGAAGGCTTGAGGCGTTGCACGAACCGGTGATCACCGGCCGGCGCCGTGCAGCGCTATCGCAAAAATTCCATGTTAGCGGTGTGAGTTCTCGAGGTCAGTCGGACGAGTCCGAACAGGTAAACTAAAGTCATGCATCGTATAACCAACACCGGCCGCGTCAACCTCGGCCATCTGTTCTGGCTACGCAGCCTCGCCATCATCGGCCAACTGGTGACGATCGCGGTCGTGCAGATCTTCTACGGCGTGCACCTGCCGCTGCCCGCCATGCTGCTCGTGATTGCCCTCGAAGTGATCTTCAACGGACTCACATGGTGGCGTGTCTCGCAACAGCGGCCCGAGTCCAATCTCGAACTGTTCGGCCAGATCTGGGTCGATCTCGGCGCGCTGTCGGCGCTGCTGTTCCTCTCGGGCGGCACCACCAACCCATTCGTTTCGCTGTACCTGCCATCGCTCGCGATCGCCGCGGCCGTGTTGCCGTGGCAACTGATGGCGTGGCTCGCCGCGTTCGCCGTAGCCTGCTACGCAGTGTTGGGCTTCGATTCCGTACCGCTCAATCTCGACAATCCGGCGAATCTGTTCGACTACTATCGCGCCGGCATGTGGGTGAACTTCATGGTCAGCGTTGGCCTGATTGCATGGTTCGTCGCGCGCATGTCACGCGCTCTGCGACTACGTGACGCAGCGCTCGGGGATGCGCAGCAGCGCTTGCTTCACGATGAACGCGCCGTCGCGCTCGGCGTGCAGGCTGCCACGGTCGCGCACGAAATCGGCACGCCGTTGTCTACAATTGCGATGTTGTCCGAAGAATTGCGCGACGCCGCGCGAACCGATCAAGGCCTCGCGCCGTACAGCGCCGATCTGGAGTTGCTCGAACAGCAAATGACGCTCTGTACGTCTGCGCTTGCGCGGCTGCGTAGCCGTGCATCGACAACGACCAACCGGCAAGCGGTCGGCGAATGGCTCGAATCGTTTGCCGAGCAGTGGCGTTTGCGTCATCCGCATGTGAAGTTCGAGCGTATCGGCTTGCCGCCCGAGGGTGTCAGTCTTGACGATACGGTGGCCGTCAGTCAGATTCTTACGATTCTGCTCGACAACGCCGCGCGTGCGAGCCGCGATCATGTCACGCTGTCGTGCAAGCTTGCAGAGCGCGGCGATCAGATCGTATTCGAGGTATGCGACGCCGGTCCCGGCATTCCAGCCGCTTTGCGCGGATCGCTCGGCGCAATGCCGGTCGACAGCACACAGGGTGGACATGGCGTGGGTCTGTATCTGGCGTTTTCAGCGGCGGCACGTCTGAAGGGATCGATCGAGCTGGCCGACGTCAGTGAGATCAAGCCGCGTGGCACGCGTGCAGTATTGAGACTGCCGCTTGCCGCGCGCAAGTTATCAGGGGCGGGCCGTCAAGGCACTACGCCATCCAACACGGAGAAACAGGCATGAGCGATATGAATTTTCTGGTGATCGACGACGATGAAGTGTTCTCCGGCATCCTCGCCCGTGGTTTGACGCGGCGCGGTTATACGGTGGCCGAAGCGCACAACGCGGATGAAGCGATCAAGTTGGCGAACCAGCAGAAGTTCAGCCAGATCACAGTAGATCTGCATCTCGGCAACGATTCTGGCCTGACGCTCGTCGCGCCGTTGCGCGATTTGCAGCCGGACGCGCGCATGCTGGTGCTGACCGGTTATGCGAGCATTGCCACGGCGGTGCAGGCAGTGAAAGACGGCGCCGATAACTACCTGGCCAAGCCCGCCAATGTCGAGACGATTTTGTCGGCGCTGCAAAGCGAAGCGAGCGCTTTGCAGGCTGAAGAAGCGATCGAGCATCCCACACCGTTGTCGGTCGCCCGTCTGGAGTGGGAGCATATTCAACGTGTGCTCGCGGAACACGGCGGCAATATTTCGGCTACGGCGCGTGCGTTGAACATGCATCGTCGAACGCTGCAACGCAAACTGGCAAAGCGGCCGGTCAAGCAGTAAGCGCTGAGACCCGCCCGCGCTTGCGGGCTGTGAAGCATCAAGCAAAACGGGCCGTCTTTCTCAAGACGGCCCGTTTTTTTACGTCTCACGCGTGATCGGATCACGTGCGAGGCGTGTGGCTGTGACGTGGCGTCCACATCGACGCCGGTTTCGGTGTTACAGCACGTAGCGCGACAGATCCTCGTCTTCCGCCACTTCGTTCAATGCGCGATCCACATACGCCGCGTCGATCTGTACTGCCTTGCCCGAATGATTGCCGGCCGAGAACGACACTTCCTCGAGCAGCTTTTCGATCACCGTGTACAGACGGCGTGCGCCGATGTTTTCGGTTTTCTCATTCACCGAATACGCGATCTCGGCGAGACGGCGAATACCGTCGTCGGCGAATTCCAGGTGCACGTCTTCCGTAGCCAGCAGCGCCTGGTATTGCTTGACGAGGCTCGCGTCGGTCGACACCAGAATCGATTCGAAGTCCTTCACCGACAGCGAATCGAGTTCGACCCGAATCGGGAAGCGACCTTGCAGTTCCGGAATCAGATCGCTTGGCTTGGCCAGATGAAACGCGCCGCTCGCGATGAACAGAATGTGGTCCGTCTTGACCATGCCGTACTTGGTGTTGATCGTGGTGCCTTCGACCAGCGGCAACAGATCGCGCTGCACGCCCTGACGGGACACTTCACCGCCGCCCGCTTCGTTACGCGACGCAATCTTGTCGATTTCGTCGAGAAACACGATGCCGTTCTGCTCGACGTTCTGCACAGCCTTGGTTTTCACCTCTTCGTCGTTGAGCATCTTGCCGGCTTCTTCGTCGGTGAGGACTTTGAGCGCTTCCTTCACTTTCAGCTTGCGGCGCGTTTTCTTGCCGCCGCCGATGTTCGCGAACATCGAACGGATCTGCTCGGTCATGTCTTCCATGCCCGGCGGCCCCATGATGTCCATGCCCACTTGCGGCTGTTCGACGTCGAGTTCGATTTCCTTGTCGTCGAGCAGGCCTTCACGCAGACGCTTGCGAAAGGTCTGGCGCGTGGTGCTGCCTTCGTCGGCGGTATCCGTCGCGCTCGAACTCGCGCCGAAACCTACCGGCCGCGCGCTCGGCAGCAGGATGTCGAGGATGCGGTCTTCGGCCTGATCTTCCGCCTTGGTCCGCACTTTGCGCATTTCCGTTTCGCGCGTCTGTTTGACCGAGATTTCGATCAGATCGCGCACGATGCTGTCGACGTCGCGGCCTACGTAGCCGACTTCGGTGAATTTGGTGGCTTCGATCTTGATGAACGGTGCGTCGGCCAGTTTCGCCAGACGCCGCGCGATTTCGGTTTTACCGACACCGGTCGGTCCGATCATCAAGATGTTTTTCGGCGTGATTTCCTGACGCAGCGGGTCGGCAACCTGCTGACGGCGCCAGCGGTTGCGCAGCGCCACGGCAACCGCTTTCTTCGCGCGGCCTTGGCCGATGATGTGCTTGTCGAGTTCCGAGACGATCTCGGCAGGGGTCATGGTGCTCATCGTAGGTCCTTACTCGATCGTCTCGATGACGCGGTTATGGTTCGTATAGATGCACATGTCGCCGGCAATTTCCAACGACTTCTCCACGATCTCGCGCGGCGACAGTTCGGTGTTGTCGACGAGCGCCTTCGCGGCTGCTTGCGCGTAAGCGCCGCCCGAACCGATCGCGCAGATGCCGCCTTCAGGATCGAGTACGTCGCCGTTACCGGTAATGACGAGGGTGGTGGTGGCATCCGCGGCGATCAGCATCGCTTCGAGGCGGCGCAGCATGCGGTCGGTGCGCCAGTCTTTGGCCAGTTCGACGGCGGCGCGAGTCAGATTGCCCTGATGTTTTTCCAGCTTCGCTTCAAAGCGGTCGAGCAGCGAGAACGCGTCGGCCGTGCCGCCGGCGAAGCCGACCATCACCTTGCCGTTATAGATGCGACGGACTTTCTTCGCCCCGCCTTTCATGACGATGTTGCCCAGTGTGACCTGACCGTCGCCACCGAGCGCGACCTTGTCGCCGCGGCGCACGGAAACGATCGTCGTGCCGTGAAATTGCTCCATATGCGTTCCTCTTTGCAAAACGGGTAGGACGCGGTGGCGCACCACCACCGCATGAATCCTGTGAATCCGGAAGCGGACGGCGCGCAACGCTGAAACGATCAACCGGTTGGCGCGCGCTCGTGCAACGCATGTCCGACCTATTTTAGGGCGTGCGCGGTCATATCAAGAGCCGGCAAATGGCATAAGACAAAAACACGGATTCGGGGCGGGGGAGTGTGCGGAGGAGCACACAAAAGAAAAAAGGCGCACAGATCACCGTGCGCCTCTCGACGAAGCAGCTTAAAAAGGGCGCGGAGCCGAGGCCGCGCCGCAGGCGTTCAGTCGCCGAACAGCTTCTGGCGCAGTTCGCGGCGTTCCTGCGCTTCGAGCGACAGGGTGGCCGTGGGCCGTGCGAGCAGACGCGGAATGCCGATCGGCTCGCCGGTTTCTTCGCACCAGCCGTAATCGCCAGAATCGATGCGCGCGATCGATTGCTGCACCTTCTTCAGCAGCTTGCGTTCGCGGTCGCGCGTGCGCAGTTCGAGCGCATGCTCTTCCTCGATCGTTGCACGGTCGGCCGGGTCCGGCACGATTACTGTTTCGCGCAGGTTCTCGGTCGTCTGGCCGGCATTGCGGAGAATGTCCGCTTGCAGCTGTTCGAGCTTGTTCTTGAAGAAAGCGAGCTGATCCTCATTCATGTAATCCTTGTCGCTCATCTTCAGGATTTCGGCTTCAGTCAAGAGTCGTTTCGTCGTCATCTGGCTTGCTTCTTCAATGTGAGGCAAAACTCATACATAGTGCCCGCATTTTCGTATTGCCCGCAAAGGCGCCACGGGGGACGCTGAGCGCTGGCGGGCACGGACGGTGGGCTGTCGGTGACGCCGAGGCGCCTTGCGCTCACGCGCCGGGCGTCGTTACGCCGGACGTCGCTACGCCAATGCGGGGCCGAACTCCTCTGGAAACCGTTTCTCAATTGCTCCTGAGGCATTGCTTGCCGGCAGCGCGCCTTATCAGCTGTGCCAGCCGGCATTGTCGGCGTGATTTCCGGACAAGGTTTTCCGGCGCCGTTTCAGGCCCGGCGCGGACTACGCGCAGACCGGGCAATTCGTTGTCATTCTCCAGTGGGCACGTATTGTAACTGAATCACAATCCAGCACCGCAACTGGTGAAAATCCCCCGGCGGAGCACTGATATCCCGAAAATATAACGCGCGCACGACCAAAAAGCGATGGTCGTGCACGGTTTAATACAGCAGGGTTTTCACGTGTTTTTCACACAACCGACATTTCAGCGGGCTTTCGGCAGGCTTTTCGGTGTATTCCGCAGACAATTGCGTCCTTCGCGGGGCGTGCGCTCCTGATCGCGTAAGCCAACCCGCCTGCCGTGCCAAGCCAGCTCGGCTTGGCATGGGCAAAGCGTGAGGTTTACGCCAGGCAGGCGTCCAGGCCGTCGGTGATCAGGTCCTGCGGTAGTTCGATACCGATGAACACCATTTTGTTGGTCTTCTTTTCGATCGGCTGCCATTTCGCGGCCAGGTCGCTGCCCATCATCTGGTGGACGCCCTGGAACACCACCTTGCGGTCGACCCCCTTCATATAGAGCACGCCCTTATAACGCAGCAGGCGCTCGCCATAAATTTGCAGAATGCCGCCGAGGAAGTCTTCGAGCTTGTTCGGATCGAACGGACGGTCGCTGCGGTAGACGAACGATTTGATCTTGTCGTCGTGGTGCGCATGATGGTGATGCGCGTGGTCGTGACCTTCGTGGTCGCACTTGCCGTGGTCGTGATCGCAGTTTTCGTGATCGTGATCGTCGTGGCCGGCATGAGTGTGGCCGTGCTCGTCATGCGCGTGAGCGTGGTTGTGCGCGTGTTCGTCTTCAGCGAGGAAATCCGGGTCGATTTCGAGCTTCGAATTCAGATTGAAGCCGCGCAGGTCGAAGATTTCCTTGATGTCCGCTTCGCCGAAATTGACGACCTTGATCGCCGCGCGCGGGTTCATGTGCAGCAGGCGATGGCGCAGATCGTCCAGGTGTTTTTCGTCGACCAGGTCCGACTTGGTGATGAACAGGCGATCGGCGAAGCCGACCTGGCGCTGCACCACTTCATGCTCGTCCAGCTGGTGGTTCGCGTGCTTCGCGTCGACCAGCGTGATGATCGCGTCGAGCAGGAATTCGTTGGCGATCTGGTCGTCCATGAAGAACGTCTGCGCGACCGGGCCCGGATTGGCAAGGCCGGTGGTTTCGATCACGACACGGTCGAAATCCAGTTCGCCGGACTGTTTTTTCGCCGCCAGATCGCCCAGCACGCGCGACAGGTCGCCGCGAATCGTGCAGCAGATGCAGCCGTTGCTCATCTGGATGATCTGCTCGCTCGTGTCCTGCACGAGGATTTCGTTATCGATGTTTTCTTCGCCGAACTCGTTCTCGATCACGGCGATCTTCATGCCGTGCTTTTCGTTCAGGATGCGCTTGAGCAGGGTGGTTTTGCCGCTGCCGAGAAAGCCGGTCAGGATGGTGACTGGGATCATGGTGGTCGCCTGTATGTACGTGAATCTGTGCGTGATCGATTACTGCGCGAATTTACCGCCCAAAATTACCGCGCGGAATCCGCAGCGCGGGATTTGCAGCGAACGCGTCTGCGAATCCGGTTTGCCGGGCGCGGCAGCCTGACGGCGCGCAACCCGGTCTAGCCGGATATTGAAACATATCTGTCAAGCCGGCGCTGGCGGCGGGGGGAATCCCTTTCGCCGCGCGCGGGAAATAACTCTCAAGCTATGGGCAATCAGGCAATTTGCAACAGCAAACCCTTCAGATATTCGCCTTCAGGGAAGGCGGTGAGCAACGGGTGGTCGACTCCCGCGCCGAGGCGTTTGAGAATCCGCGCATCGACGCGTGCATCGGCCGCCGCGCCGGAGACGATTTTCTGGAACAGCTCCGAGTCGATCGCGCCGGAACAGGAGTAGGTGAACAGCAGGCCGCCCGGGCGCAGCAGCTTCAGGCCGGTCAGGTTGATGTCCTTGTAGGCGCGCGCGGCGCGGTCCACGTGTTCACGCGAAGGCGCGAATTTCGGCGGATCCAGCACGACCAGGTCGAAGCGCTCACCTTCGTCGTGGAGGCGGCGCAGGGTTTTGAACGCGTCGGCGTCGAGCCAGGTGGCGCGTTCGGCGTCGAAACCGTTGGCGGCCACGTTCTGTTGCGCGATCGCCAGCGCGTCACCCGACGAATCGATCGATACCACGCGCTTCGCCCCGCCTTTTAGTGCCGCCAGCGAAAAGCCGCCGGTGTAGCAGAAGCAGTTCAGCACATCGCGATCTTTCGCCAGTTCCTGCACCAGCAGGCGGTTGTCGCGCTGGTCGACGTAGAAGCCGGTCTTGTGGCCGTTACGCACGTCGACGTGATAGCGCACGCCGTTTTCGCTCGCAATCAGCGCTTCCGACGGTGCTTCGCCCGCCAGCACGCCGGTGATCTGCTCGAGCCCTTCCTTCTGGCGGATCGAGACGTCCGACCGCTCGTAGACGTTCGGGCAGCCGGTCGCGTCGACCAGCGCGGCGACGATCGCGTCCTTCCATGCCTCGACACCCGTGGCCATGAACTGGCACACCAACTGGCTGCGCTGGCCTGCGTCCTCGGCGACGTAATGGTCGACGATCAAGCCCGGCAGGCCGTCTGCTTCGCCGAAAATCAGCCGGACCGCGCCGGTGTTATGCACCATCGTTTGACGATGCGCGAGCGCGCGCTGCACACGGCGCTTGAAGAACGCGTGATCGATCGGCTCCATCTCGTCGAAGCTCCACACGCGCGCGCGAATCTGCGAATGCGGGCTGTAGGCCGCGCGCGCGAGGAACCGGCCGTCGTGCGCGCGTACCAGCACGGTCGCGCCGGGAGCGGGATTGCCGTCGACGCGATCGATCACGTTGGCATAAACCCACGGATGGCGGCGCAGCAGCGATTTTTCTTTCGACGGTTTGAGCGTAACGGTATTCATCAGGGTGTCAGCAGGAGCAATAGGCCGCGTGGACCAGGACGCACACGGCAGGTGAAGCAAAGAGGGAGACCGCAAGCCGCAAGTAGCAAGTAGCAAAACAACAGGCAAAGAGCGGAATCAGTCGCGTTTTTTGGCGCGCGGATGCGCCTGATCGTAGACATGCGCGAGATGCTGGAAATCGAGCGCGGTGTAGACCTGCGTGGCGGTGATGCTGGCGTGCCCGAGCAGTTCCTGCACGGCCCGCAGATCGCCGCTCGACTGCAGCACGTGCGTGGCGAATGAATGCCGCAACACGTGCGGATGCACGTTGGCCGGAATGCCGGCGACCAGCGCCGCGCGCTTCACCCGGTCACGCACGACATTCGGCGACAGCCGATTGCCGCGTGCCGACAGAAACAGCGGGTGCGGATCGTGTTTCACCATCTGATCGCGTACCGCGAGCCACGCATTCAAGGCCTCGAGCGCTTTGCTTCCGACCGGCACGATGCGGCGCCGGTTGCCTTTGCCGAGCACTTCGACTTCGGCGGAGTCGAGCTTGAGCCAGCCCGCGGAGCGGTAGCCGTCGGCATCGGCAAAACGGGCGTCGAGGCCGACCAGTTCGGACAGCCGCAGGCCCGACGAGTAGAACAGTTCGAGCATCGCGTGGTCGCGCAAACCTTCGGGCGTCGCGGCCGGCGGGCTCTCCATCAGGCGCGTGGCGTCGTCGACGGAAAGCGCCTTGGGCAGCGATTTGGCCTGCTTCGGCGCGCGTACGGTGGCGACCGGGTTGGCCGGCAGATCGACGCGGCCCGCGAACCAGCGGTAAAACGCGCGCCAGCACGACAGCCGATGGCTGATCGAACGGGCGGTCAGTCCGCCGGCATGAGCCCGTGAAACCGCGCCGCGAATATCGACGGCGGTGAGGCTTTCGAGCGGCCGGCCTTTGGCAAGCAGCTTGAGCTCTTCGAGTTCGTGGGTATAGCCGCGCAGCGTATGCGCCGACAGCCGCCGCTCATGTTCGAGATTCGACAGATAGGCGGCGATCGGGTCGGCGTCGGTCACGATGGCCTTTGCGGGATTGACGGCTCAGCGCGGCAGCAGGCGGCTCAGCGCCGCGCTCGTCAACGCGCCGATCTGAGTCAGGAAATCGGTGGCCATGCCGTCGTGGAAGCGGCGTGCGTCGGCCGAACCCATTACCAGCAGGCCGAAGGCAGATGCTTCCTCTTTGCCTTCGGGGTCGCGCAGCGCGAGCAGCGCAATCGACTCGGTAGCGTGCGCGGACTCGCCTGTACCCGTGCCGTCTGCGGACCCGTCGCCATTCACCGCCGAGACCGCCGGCGTCAGCCACTGCGCCGCTTCGAAGCCAGTATTCGCGCCACAGTACGGCGTGGTGAGGCTGTTCGCGAAGATGCGCACTTCTTCACCGACATGGCGTGCGAAATCGGCCTGCGCATACGGCTCGGAGACGTCCCATACGCGCAGCGCGGCTTGCGGCACGTCGAAAATATCGCGCAAGCCGCCGGAGATCGTACGCGGCAGCGCGTACGGATCACGCTCGGCCATCACGCGGATGGTCCAGCGATTGAATTTCGAGGCAATGCTGTCGTTTTCGTGACCGTAGCGCAGCAACTCGGCCAGACGCCGTTCGAGATGCTTGTTCTTGTCGCGCAGCATTTCCATCTGCCTTTCCTGCAGCGACACCGCGGCTTTGCCGTGTGGGTTCGCAAGCCGGATCGTCGCGAGCATTTCCGCGTGTTCGGCGAAGAATTCGGGGTTGGCGAGCAGATATTCGGCGACTTCGCGATCGTTCATGGTTTCGGCTAAAGGACTACGGGACGACGCCTTCGGGCGGCGCATCGGTCATGAGTTCAGTCGGCCGGTGAAAGCGCCGCTCGGTCCGGCTCTTCATCGGCCTGTTCAGCGGCCCGCTTCAGGCCGCGTGTCGGGTACTGCCTCGGCCGATCGCTCGGCCGTTAAGTCAGGTAATGCCTCGGGTGCTTTGCCGGCGCGGCTCAATCGGCCAGCTCGATCTCGCCTTCGAAAACGGTTGCCGCAGGGCCGGCCATGAAGAGCGGCGCGCCTTCTTGCGTGCTATCCCACGTGATGGTCAGCTTGCCGCCGTGCGTGTGCACCAGCACCGGCGCATCCAGCAACCCGCGGCGAATGCCGGCAGCGACGGCAGCGCACGCGCCCGTGCCGCACGCCAGCGTCTCGCCGGCGCCGCGCTCGTAGACGCGCAGCTTGATCTCGCTGCGGCCTACGATCTGCATGAAGCCCGCGTTCACCCGCTGCGGAAAGCGTGCATGCCGCTCGATCACCGGGCCTTCGACGAGCACCGGAAAATCTTCGACGTCGTCGACCACTTGCACCGCGTGCGGATTGCCCATCGACACCACCGAAATCCAGCGCGTCACGCCGTTCACGTCGAGCGGCCAGAGCGTGTCAGCACCCTCGCGGCGGCCTTCGAGGCCTTTGGCGGCGAACGGGACGCGCTCCGGTTCGAACACGGGCGCGCCCATATCGACCAGCACTTCGCCGTTTTCCTGCATGGTCAGCTGAATGGTGCCGTTCTGTACTTGCACGCGCACACTGCGCTTGTCGGTCAGGCCGCTGTCGCGCACGAACTTGACGAAACAGCGCGCGCCGTTGCCGCAGTGCTCGACCTCGCCGCCGTCGCAATTGAAGATGCGATATCTGAAATCGACGCCGTCCACGGTAGGCTTTTCGACCAGCAGCAACTGGTCGGCACCGACGCCGAAATGCCGGTCCGCGAGCGCGCGCACCTGCGCCGGCGTCAGGTTGACCGGTTGGGTGTAGCCGTCGAGCACGACGAAGTCGTTACCCGCGCCGTGCATTTTGGTGAATTTCAGTTTCATCACGCTATTGTAAGTGACGCGCTTGCAGGTGGGCCGGACAGCGCTTTATTTGCCACCTTATCTGTCATTTTATTTCCGTGTTCCGACGCTTTTTGAGAGCCGTTCAGTACACGCTCGGCTCGCCCGGCGGACGGGTCTTGAAGCGCTTGTGCACCCAGTAGTACTGCTCGGGCATCAGCGGGATCTGCTCTTCGAGGAAGGCATTCATACGGCGCGCGTCGGCGTCGTCGTCGCCGGTGGGGTAGTTTTCCCAAGGCTTGAACACCTTCAGCCGATAACCCTTGTAGTTCGGCAGCACTTCGCCGATGAACGGCACCACCTGCGCATGCCCGACCTTCGCCAGACGGCCGACCGCGGTCAGCGTGCAGGTGGGCACGCCGAAAAACGGCACGAACGTGGAATTACGCGCGCCGTAATCCATATCCGCGCCGAGCATCACCGGTTTGCGATCGCGCAGCCAGCGCAGCACGATGCGCGCGCTGTCGGCACGGCTCGCCATATCGGCGCCGAAACGTGCGCGCGCCGCTTTGGCGACTTCTTCGAGCTCAGGGTTCGACATTGGCTGATACAGCGAACCGCATTGACGCTTGAGCGAGTAATTCAGAAAGATCGAGCCCGCTTCGATCCCGACGAAGTGAAAGCCGAGGAACAGCGTGGGCGGTAGATCCGGGTCGGTGAGGTCGATCTCGCTGTCGAGCTGGATCAGCTTTTCGAGCTTTTCCGCCGAGCCGAACCATTGCACGCTGCGTTCGACGTAACTGCGGATCGCATGCCGGAAATGCTTCTGGGCGACCTCTTCGCGGCGCGCGCGATCCCATTCGGGAAAGCACAGTTCCAGGTTGATATGGACGATGCGCTTGCGCCGGCTCGGGACCTGGTAAAGCAGCCAGCCGAGTCCATCGCCCAGGCGGGCGACGAAACCATACGGCAACAATGCAAATAATTTCAGCAGCCCGATTGCGAGCTTCGCGCCATAGCGGCTCAGCATGCGGCACCCCGCAACGGGGCGCCTTGCAGGGCTGTATTCAGGAAAGCGGAAAGATGGACGTAATACCGCACGCGTGGGCACTCTGTGACAATCAAAGGAAGTCGCTATAATAAGGGCTTCGCCGAGTTAATAGACAACTTGCGGGGCGAAGCTGGCAGGCGCGATCCATGGGATATGCGTCCGCCGGTAAGGTAATCCGCTAAAGCGTCGCCGCTTCAAGGCTCCCGAAGCTGGCTACGTGAAACTCAACCGTAACCACATAACAGGAGTCTGCAACGTGGCAAACGACTATCTTTTCACCTCCGAATCCGTTTCCGAAGGCCATCCCGACAAAGTCGCGGATCAGATTTCGGACGCCATTCTCGACGCTATCCTCGCGCAGGACAAATATTCGCGTGTCGCAGCCGAAACGCTGTGCAACACGGGTCTCGTCGTGCTGGCCGGCGAAATCACCACGACGGCGAACGTCGACTATATCCAGGTCGCGCGCAACACGATCAAGCGCATCGGCTACGACAACACCGACTACGGTATCGACTACCGCGGCTGTGCCGTGCTGGTGGCGTACGACAAGCAATCGCCCGACATCGCCCAGGGCGTGGACCGCGCGCACGACAACAACCTCGATCAAGGCGCCGGCGACCAGGGCCTGATGTTCGGTTACGCGTGCGAAGAAACGCCGGAACTGATGCCGTTGCCGATCCATCTGTCGCACCGTCTGGTGGAGCGTCAGGCGAATCTGCGCCGCGACGGCCGTCTGCCCTGGCTGCGTCCGGATGCGAAGTCGCAGGTCACCGTGCGCTATGTCGACGGCAAGCCGCATGCGATCGACACGGTCGTGCTGTCCACGCAGCACTCGCCGGACATCGATCTGGCCACGCTGCGCGAAGCCGTGATCGAAGAAGTCATCAAGACGACGCTGCCGGCCGATCTGATCAAGGGCGACATCAAGTTCCTGGTGAACCCGACTGGCCGGTTCGTGATCGGCGGCCCGCAAGGCGATTGCGGTCTGACGGGCCGCAAGATCATCGTCGATACGTACGGCGGCGCTGCGCCGCACGGCGGCGGCGCGTTCTCGGGCAAGGATCCGTCGAAGGTCGACCGTTCGGCGGCGTATGCCGGCCGTTATGTCGCGAAGAACATCGTGGCGGCCGGTTTGGCGTCGCGTTGTCTGATCCAGGTCTCGTACGCAATCGGCGTGGCTCAGCCGACTTCGGTGATGGTGAATACCTTCGGCACGGGCCGCGTGTCGGATGCAACGATCACGAAGCTTGTGCAGGAGCATTTCGACCTTCGTCCGAAGGGCATCATCCAGATGCTCGACCTGCTGCGCCCGATCTACGAGAAGAGCGCGGCTTATGGTCACTTCGGCCGCGAAGAGCCGGAATTCACGTGGGAAGCCACGGACAAGGCTTTGGCGCTGGCTGAAGCTGCCGGTACCGAACCGGTCGCCGCGCTCGCCTGATAAGCACGAGAGCGATCCGCTTCAGTAAAAAACCCCGCCGGCGCAAGCCGTGCGGGGTTTTTTTATTGCATCTTCAGCGGCTCATTTAGCCTTGATTCACCGGCTCGCAAACGCGAACGCGAACCATCCGGAACTGCCACTCGTCGACATGCGGCGCGGCCGGCGGCTCGTGTTTTGGGGCGCGGCGACCGGTGCGCGGCGCGGCGCGGAGAGGCGCAGCGGCGTCGGTTTGCGCAGCAGCGTGCGCAGCGAGAAGCGCCGCGAACTGCCTTGCAGGCGCAACGCCGAGAAGAACGTATGGAACCACGTGCGAATGCCGTCGACCGCTTTGGCTTCGCGCCATTGTTCGCCCAAGGCGCGAGTGCGGGTGGCATGGTGACGCAGCGCGCGAACCACGTGGCGGCGTGCCGGACGCGCCGCTTTCAGCGCGGCGCGGGTAAGACGGGTGCTCAGAAGAGTATGCATGGCTTCACAAGTAGGCAACGTGTCGCGCGAAAGAGCGTGCGCCATAAAGAGCACCAAATGTGCCAATGGCGGTGTCGCGATGAACGGCGCGAAAGCCTGGAATTCGGGGGAAAAGGGCACGGATGACGGCGGAGCCGGTCAGAACGGCGCTTGCGCGCCGCAAAAGTGCGGGAGTAGCGATCAACATACGCGCAGGCTACACGTGAATCGTGACGCCAGAAAGTCGGTTTTTACCCTGCGATTACGGGTTTTTACGGGTCATAGCGATGTGCGCGCTAACAGGGTCGCGCCCTTTGCGGGCGGTTTTCGTGCACGTCTGCCCTTAGCAGGTGCCGGGCAAACCGCCGGCGCGCGTGAAAGTAGTGCGTAAGGCGTGCCCGGAGCCTTGATTTTGCAAAGGCGAAACAGCACGGTCCGATCGCGCCCGTTTTACAATCGAGCATCAGCCAGTCGAAAGTAACGGAACACCATGTCACTTCATTCGAAGAAAGAGCAGATTCAAACGTTGCGGGAGCAAGGATTTGTCGTTGTGCCTGGATTGGTGTCGCCGGAGCGTTGCGGCGAACTGAAGCAGATTGCCGAGCGACAGTTGCAGGAGGCGGCGGCGCCGATCGAGTTCGAGGCGGATCTTCGTTATCCGGGCGCACCGGAATCGAAGCATGCGCCGGGCGGCCACACGGTTCGCCGGCTGCTGGATGCCTACGGGCGCCATCCGCAATTTGCGCAATGGGCAACCGCGCCGGAAATTCGCGGCTGGATGGAGTTGTACTTCGGTGAGGAGCCGCGCTTATCGCGGGCGCATCACAATTGCATGATGACCAAGCACCCGGCCTATGGCAGCTTGACCGGCTGGCATCGTGACGTGCGGTACTGGTCGTTCGAGCGTGACGATCTGGTGTCGGTGTGGCTCGCGGTGGGGTCGGAGACGGTCGATAACGGCGCATTGTGGCTGGTGCCGAAGTCGCATAGCGTCGCGTTCACGTCCGAGCGCTTCGACGAGGCCAAGTTTTTCCGCTCCGATCTGGAGGAGAATCAGGCGTTGATTCGCACCGCGGTTTCGCCCGAACTCAAGGCCGGAGACGTGGTGTTCTTCCATTGCAACACGCTGCACTCGGCTGGCAAGAACATCAGCGATCAGGTGAAATTCTCTTTGGTGTTTACCTATCACGGGGCGAGCAATGTGCCGCTTCCGGGGTCCCGTTCGGCGGCCAAGCCTGAAATTGCCTTTTAGGTTTTTTGCCTTGCGCGGCGCGGAGCTTCGCCGATCCCGCACCGCGCATCCAAGCGGCGCTTTACCGCTTGCGGCCCGAGACAGCCACGCCGGTCAGGCCGGCGATGGTAGCGATAACGCCCCCCACAATCAGCATGATCGCCTTATTGGTCGGCGACCCGGTAAATACGCGAGACACCTCGCTGCTGACCGAATTGAATGCCTGCCCGCCGAAATACAACAACACGACACCGCCGACTATCAGCGCGATTGAAATCGCCTTCACCATGAACCTGCCCCTATCGATAAGCTTTGATCGGCCAAAGTGTAGGGGAGCCGCAAGCCGCCGTCCATCCCGCATAGTGGGTGTGTGCAGGGTGCGCGGCGATTGGCTACCATAGCGATCTGGCCTCACCGCTATCCGAACATAAAACCTGCACGCCTCCCGCAGTACGTGATGAACCCTCCACGCCCCTGATTGCCGGGCGACTTCACCATCAAGGACACTAGCAATGGCTTACGAAGCAGCTTCAGAACGCTATTCGGACATGCAATACCGCGTCTGCGGCAAGTCGGGTCTCAAACTGCCGGCGCTGTCGCTGGGCTTGTGGCACAACTTCGGCGATACCACGCCGATTTCCACGCAGCGCGATATCCTGCGCACGGCCTTCGACCTGGGCATCACGCACTTCGATCTTGCCAACAACTATGGCCCTCCGTACGGCAGCGCCGAAACCAATTTCGGCCGCCTCTTCAAAGACGACTTCAAGCCGTATCGCGATGAACTCCTGATCTCGTCGAAAGCGGGTTGGGACATGTGGCCGGGTCCGTACGGCCAAGGCGGCGGCTCGCGCAAATATGTACTGGCGAGTCTCGATCAAAGCCTGCAGCGCATGGGTCTCGACTACGTCGATATCTTCTATTCGCATCGTTTCGATGCCGATACGCCGCTCGAAGAAACCGCCGGTGCATTGGCGAGCGCGGTGCAGCAGGGCAAGGCGCTGTACATCGGTATTTCGTCATACTCGGCAACCAAGACCCTCGAAATGGCAAAGCTGCTTGCCGAGTACAAGGTGCCGCTGCTGATCCATCAGCCGGCGTACAACATGCTCAACCGCTGGATCGAACGCGAGCTGCTGGACACGCTCGAAAAGGTCGGCGCGGGTGCCATTGCGTTCACGCCGCTCGCGCAAGGCTTGCTCACGGGCAAATATCTGAACGGCGTGCCCGAAGACGCGCGCGTCAACAAGCCGGGCGGCGGTTCGTTGAAGCAGGAGCATCTGAGCCCGGAAAACATCGAGCACGTGCGCAAGCTCAACGACATCGCGCAGCGTCGCGGACAAAGCCTCGCGCAGATGGCGCTCGCGTGGGCGCTGCGCGATCCGCGCGTGACGTCTGTGCTGATCGGTGCAAGCCGCGCGGAGCAGGTGCGTGAAAACGTCGGTGCGTTGAAGAATCTCGCGTTCTCGAAGGACGAGTTGGCGGAGATCGACCGTTACGCGACCGAGGGCGGCATTAATCTGTGGGAGAAACCGTCGACGGATCAGGCAATCTGATCGCACGGCGTTTGATGTCGCAGAAATAGAAAAGCCGCCCGTGAGGCGGCTTTTCTGTCGATGCTTTCGGGCACACGCGTTTCCCGCGCAGTGGCCGAAACGACTGCGTTCAGTCGACCGAACCATCGGCGAAGCGTAGAGGCCGTCTTCGCCGGTCCGCGCTAAACCAGCGCAGGCAAGCCCTCAACCAGCACGACCGCGAACACCACGCCGAGCAGCGCGCCTAGCACCCGCAGCGCGTTGTGACGCAACTCCGTTTTGCAGGGAAGCGCGCCGACAAATAACGCGCCGGCAAGCGCCATCGGAATGACCAGAATGAAATCGCCGATCGTGAAGTAGGTCGTCATACCCGTCTCCTTATTTAATACTGGCGCGGGCAGTGGCTCTGTTTGCTGGAGTCATGGCACTGCCGACGCTCGATTCGAGTATAGGCGACGGTTAGATCAACATAACAACGCTTGCGGCGCTGCAGCGCTGCTCTCGCACGCTGCGGAAGCCCGGCGCGACAAGGGCTCGGGCGATTGGCGCGGCGCAGCAAAAACACCGCAAAAAATGAAGTATTTGCTTACACAGGGCTTACTTTTTAGCCGGTTCGATGCACACCGAATGCTTTTTCGCCTAGCTCGGAGCTGTTCCGTACGAACTCTTTAAGCGCTGGCCCATGCGGCATCCGAGCCCGGGTTCATGGAGCCGATCAGCGGTGCTCTGTCACGCGGCGGTCCGTTCGCGTTGACGCAAACGCGTGGCGGCAACGATGCCGATAACGAGCAGCGCTCCCACCAATCCAGCGACCCCGTCCCAGCCAAAACCGGCCCACACATGGCCGCCATAAGAGCCGACGACGCTCGAGCCGATGTAGTACGCAAGCAGATACAGCGCGGCTGCTTGCCCCTTCGCTTCTTTCGCGAGACGTCCGACCCAGCCACTCGCCACCGAATGTCCGGCGAAGAAACCGAACGTCACGCAGGCGATCCCGATTGCAATCGCCGTGATCGGATGGAGCATGGTGAGGGCGAGTCCGAGCGCCATCAGCAGCAAACTGGCGGTCAGCACGCGCGCCCGGCCGAACATGTCGGCCATGCGTCCCGACGACGGCGAGGCCACCACGCCCGTCAGATACACGACGAAAATCGCGCCGATCTCCGTCTGACTCAACAGATAGGGCGGCGCGAGCAGCCGGTAACCGATGTAGTTGTACAGCGTGACGAAGCTGCCCATCAGCACAAAGCCGAGCAGAAACAGCAGAGGCAGACCAGGCCGCGTGAATTGCTTGAGCAGGGCGGTGCGATGATGAGCAAAGCCGAGCCCACGACGCGGCACAAAATGGCGCGACGGCGGCAGCAGCGCGCGAAACGCGAGCATGGAGAGAATGCCGAGCACGCCGATCGTGCCGATCGCCACGCGCCACGAAAACAGATCCGCGACGACGCCGGTAATCACGCGCCCGGCCATCCCGCCGATCGCGGTGCCGCCGACGTACAGCCCCATTGCAAGACCGAGTCCGTCGGGATGCACTTCTTCAGCGAGGTAGGCCATCGCAACGGCGGGCACGCCGCCGAGCGCGAGGCCTTCGAGCGCGCGCAACACGAGCAGTTGATGCCAATGCGGTGCGATCGAAACAGCAATCGTCAATAGCGCGGACAGCGTGAGCGACGCCGTCATCAGCTTGTGACGGCTCCAGCCTTCCGAGACGAAACCGGCCACGAATATCGCGAGCGCGAGCGCGGCTGTGGTCAGCGAGAGCGACAGGCTGCTCTGTGCCGGCGTCACGCCGAATGCGCTCGAGAACGCGGGCAATAACGGTTGCACGCAATACAGCAGCGAGAAGGTGGCGTAACCGGCGAACAGCAGCGCGATGCTGGCGCGCCAATAGGCACGCGTGCCGCGTTCGAGATAAGGCGTGTTGGAGGGTTCAGGCACGGCGGTGGAGCTGGAAGAAGCAGATGAAGCAGGAACAGCCGAAGTAGCAGTCCGGTTGGATTCCGGCGATGCGGTCACGAAACAATCTCCTCGGGGAACGCAAAGTACACAAAGGAGTTAAGGATACGCTGAAAAAGCTATGCGGGTGCGCGCCGTGCGACGACCCCGCACGTGAATATTCGCGCTTCGCGATCACGACAACAGTGGCCGCATGATTTTGAAATATCGCCCCGTCAGGGTTTATGATGGCCTCATTACGACGCATGACGTCCAGAGCACCGGTCGGGCGCGCCGTAATGGGATGGGGCGAAACGACGGGTTAACAGCTTCGGGTTCGCGCTCTCCATGGCCCCGCAAAACGGGAACAATGACTCAGACCTCTCACGCGTCTTACGCGCAGCAGATTGGGTGCGTACGCAACGTTATTGGCGAAGCGGCGCTTTTATCATCACCTTGACCGGCGAGGAAACCATAAAGCCGGCTATGGGAGAAACGGGGAAACATCATGCAAATCGGTTCCATTGTCCGATCGGTGCATATCGCCGTGCCGCAAGGCGCACGCGGGATCGTCATGCGCATTCTCGGCGACATGGCAATGGTGGCCTGGTATGCCGGCGAGCCCGGCACGTCAGAGCATCTGAATACTGAACCCTTTTTCCTCGAAGATTTGATCGATACGGGCGAGCAGGTGCGTCCGGCGAGCGCGCAGGTGCATTGAGACTAGTTGGTTTGAGTTCGATTCATATCGTTGCCACGCCGTAGTCATGCCGTTGCAACAGGCAGTCAACCGCAAGGTGTGCCGACACCCTCGTCTTTGACGGCGGCGCGGCGCACAATGCGGACATGAACGACGACAATCTCGACTCACAGGACGGCGCCGATAGCGCCGTCCCTTTCGCCCGGCTCAAGCCGGAAATCGTGCTCGACGCGCTCGACAGCGTGCTCAGCAGCGTCGGTGTGTACACCGACGGCCGCATGCTCCCGCTCAACAGCTATGAAAACCGCGTGTACCAGGTGGGCGTGGAAGATGGTCCGCCGGTGGTCGCCAAGTTCTATCGTCCCGAGCGTTGGACTGACGCCGCCATTCTCGAAGAGCACGCATTTGTCGCCGATCTCGCCGCGCGCGAGATTCCGGCGGTGCCCGCGCGTGTTTTCGAAGGCCGTACGTTGCATACCTTCGACGGTTTCCGTTTCTCGATCTTCGAACGCCGCGGCGGCCGCGCGCCCGATCTGGACCGGCGCGATACGCTCGAATGGTTGGGGCGTTTTATCGGCCGCATTCATGCGGTCGGACAGACCCAGAACTACACCGAACGTCCCACGCTCGACATCAACACGTTCGGCTACGAGCCGCGCGATTTCCTGCTGTCGCACCGCTTCGTGCCTGACGACGTGCGGCCCGCATGGGAAACCGTGGTGAATCTCGCGCTCGAAGGCGTTGAGCGCGCCTTCGAGCGTGCCGGCGATATTCGCATGTTGCGAATGCACGGCGATTGTCATCCGAGCAATGTGTTGTGGACCGACGCGGGCCCGCATTTCGTCGACTTCGACGACAGCCGCATGGGTCCGGCGGTGCAGGATTTGTGGCTGCTGCTGCCGGGCGAACGTGTCGAGGCTTCGCGGGCGTTGGCGGATCTGCTCGCCGGCTATGAAGACTTCTGCGACTTTGAGCCGCGCGAACTGTATCTCGTCGAAGCGTTGCGCACGCTGCGGCTGATTCACTATCAGGCGTGGCTTGCGCGCCGCTGGGACGACCCGGCATTTCCGGCGGCCTTTCCGTGGTTCAACACCCAACGTTATTGGGAGGACCGCATTCTCGAACTGCGCGAGCAGCTCGGCGCGATGCAGGAAGGGCCGCTCTGGCCGGTTTGAGCGATTGCGTTTCTACGGCGCCTGTGACGCCACGCTCGACGATTCCACCAGCGTCGATTTGACGATCACTTCGGCGCGCACGTCGCGCCCGATTGCTTCGATCGCGGGGCGCATCTTCGCGAAGTCGTCGGGCGTGCAGACGTCGCTGTCGAAATGCGTGGTGCCGTCACGCGCCATCGTCACCACGTTGCCCAGCGGATCGAACGTGTACTGCGATTGAAAATCGACGTAGCGGTCTTGAGTCCGTTTTGCTTCCGGCATGTCGAGCACGTGGAAATTCGCCGGCAATTCAATGCGCGCGCGTTCATGCAACGCCAGGTTGTGACAGACGAACGGCTGCGTGCGCTGCCGTTCGCCAAGCCAGTAGCGTGTATCCGCGTCCAGGCCGCCGGCCAGGCTCGTCAGCGCCGGAATCGATGCCGCCGCGCCCGGCACCACGAGACTTTCGAGCGTGCCTTTCATCGTGATCGTCAACGGGCCGTCGGCTACGCTGAGATCGTTGGTGGTCAGCGTAGCCGTGCCGCGCAGGTTCGCGCTGCGCAGTTCCGCCTGGATCGATTCCTCACGTTGCGCGGGTGTCTGCGCGCGCAACATCGCGCGTGCCTGTTCGGCGGTGGCACCCGATGCCTCCAGCCGGTACGTGAAGCTTGCCGAGCCATCGGGCTCGACCTTGATCGACAGATCGGTGCTGCGCATCGTCAATGCGGTGGCCGGCGTTTGCGCCACCACTCCCTGATTGACGAGAACGGTAGGCCGGTTCATATCGGACCACGGCAGAAAACCGAATTCGACATTCGACGCCGTCGAGTCGGCGTATTGCTGCAGATCGGGCAGCCATGTGATGGCGTGATTAATGACGCCGTAGCCCGGCACGCTGGGCAGCGTATAGATCGAGCCGCTGCTGATCAGAGCCGGCTCATTGCGAACGCCGACTGCGTCGAGCAGCGCGCCGTATAACGCCACATGATCCTTGCAGTCGCCGTAGCGGTTCGCGAGGATCGCGCTGGCGCTGTGCGGCACCACTGAACCGCGCCCGACATAGATCGCCACGTAGCGGACGTTGCGGCGCACCCAGTCGTACAGTGTCTTGGCCTTGTCGCGCGGAGTGCGGTCGTGCGCGGTGAGGTTTTGCGCAAGACGCGTGACGGTGACGTCGTGCGTGGTCGCATCGGAGGACGATGCCTTATAGCTGGCGGCGAACGTGGCGTAGTCCGGAAAGGTCGAGACCATCAACCGGTCGCCATACGATACGTACGCGATCGAGCCGCGCTCGAGCCGGCTGAAATGCGCCTTGTCGTAACGATATTCGTAGCGCGTACGGCCCTCGCGCGTGACCGGTTGCAGCGCTGTGAAGCCACGCGCGTCGGCGTAAAGCGGCTTGTCGGAGGGCAGGTCGTAGATGAGGCGGAAGTTACGCGTCGGCACGAGATCGGGCGGCGTGAAGTCGCTGAACTCGCCTGGCACAAGCGGCTGCTTCTGCGTTTTGCGATAGCTGAGGTGCACCCGCGCGCCGGGCTCGACGGCGGGGAACACGATCACCTTTTCCTGGATGTCCTGAAACATCGGCGCATTGAATGAGCGCGCTTCCTGCACGTCGCGAATCTGGTCGGGTTGCACGTCGTGGCGCACGCCGTCGGCGGTGATCGTGTACGCCTCGAGGATCTGCACGTCGGCCATATTCCGGTTGAACCAGACGTACTGTTGCGCCACTCGCGCGACACCGGCTTCGCTGTTCACGCGCAGCGTCATCGGATCGAGCTTGGAGAAGGAGCCGTCGGCGTTGACTGTGAAGGTCTGCGTTTCGCCCTCGTTGGTATAGGGATCCTCCAGTCTCGCCGTGATGCTCGCGTTCGCGACGTGAGCGCAGGCAAGCCAGGCGAGGGACGCGAGACAGATCCAGGAGACGAGGCGCATGGCAGGCGGGCATCCGGAAGGTGACGGGATCGCTGCCTAGAGTCGGGTTGCGAGGCCCGGATGTCAAGCGGATGCCGCGCATTGCGATTGAGCAAATGCCTCAACTATGTAATGATATCCATTCTCAATTGAAAGGTATCGCCAGCTTTCTGTCACATTTCTCCTCCTCTGTGACTGCCAGCCAGCCTCTCAGCCGGACGACCTGGACCGCAAGCCGGGTTTGTCCGGCCCTTCCTTTCAACTTTCCGTTGTCGCTGATGTGAGCGCGCGCAGCCGTCGCGCGTCGCCGTTGGTGAGGGGTTAACTTGTTGCGCCTGGAGTCTGGATGTGAATGCGCCTGATTCGATCGATATGAAGCCTGCTGTTGGCGAGGGCACGCAGTACACGGCTCATAAGCCGGAGCGGGGTCATCGCCTGCTGGACGATGCCGAGCAGGCGACGCGACGCCAGCGTTCGCGGCGGGCGAATTTCATCAAGTGGTTGCGCAAGGTGCACGGCTGGGTTGGGTTGTGGGGTGCGGTATTGGGGTTGTTGTTTGGGGTTACGGGTTTTTTGCTGAACCATCGGGCGGGGCCGTTGAAGGTGTCCTCGGGTGAGCCGCAGGTTGAGGAGATGCAGATTCCTGTGCCGCAGAAAAAGCTGGGTTCGCCAATGGAGATGGCGAAGTGGCTCAAGGGCGAGTTGAAAATCGATGGTAAGCCGGGGCGGATGAAGCGTGAGCCGGCGCATCCGGTGGCGTGGGGTGATCACAGCACGATGCAGCCCGAGTTCTGGCAGGTCGGGATTTTTGGGCCTACTCAGAATGTGCAGGCCGAGTATTGGGTTGGGAATGGGTTCGTTGCGGTGAAACGTACGCAGAACTCGTTTCTCACTACGATGAATAATTTGCACCGTGGCGTGGGGTTGAGTGTTGGGTGGGTTTTGTTGATCGACACGATCGCGGGTGGGATGATTTTGCTTTCTTTGACTGGTGTTTTGCTGTGGACTGAATTAAATAAGCGGCGTGTTGTGGGGGTGGTGTTGGTGGGTGGGTCGGTGGTTGCTGCTGTGGTTTGTGGATTGCTGTAGGGGCTGGTTTTTTTTTGCCTGTTCGGCGGGTTTGTTGTTGGTCTGGTTCTTTGGCCTTTCCTTGTTGTGTTAGTGGTCTATTAGCGTTGCCCCTGTGCGGGGCGGCACTTACTTTCTTTGCCGCCGCAAAGAAAGATAAGCAAAGAAAGCGGCTTCAAACCGCCAGCTCATAAGCGGGTCCCCCGCGCAGCCACGGTAGTGGTGCATCTGGAATCTGTCGCCTCGCACACTTCGCCCTGGTGACAAGGCAGTCATACCTCCGGCGGCGCTGCGCGCGCCGATACCCGGTTCAAAAAACCATCAGGTATGCGAAGCGTCGGCCAGGTTTCCCTGGCAGACCCGTCCGCGACGCACGTAGTGCGGAGTGGGAGCTGATGAGTCCTTTGTCAACGGCGCGGAGTGCGCGAGGGCACGGATTCCAGATGCACCACTACCGTAGCTGCACGGGGGACCCGCTTAAGAATTAGCGGTGTGAGCCGCTTTCTTTTGCCTACTTTTCTTTGCGGCAGGCAAAGAAAAGTAGGTGCCGGAACCTGTCCGCATTTTTGTGTGCGAGGCGGTTAGCGGAGTTACCCGCGTGCGTTGGTAAAACGCTCTCCAAACAGAATCGCGAACTGGTTCATGGCTGAGGACCAGTCGAATGCCGCC
>NZ_JCAQOZ010000027.1:0-281893 GCF_059567945.1 Paraburkholderia sp. BGA-UO-ETr-F12 | reverse complement strand
TCGATGCGGTTGCAGCCGAAGGCGGCAGCGCAACGGTCGAGAAGATCGAAGCAGCCGCCGATAGCGGCCTGTCGCAATTCGTGAGCCGTGAAGTCACGAAGCTGGACCGTCCTGAGCTGACCTCGGCGAAGATCATCGTCTCGGGTGGCCGCGGTCTGGGTAACGGCGAGAACTACACCAAGGTTCTGGAACCGCTGGCCGACAAGCTGAACGCAGCGCTGGGCGCCTCGCGCGCGGCAGTGGACGCGGGTTTCGTGCCGAACGACTATCAGGTCGGCCAGACTGGCAAGATCGTCGCGCCGCAACTGTACCTGGCCGTCGGCATCTCGGGTGCGATCCAGCATCTGGCCGGGATGAAGGACTCGAAGGTGATCGTGGCGATCAACAAGGACCCGGAAGCGCCGATTTTCAGCGTCGCCGATTATGGTCTGGTGGGCGATCTTCACGACATCGTGCCGTCACTTGCGGCACAGATCTGAACGGCGCAAGCCAGTTTGTTCAACGCCTCGTGCGCCGCACCGCGATTCGCGGCGAGCACGGGCACGATACCTCAGCAGTTCCCTTTCCGAGAGGAGCGCAACAATGGCCCGTACCGCATCACATAGTGGAAGAACCGCTCTGGTAGAGCGGCGTTCAATCGACTACATTCCCGACGCCGAGCGTCACGGCAATTTGTTCAGCCAGTTCACGCTCTGGTTCGGGGCGAACCTGCAGATCACAGCAGTGGTGGTCGGCGCGCTCGCCGTCGTGCTGGGCGGCGACGTATTCTGGTCACTGATCGGACTTCTGATCGGGCAGATTCTTGGTGGCTCGGTCATGGCCTTGCACGGCGCGCAGGGCCCGCAACTCGGCTTGCCACAAATGATTTCGAGCCGCGTGCAGTTTGGCGTCTATGGCGCAATCATCCCACTCGTGCTCGTCTGCGTGATGTATGTGGGTTTCTCCGCGGGCGGCACGGTGCTCGCCGGCCAGGCCATTGGTGAACTACTGGCAGTGAACAATACGGTCGCGATCCTGATCTTTGCCGCCGTGGTAATCCTGCTGACCGGGCTAGGCTACCGAATCATTCACGCAATGGGTCGCGTATCGAGCATCATCGGCACACTGGCCTTCCTGTATCTCTTCGCCACTCTCCTGAGCGGCCACACATGGAGCACGCTCCTCGCTCACCGGCATTTCACCGTCGCCTCTTTCCTGCTCGCAGTTTCGCTTTCGGCGTCCTGGCAGATCGCATACGGTCCCTACGTTGCCGACTATTCGCGCTATCTGCCGAAATCCACCTCGGCGCTCCATACCTTCCTGGCTGTATTCAGCGGAACAGTCATCGGTGCGCAGGTTTCGATGACGTTTGGCGTGCTCGCCGCCTCGCTCGCGGGCGACCGCTTCGCCGGGCACGAAGTCGCGTTTATCGTCGGTCTCGGCGCAACAGGTATGATCGCCTCGATCCTTTACTTCGCGATTGCGCTCGGCAAGCTCACCATCACAACGCTTAATGCCTATGGCAGTGTGATGTCAGTGGCGACGATCGTCACCGGCCTCGGTCAGCGCCGCGAAGTTTCGCAACGGACCCGCCTCGTTTTCGTGATTCTCTCCGTGGGCGTGTCGAGCGCTCTTGCGCTCGCCGGGCAGCATTCATTTCTGAAGGCGTTCTCGTCATTCCTGCTGTTCCTGCTGGTGTTCTTCACACCGTGGAGTGCGATCAACCTCGTCGATTACTACTGGGTGACGCGCGAGCGCTACGACGTGCCCGCGCTCTTCGACGCCAATGGCCGCTACGGGCGCTGGAATCCGGTGGGCATAGCCGTCTACATGGTGGGCGTGTTGGTGCAGATGCCGTTCGTCGCCACGGGTTTTTATACCGGGCAGTGGGTCGGATATCTTGGCGGCGTGGACATATCGTGGATCGTCGGCATTATCGTGCCCGGCACGCTGTACTACGTCGCGACCCGCTTCACGCCTTCACGCCTGCCTGACCAGCTCATCCTGCCGGATACGGTCGGCGACGCCTGAGAACGCGAGCGCCTCAACACACGGGGCGGTGTGCTCAACCGTCAACAGTGAGGCGCGCCGCTAGCGCGCCTGCGGCCTCGCGCAGGCGTACGCCACGATTTCCACCAGCATTTCCTCACGAGCAAGGCCGGCCACGACGAACGATGCGCGGTTTGGAAACGGCGCCGAGAAATGCTCCCGATACACCGCGTTGACGGCCGGCAACCACGCCCGATCCGTCACATAGATGAGAATCTGCGCGACGTCGCGATATGACGCGCCGGCCGCGGCCAGCGTCTGCATCAAATTTTCGAAGACCTGCTGCGCCTGCTTCTCGATACCTCCCGCAACGACAGCACCATCGGCACCCACCGGTATCTGCGCCGTATATAGCGTGCCGTTGCTGAGGACCGCCCATTCGAAAAGCTGCGTGGCGCTTTGCGGCAGACCGGTCCTGATTACGCTGACATCATTGACAATACGATCACGTTCCGCGTGCACCTTAGAATCCGTCATCCGCGCCTCCTGCACCGTGTTCTCGCGACGCCTGCGTGGCTGGAACAAGCACCTTGTCCTTCCACGCAACCAACCGGTCGAGATGCGAAGCATGGACCTCGATACCGCGCCACAAGGCATCGCGATAGCGCGCCTCCAGTTCCGCCTGATCGATTGCTCCGGCGAGCGGCACATCCCCGGCACGCGATGCTTTCGATGCCGCCTCGTCCACCCTGCAACAAACCGTGAGTTCCGGCGCCGTGGTCGCTGCCTCGGCGCTGAAACCCAGGTAGTCTGGATACTCGTCGTGTCCAGATGCGGTGGCAAAATGCCGGCCGGCAGCGTCTGTCCACGAAAGATCGAACCGGCGGCCGCGCCTGCACATGACCTTCAGCCCATACAGAGCCAAACGCGGCGACAACGCATTGGACACCCGCACGGTACCCACGCCAGCCTGCGTCGCCCGCGCCCACGCCAGCTCAAATGCGAGCAGGCAGCCAGCGAGCCCCGCACAGGAGGTAGTTCCCTGTGCGCCTGTGCGCCGCGTGGCCGCAAACGCCGGCTCGACGCAATATGCCTCCTGCCGCGCGGCGCCTAGCAGCGCACCAATTGCATCCATGCCGTCGAAGTCCATCGCCTGCAGCCATACCGCAGCTTGCGCAGCGTCCTCATAGTCGCCTTGCGCCCAGCCGCTGCCTTCCAGCGCGCTACGGCACAGTGAGCTCAATTCGTTGATTGCCATTTTCACGTTAAAGCCCCCCTACGTCGTTGCCGCCCGGCACGCACGGAAACGCCCAATCGTCGACCATCTCCGGCGACAGATCATCGAGCGTCGGGGCGCCCTGAAAGAGCGTGACCCGAACCCAGAGATTCGACTTCGGATCGAACTTGCTCGCACCGAACATGGACAGCTTGGCTCGCATCAGATCGATCGGCAGCATGTCTCGCGCCAGCAGGTTGTGACGGATTTCACCGTAAGCATGCGATGTGAGCGCCTGAATTCGCCGCACTATGGCGCGATGCTCAGGCGCCTCGCCGACAAACTCCGCGACAGTGCGTAAGCCATCCGCTTCCGCTTTCAGCTTCGTGTGCAGCCGCAGCACCTGACGCGCAATGTCCAATGGGACCTCCCGCTCCGCCCCTTTCTCCTCGGCACGCACGCCAAGCCGCGGCTCTTCCTTTTCCGCCGATCTGTACCAGAAGAAATGATCGTCGTCACGTTGCGCTTCGGGCTGCTCGAATACCCATCGGTAGTCCTGTTCGACAATCTTGAGCAATTCTCCAACAGACATGTCTGGATCGAGCGCTTGCGCATCATCCACCGGCGCCGCACATTCAATCGAATCCACCAAGGCCGGATAAAGTTCGAGCAACACAGTGACGAAGACTTCCTGCGTCGCACAGGAAAGCGCCTGAGCCGTCCATGCAAACAACTCGCTCCAGCGGAACGTGTCTTTTCGTTCGTAACGTATCTGCAGCTCACGCTCCAGCCGTGGCAACTCTGCAAGAATCAACGCATTGCGAGCCGCTTCCTGCGGATGATCGGTGTGAACCTGAGAAACGTGGCGTGCCGCACGCGCGATCAATCCCATACAGCGTCCGAATGCAGCGGGTTCGACTGATTCAACGCCGAGCACGCGAGCAAGCGCGGTCTCGCGTGCCCGTATCCACTGATCGACCTGAATCGGATGACGCACGAGAAACGGCGCCATGCCAAGCCCGGTTGCATTGCCCACCCCAAGATAGCGCCGGAAGCTGTGCGCCAGTTTGACCGCTGCGCGCGGATTGCGCCGCGCCGCAACGTGCTCGACAAGCCGCACGCTAAAGTCACGCAGCACGAAGACGGCGCACATCTGCGCAGAGAAGCCGCGATTGAATGCCTGGCTGTCGACGAGCCGTGGATAGTCCGCAATGCCGAATTTTCCGTTGCCGTACACCGCGGTCGTCCGGATCAGATAGCCGACCCGTTCGAACATGGCGGGATCGGGTTGCCTCCCCGCGGCAAGGCATTCCGCCACGTAGCTAAAGTTGCGCACGCTCTTGTTCGCGCGGCACAGGACGAGGTCGTTTGCACGCAGACGCCCCGCTTCCTGCAACGGGACATTCCCGCGCAAGTACTCAATGTCGGCGGCGCTGGGAACTCCGCAGAGCAGCGCTGACGTAACGTCCCACTTCTGGGCGATGACCCGGTCGGTCCGCTCGGCGTCGTCGAGATGCTGCGAGAAAATCACCTGACTGTAGCGCTCGCCATAGGCTTCGATGGTATAGATGCAAACACCATAGCCGTTGTCATCGAGATCCATGTGGGTGACGCGGACCCGCCAGTTGTCGTGCGCCATCCGCCGTACGAGCGAACGCACGAAGCTCAGACGGGTACCGTGCATCGCGCCGAGACGTTCGGTGCGGTTCGTGATGTCGGGACTGCGCAGCGGTGCGCTGGGATACGCTGCGGAGTCCGCAGGTTCGCCGACTCCCGCAAGGCGCTCGCGTTGTTCTTCCATGATCGCGTCGTGCGCCATCATTTCACTCCTTGTTCTGCGGCCATCGTGCGGGCGATACGAACCGCGTCCCACAACGAAGGCAGAATGATGATCGACACAGGCACGGCCGTAATCACAATGAACGACTGCAATGCGCTCACGCCGCCGGCGCCCATCGTAATCAACACGGCGCCCACCAGACCCATGCCGACCGCCCAGAAAATCTTCAACCAGTTGCCAGGCTCGCCGCGATCGCCGGTCACCGCCATCGCGATGGTGTAGGCCATCGAACCGCCGTTCGTCACCACCGAGAAGAAGCTGAGAAACAGGAACAACGCGGAAATCAGGTTACGCAACGGCATCGCCTGAGCAACGCCTAACAGCAGCGCCTCGGGTTGCGTGCCATGGCCGATTACCACGCCGGGCGACTTCAGTTCGAGACCGATTCCGGTGCCACCGACCAGCGTGAACCACAGCATCGTGATCAGCGGCGCCGCGACCGACAACAGCACCACCACTTCGCGGATCGTGCGGCCGCGCGATACTTTCGCGACGTAGATCGCCATGATCGGCGCGTAGCCAATAAACCAGCCCCAGTAGAAGAGCGTCCATGAATTGAGCCACTTGCCATCGCCGCGATACATGGCGGTTTGCGCGAAATCGACAATGTGTGTGGCGAACGCCTTGAAAAAGACCGTAGTCAGAAATTCGGTCGGCCCGAATGCATAAAGGAATGCAGCGAGTCCGAGCATCAGCCACACGTGGATCTTGCAGACGAAGCGCAGCCCTTCGAGGCCGGCAATGCAGGCCGCCGTGAAGATCGCCGTGACCGCAAGAATGACGAGCGCCTGCGTGGTGATCGTGTCGGGTACGTTCCAGACGGAATGGAGCACGTAGGCAATCTGCAGACCGAGAAAGCCGATCGGTCCAATTGTCCCCGCGGCAACCGCAATGATCGACGTTGCATCGGCTATCGCTGCAATCGGCCCTTTGAGAGCCCGTGCGCCGAACAACGGATACAACAAGGTACGCGGCGCAAGCGGCAAGCCCTTGTCATAGTGCAAATGCATCAACACGATACTCAGCAGACTGCCCAGCACGGCCCACGCGAGAAAGCCCCAGTGCAGGAAGGATTGCGCAAGCGCCGCGACACCGCCCGCATAGGTTTTGCCCGGCACGCCGTAAAAGGGCGGCGGATTGACGAAATGCATCAAGGGCTCGGCGGCTGCCCAGAAAGCACCGCCGCCGGCCAGCAGCGCGCACATGATGATCACCACCCAGTTGAACGTCGAATTGGACGGTTTTTGCGCGATGCCACCGAGTTTCACGCGCCCGAGCTTCGAAAACGCGATGCCGAGACTGACCGCGAAGGTGGCGAGCATCAGCACTTGCCAGTAGAGCCCGAACCCTCTTGTGGCCCAGGTGAAAGCCGTGTCCACCGCCGTGGTTAGCCAGGGCAGATTGACCAGCGCTGCGATCAGGAACAGCAGGAAGAAGCCGCCACTGATCCAGAAAATGGGCCAGTCGATGCTTCCTTTGCGATGAGCCACTGCATGACCTTTGGCTGCAATGCTTGCCGTAGTTGGAATTTCCATGTCTCCTCCAGGAGGATAAATCGTTATGGCGCCGGTACGTTGTTGTATGAAGGCGGCACCGTTTGAATTGATGTGACGAGGCAGCGGTGCGGCTAGGACATCGCCACTGCGCAGCCTTGCGCTTCATCTGTCTCGGGCACGCTCGCGTAACGGCTGTTTTCCGCGTCACGCAGAATCCGCATCCAGTTGCCGCCCATGATCCTCGCGATGTCGGCGTCGGCAAAACCTGCGTGCTCCAGCGCGGCCGTCAGGTTTGGAAAGTCCGCGCTCGACCGGAACCAGCTGACCGGCTCGGGCCATGCGGCATTGTTCGCGCTGCCTTCGCCAAAATCCGTCTCCTTGCTCCAGCGGCCATTGCGCATCCACTCGAGCACGCTGTACGGCTGCCCCTGACACAGATCGCTACCGATGCCGACGTGGTCGATACCGATCAGATCGACAGTACGCGCCACCATGTCGGTGAATTCGCCGGCGGTGCAACGGCTACCGTTCTTCAGATGAAAGGGATAAAGGCTGAATCCGACCAGGCCGCCGCGCGACGCGAGCGCACGCAATACGTGGTCCGATTTGTTGCGTTTGGCTTCGTGGAAAAAGCTCGGATTCGCGTGACTGATCACAATCGGCTGCGCGGAAATCTCGATCGCCTCCAGGGTGGAGCGCTCGGCACTGTGCGACATATCGACGATCATGCCGACGCGGTTCATTTCCTCGATCACCACACGGCCAAACCGCGTGACACCGCTATCGGACGACTCATAGCAGCCTGTCGCAAGCAGACTCTGGTTGTTGTACGTCAATTGCATGGTGCGCACGCCGAGGTCGCGGAACACCTCGACGAGACCGATATCGTCCTCGATCGGCGAACAGTTTTGCAATCCGTAGAGAATCGCGATCTTGCCGTCGCGCTTTGCGCGTACCACGTCGTCCATCGTGCGCGCCGGCATCACGAGATCGCCGTGGCGCTCATAAAGTGAATTCCATTCGGCGATACGCGACAGCGTTTCGCGTGCATTCTCCCAGTAGACGATCGTCGCATTGACCGCGGCTACTCCGCCGGCACGCATCTCTTCAAAGATCTGCCGGTTCCAGTTCGAGTACTGCGTGCCGTCGATGACAAGCAAAGCGTTATGGAGGCTCATGGCGTTTCCCCGTCCGTTCAGGCGCGCGTGTAAGAAGTCTTCAGCGTCGTATAGAACTCAGCTGCATTGGGACCCTGCTCGCGCGGGCCGTAGCTCGAAGACTTGCGACCGCCGAATGGCACGTGATAGTCGGTTCCCGCAGTCGGCAGATTCACCATCACACAGCCGGCCTGGGCATTGCGACGAAAATGCGTGGCGTGCTTCAGCGATTGCGTGACGATGCCCGCCGTCAGGCCGAAGGGCGTATCGTTCGAAACCGCCAGCGCCTCGTCGTAGTCGCGCACAGGGATCACGCAGGCAATCGGGCCGAACACTTCGTCGCGATTGAGTTGCATGTCGTTGCGGCCATCGTCGAACAAGGCCGGCGACATGCAATATGCGCGTTCGGGCTGCGCGAGATGTTCACCGCCATGCACGAGCCGCGCGCCTTCGCGCTTGCCGATCTCGATGTACCGAAGATTCTGTTCGAGTTGGCGGGCATCGACCACCGGACCCATCTGCACGCCGTCGTCGAGCGAGCGTCCCACCTTCACGCTGCGCAGTTTTGCGGTGAGCCGCTCGACGAACGGCCGGTGCACCGCGTGTGTCACCACCAGCCGCGACGAGGCTGTGCATTTCTGCCCCGTGCCCGAATAGGCGCCCTGAAACGCGCATTCGACGGCGAGGTCGAGGTCCGCATCGTCGAGCACCACGAGCGCGTTCTTGCTGCCCATCTCCATCTGCAGCTTGATGAGATTCGGCGCGGCGACGCCCGCGAGGCGCCGGCCGGTGTCCACCGAGCCGGTAAAGGAAATACCGTTGACCGATTGGGAAGCAGCAAGCTCGTTGCCAACCGATGCGCCCGCGCCCATCAGCAGGTTGAAGGTGCCGGCAGGCAATGCCTGGCGGCTGATGATTTCCGTGAGCGCCCAGGCACTAGCGGGCGTCAGATTGGCTGGCTTGAACAGCACCGCGTTACCGAATGCGAGCGCGGGTGCGATTTTCCAGCTTGCGGTCGCCATGGGGAAATTCCAGGGCGTGATCACGCCGACGACACCAAGCGCCTCGCGCTGGATATCGATCTCGATGCCCGCGCGGACCGAATCGGCCTTGCCGCCCAACTGACGGAGCACCTCGGCGGCGAAGTAATGGAAGAACTGTCCTGAACGGGTGACTTCGCCGACGCCTTCCGCGAGCGTCTTGCCCTCTTCGCGCGCCAGCAGCCGCCCCAGTTCCTGACTGCGCGCGATCAGCTCGTCGCCGATAGCTCGCAGCACGTCGTGCCGCTTTTCGAGTCCAGTTGCTGCCCAGAGAGGTTGCGCGACGGCCGCCGCTGCAATGGCCGCGTGCACCTGGCCGCTGGTTGCCTGCGTGTAGCAGCCGATCAGGTCGTCCGTGTCGGACGGACTGCGGTTCTCGACAACCGTTTCGCCGGCCACCCAATGGCCGTCGATCCAGTTCAAAAAAGTCTGAGGATTCATTGTCGATCTCTATGCGTTTGACATGAGACCGATTCTAGAAATAGCTGTAAAATAATCAAAACCAATTGTTTTGATAAATTTATTTGCAAAACTTATCTAGGCTATGGACCGGTTCCCGGATGTAAAGATCGCGCAGTTGCGGCACTTCGTTTCCGTCGTCGAGCATGGCGGCTTCAAGGCCGCAGCGAAGGCCGTGTTCCGCAGCCAGCCGGCGCTGTCGCTATCCATCAAGGAACTGGAAACCGCGCTTGGCGCACCGCTCTTTGAAAAGGGCAGCCATGCGACGCCGACACCGTTCGGCGCCATGCTCTATGGCGAAGCGCGGAAACTCGTCGAGCACTACGAACGCACGATCGCCGCCGCCATCGACGTCGCGCGAGTGCGGGGCGGCAGCGTGCGGGTCGCCGCCGTGCCATCGGTCGCTCACGAAATGCTGCCGCGCGCGATCAGCCGGTTCACCGCACGCTATCCGGGCATCCAACTCCATGTCGAAGACGGCACGGCCGCTTACATCCACGACCGCGTGCGCTCCGGTGCGATCGATTTCGGCATCGCCAGTGCCTCGGAGTCCGAATCGGCGTTGAGCTTTACGCCGCTGATCGCGGACGTCATGTGCGTGGTCGTGAATTCCGGGCACGCGCTTTTCAGGCAACGGCGGGTCGAATGGAGCGATCTGTCGGGGTATCTGCTGATCGGCAACGGCACGATGCGCGCGTTGCCTTCCGCCGTGCGTGAAGCAGCGGCCCAGCAGGACGACATTTTCATTGCCAATACGACTACGCTGCTGGCCGCAGTGGAAAGCGGCGTCGGGCTCACCGTGCTGCCTTATCTTGCGAAGCAACGGTATCGGGACACGCTGCGCTTCATCCCGCTCGACGCGCCGCGCATCGAACGGACCGTGGGATTTGTCGAACTTGCGGGACGATCGCTTAGTCCGGCAGCGGATGCGCTGCGGGCGAGTTTTGTTGAGGATATCGACGCGTCCCGGTTTCCGGAGCTTGTGCGGCGCTTGCTTTCTGGTTGAGGGTTCGTTGGGTGGGAATCGAGAACTCAGCCGGTGTCGGTATTGGCAGCGGTGGCTTCATGCTCCATGGCAGCGGCGGCCAGTTGCTCCGCAAGTTCAGGGTGTGCTTCTTTGCGCTCACTGTACCGATCCGTCAGATAGTCCGAGCGGTCACGGACCATCAATGTGAACTTGTACAGCTCTTCCATCACATCGACCACCCGTTCATAGTACGCGGACGGTTTCATCCGACCATCCGGAGTGAATTCCTGCCATGCCTGCGCCACTGAGGACTGGTTCGGAATAGTCACCATGCGCATCCAGCGGCCGAGCACGCGCAGTGCATTCACAGCGTTAAAAGACTGTGACCCGCCACATACCTGCATGACGGCAAGGGTGCGCCCTTGAGTGGGACGAACGCCGCCGCTTTCGAGTGGAAGCCAGTCAATCTGGTTCTTGAACACAGCAGTCAGCGTGCCGTGACGCTCCGGACTGCACCAGACTTGCCCCTCCGACCACTCGGACAATTGGCGCAACTCCACGACCTTGTGATGATCTGCCGGGACACTATCGACGATGGGAAGCCCATGTGGGTCGAACACTCGCGTTTCAGCGCCGAAGTGACGCAGGATACGTTCAGCTTCGAGCGTTAGTTGACGGCTAAAAGACGTAGCGCGCAGCGACCCATAGAGCAACAAGATACGCGGCGGATGCTGTGATACGACGCGAGGCGTGAGCTTTTGCAGATCAGGCGTATCGAGATGCGCGGCACTGATGTTGGGCAGATCTTCAATCACTTGCTGAGTCTCCGGCCTTCACTGTCGACGACTACCTCGCCGTCTTCCTTTGTGAAGGGCTTGTTTCCCGCCTCAGGCAGGATGTCGAGAACGAGTTCGGAGGGCCGGCAGAGGCGCACGCCGTGCAGCGTCACGACGAACGGACGATTGATAAGGATCGGATGAGACAGCATTGCGTCTAGCAATTGCTCATCGCTCAGCGACATGTCGCCCAGTCCGAGCTCTTCATACGGTGTACCTTTCTCGCGCAGCGCGGCGCGGACAGTGAGGCCCGCTTGCGCTATCAGTGCCTTCAATGTCTCGCGGTCTGGCGGTGTTTTCAGATACTCGACGATCCGAGGTTCAATGCCCGCGTTGCGAATCATCGCCAGTGTATTGCGTGACGTGCCGCAATCCGGGTTGTGATAGATCGAGACGCTCATTACATTTGTCCTTTGATGCGATTGCCTGCTTCGTACCAACGCTGCGACCGGTTTACCACGCCGACCACCAGTAGCATGACCGGCACTTCGATCAGCACGCCAACAACCGTCGAGAGTGCAGCACCTGACTGAAAACCGAACAGACTGATTGCAGTCGCTACGGCGAGCTCGAAAAAGTTGCTCGCGCCGATCAGGCTGGATGGTCCCGCAACGCAATGCGCCACCCCCAACCGACGATTGAGCAGGTAAGCGAGGCCGGAATTGAAAAACACCTGAATCAGGATGGGAACTGCCAGCATGCCGATAATCAGCGGCTCCCTAACAATGGCTTGCCCCTGAAACGCGAACAGCAAGACTAGCGTCGCGAGAAGTGCACAGATCGAATACGGGCCGAGATGTGCGACCATCCGCTGGAAATGTGCGTCGCCCCTGGCAAGCAGGCGCTTACGCAACACTTGCGCAAGGATGACGGGAATGACGATGTACAGCCCGACAGAGATGACGAGCGTGTCCCACGGCACCGTGATAGCGGATAGGCCCAACAACAGCGCGACGAGCGGCGCAAACGCAACGATCATGATCGAATCGTTAAGCGCGACCTGTGACAACGTGAAGTACGGATCGCCCTTGCACAGTTGAGACCAGACAAACACCATCGCCGTACACGGAGCAGCGGCGAGCAGAATCAAGCCTGCAATGTAGCTGTCGATCTGGTCGGCAGGCAGCCACGCCGCAAACGCATGCCGGATAAAAATCCAACCGAGCAGGGCCATCGAAAATGGTTTGACGAACCAGTTCACAAAAAGCGTCACGCCGATACCGCGCCATTGGCTTTTCACCTGCTTCATGGCGGCAAAATCGATCTTAACGAGCATCGGAATGATCATCACCCAGATCAGTACGCCGACCGGCAAATTGACCTGCGCGACTTCCATGTGGCCGACCGCGAAGAAGAGTCCGGGAAGTAATTGGCCAAGCATGACGCCGCCAATGATGCACAGCGCGACCCAGACCGTCAGGTAACGCTCGAAAAACCCGATGGCCGGGCGGCTCGCGCGGATTGCTGTGTCAGTGCTGCTCATTTCGTGTTCGCGTTATTGGCGCACGCCGGGTCAATGCAAAAGTTGGGGAGATCGCTTGCTGCGCAGGTTGCACCCGCGCAGCAGTTCTCCGTCAGAAAGCCGATCAGGCCCGTCATCGCGTCGAAATTCGCCGTGTAGATGACGAAACGCCCTTCCTGTCGAGACTTCACCAGGTCTGCGTGGGAAAGGTCTTTCAGGTGAAACGAGAGACTGGACGGGGATAGGCCAAGCTGCTGCGCGATTCCGCCCGCAGCCTGCCCATCGGGGCCGGCAACGACTAGCAGGCGGAAGATTGCGAGACGCGATTCGTGAGCCAACGCGCTCAGGGCGCGTACAACGAGATTTGAGTCCATGGCGCAAACGATAAGCCATTCACTTCTATATTTCAAGTATTGTTGAAATGATGTGGCGTAAGCCCAGGGGGCGACGAATTTCAACACGCGTTCCGCCCGATCTGGCCGCGTCAGGCGATGTCGTTGCCCGACAATGCCCGCGTGTCTGAAAACGTTCGTCGTTTCGCTACACTGCGCACTTTCGCTGACAACCCTGCAGGAGACCGCACATGGACCGCATGGTGGCAATGGAGACTTTCGTAACTGTTGTCGATGCGGGTTCATTTTCCGCCGCGGCACGCCGATTGAAGCTAGGCCAACCGGCCGTTTCGAAGGCAGTTGCACAGTTGGAGGAACGTCTTGGCGCCCGTTTGCTGTTGAGATCGACACGTGGCCTGGCACCGACCGATGCCGGTCAACGGTTTTACGATCATGCACTCAGGGCGATCGATGAGGCAGAGCGGGCCGAACAGGCGGTACGCGAATCGGCGGATGGCTTGTCCGGACGACTGCGCATAGGCGCAGCCGTCACCTTCGCCCGCCTGCATGTCTTGCCGGCACTGAAGTCTTTCCTTGATCGACATCCCAATCTCAGCATCGATATCGTGCTCGACGATCGGTCCGTCGATCTGCTCGAAGAGGGTGTCGATGTCGCGTTGCGTATGGGCGCCCTGGACGATTCGAATATGACTGCGCGTCGCATCGCCACCGGGCGGCGGGTCGTCGTCGGCACACCCTCGTATTTCGCGCAAGCGGGGCTTCCGCAAACGCCTCGCGACCTTCTCCGGCATCAGGCGGTCGTTCACACGGTTCGAGGCGGCGGTGAGTCGTGGTTGTTCAGCCGCAGTGACGGTTCCGACTCGAACGTCACCTTGTCCGGCCGAATCAGCGTGAACGCAGCCGAAGGCATGCGCACGGCGGTATTCGCGCATATGGGCCTGGCTGTCGCGTCGGAATGGATGTTCGCCCCTGAACTTGCGGACGGCACGGTTCAGGCCGTCCTGACTGACTGGATGTTGCCGCCGATCGACCTGTGGGCAGTGTTTCCGTCCGGTCGCATGGCGACCACGAAGGCGCGTGCCTTCGTCAAGTTTGTCGAGCATCTTCTCAATCAGCGCTCCAGCGATAACCTCACCGCATAGCCGCCTAACCGTCCAGCCGCCTCGCACCAGGGTGCCACTGCTCCGGCCTGCCTCTTCGCAGCGGGAATAGGAGCTATTCCTCACCCGCGACTACCGGGCGATGCCGCCCGAGCGGAGGATACGCATCAACCAATGCACGAAACATTGGCTCCGATGCAGCAGTCCCTTCCGGCTGTTCAGCGCGGAGGACCGCTTTCAAACCTATCCGTTGAGGAAAACATGACCCAAGCTCTGAAAGGCAAACTTGCTCTCGTTACGGGCGCTTCGCGTGGAATCGGTGCAGCTATTGCAGCGCGTCTTGCGCAGGACGGCGCATCGGTGATCGTTCACTATGCGTCGAGTGCGGCGCGGGCCGAAGCAGTCGTCAAGGCGATCCGCGATGCCGGCGGCGAGGCTGAAGCCGTCGGCGCCAACCTGTCGCAACCAGAAGGCATCAAGAATCTCATCGATGCGCTGAACGGCGCGTTCGGCGGCCGCTTCGAGGGGCGGCTCGACATTCTCGTCAACAACGCCGGTACGGTGGAGTACGGACCCTTCCTCGATTCTTCGGACACGTCTTACGACACACATTTCAACCTGAATGTTCGTGCACCGATCGAACTGGCAAAAGACGCGGCGGCGCGAATGGTGGCGGCCGGCTGGGGACGCATTATCAACATAGGTTCGGCCTTTGGCGAAGCCGCGCCGCTGCCCGGTGTAACGCTCTACATCGCATCGAAGTTCGCCATCAGAGGCTTCACTCGCGGGCTATCGCGCGAGCTCGGCAAATATGGCGTAACCGTGAACGCCGTGCAACCCGGCCCGATCGATACAGAACTGGCTCCGCAGCCCGGCACGGAAGACCACGCCACGATGACGAAGCTCGCGAGCGTGGGCCGTTTCGGCAAACCGGCGGAAATCGCTGCAGCTGTAGCGTATCTCGCGAGCCCCGAAGCAGGCTACACGACCGGCGAGAGCCTGACGGTCGACGGCGGATGGATCGCCTGACACGCGTTGCCCGGCCAGGTGCTATCCGCTAGCGACACGTGAATTTCGGATAGCACCAATGCGCCGCCTATGCGACCGCTTTCGCCCGACGGCGAACAGTTATTGGTTAATCGCGCGCTCACGTCGCCGAAATGCCACCATTGATCGGCAGATGCCAACGACAACCGATGTTCGCCTCATAGCGATATGTGCCGAAGCTGAAACGCGGTCACTTGCTCGGCGTTACTTAAGTTCGATGGCAAGCAAAGTCATGATGGCCCAGTGCCACACGGACCGGCGGACCGGTTGCCCGGTCCGCCGTTTTCCGCAATGCGTGCTTCCTTCGTTACTTCCTTGATGTCAGCCCACCGGGCACGGCGCCGGACGACCCGGACGTTCCTCCGCTGGCGCCCCCAAGCGCGCTCGTCAGGGCGGTGACGAGGCCCGTCACGGGCGCGAGCAGGTTGGTCGTGCCGGCCGCACCTGAACCGCCTGAGGCGTGTAGCGCGCCCGTCGACGATGATGCTACTGACGTCGCTGGTGCTAGCGGGTTGTTGGCGCTGCCTGTTGCACCGTTCAGCGCGACACCTGCCGAGACGGTCAGGCCGGTGAGCGGCGCCAAAGGACTACCGGGTCCTCCGACCACGCTGGTCAATGAAGAGGTCAGCGAAGTCAGCGTGCCGACCAGAGGTGCGAGTGGATTGGTCGAGCCGCCAATACCGCCGAGTCCGCCCGTCAGCGTGCCGGGCAGCGAAGTGAGGATGCTGGTAAGCGGTGCCAGCGGATTGCCGGACGAACCGCCGCCCGGATTGAGGATGCCGGTCAGGCCGCCGAGCGGATTACCGCTGCCCGAGCCGCCTGCGGTCAGCAGGCCGCCGACCGAGGTAACCGTATTGCCCAACTGTGTCACGACGTTGCCCAGGTTCTTGCCGATCGGATTACCCGTGGTGCTGCCGATCTGGCCGCCCGCAGTGTCGAGGCCGTGACCGATGGTCGACAGCAGTCCATTGAGCGGCTTACCCAAACCGGTCGTGTCGCCGACGGTCTGGGTGGTCTGCGCAAGCGTCGCGGTGATTGGCGTGATGGCAGTGCTTAGGGTCTGCGTGAGCTGCTGCACCGGACCATTGGTGAGCGTCGAGCCGAGTTGCGTGCCCAGGCTGCTGACGGCTGTGCCCACGGTGGAGATCGTGCTACCGAGCGGGTTTGTCAGCGGGCTGAGCGGAGCGGTCGGGCCGCTGCCGAGGCTGGTCACGAGTTGTCCGGCGCTATTGACCGCCTGGCCAGCGTCATAGACCAGGTTGCCGCTGCTGGCGAGGGTGGTACCGAGAGGGTCGGTCGAATTCCCTAGCTGGCCGAGACCGTTGAAAGCGCCCGTGCCGAGTGCTGACACTCCGGCGCCGAGATTCGAAACCACACCGCCGAGCGCTGTGGTGGTCGCAGTGTTGCCGCCGGGGATCGGCGTGAGACCGATCTGGCTGCCGATGGCCGAGACAGTCTGGCCGGTCGCGGTGACGACATTGCCGGTGTTCTGCACCACGACGCCGAGTGGGTTGGCGCTCGTGGGCGTAGGTGTCGGTGTCGGTGTCGGCGTTGGCGTTGGCGTTGGCGTTGGCGTTGGCGTTGGCGTTGGCGTTGGCGTTGGCGTTGGCGTCGGCGTTGGCGTCGGCGTCGGAGTAGGCGTCGGTGTCGGCGTTGGCGTCGGGGTAGGCGTCGGCGTCGGTGTCGGCGTCGGCGTCGGTGTCGGCGTCGGCGTCGGCGTCGGCGTCGGCGTCGGCGTTGGCGTTGGCGTTGGCGTTGGCGTTGGCGTCGGCGTTGGCGTTGGCGTTGGCGTTGGCGTCGGCGTTGGCGTTGGCGTCGGTGTTGGCGTCGGTGTTGGCGTCGGTGTTGGCGTCGGAGTAGGCGTCGGCGTCGGCGTCGGCGTCGGTGTAGGCGTCGGCGTCGGTGTAGGCGTCGGTGTAGGCGTCGGCGTCGGTGTAGGCGTCGGTGTAGGCGTCGGAGTAGGCGTCGGCGTCGGTGTAGGCGTCGGTGTAGGCGTCGGCGTCGGTGTAGGCGTCGGCGTCGGCGTAGGTGTCGGTGTCGGTGTCGGTGTCGGTGTCGGTGTAGGCGTCGGTGTAGGCGTCGGCGTAGGCGTGCCGTTACCTGAGCCGGACCCCGATCCGGAACCTGCACCGGACCCCGACCCTCCTCCCGACCCGCCGCCTCCACCTGTGATGGCGCCGCTTCCCGAACCAGTGCCAAGCGTCGGCGACTTCGTGGTCAATGTCGATCCACAACCTTGAAGAACCATCAGTGACGACACGCACATGGCGATCGTCGTCATTTTGAAATTGCGATTCATACTTGCACCCCCCGGTGATTAAAATCCTGGGGTTGTGACTGCAAGGGTCATACCATGTGGGGCGCGCACCGCGTGGTGCATAGGAAAGGCTTGCAAATCAAGGGCGCGCGGGCGATCGATTCCCGCGCGACGCGATCTTGAAATGCCAGTGTGGCGCGGAACACTGTCTGCCGAACCTCGAACGTAACGTAACGCGCGGAGCGGTTTTCACACACATGCGTTTCCACCGCGGCAGTTGTTCTTCATTAACGAACAGTCGTTTAAGAGCCGATTGCGATCGACGGTTGATAATCGAAGACTTTGCCTGACGACGACCGGCCCAGTTCGTTCTAAATTATTCGACGCCTGCGCGCATGCGTCATGCATACGTTCACGCAGCAACAGACAAAGGCAGGTGTCGAACAAACCCGAACGGGTGCGGACATCCGCCGCCGTAGCGCCCAAGCACCCGATACGGTTGCTTTCGGTCTACTTATCGGTTGGAGCATCGTCTGTAGTCTTATCGTCAAGCGGTTGCGGTCGCTTCGTAGCCGCCATTGCCGACAGCCGACGATAAAGCACTCTCACTCTTCTATCCGACACGCGAAATACCAGCATGACAGACGGGCGTACCGTACGGGCGCATGGCCGTCGTCGATGAATCAGACATCGCTTAAGTGTCGGCTGACGGCCTTTACATGAAAAGTCGCATCTGCAGCCGCACTGGATACCCCCTCCCCCTATGGTAGACTTCGTGCAATTACATACCCCCTAGGGGTATCTGGAGAGCGCATGAGTCACACGATTCAGGAAAAACAGAAGCTACTCAATCGGGTCCGCCGCATCAAGGGACAGGTCGAAGCCATCGAGCGGGCGCTCGAGGAAGAGCATGGCTGCTCGGACGTGCTGCAACGGATCACAAGTTGTCGCGGGGCTATGAACGGTCTTCTCGCGGTCGTGCTGGAAGACCACATCAGGAATCACCTCGTCGACGCGGAAAGCGGCGAGGAGGATGGCGCCAGCGCGACGGAACAACTCATCGAAGTCGTTCACAGCTATTTCAAATAGAGTCAGAAATGAGTGATTTCAAACATGCCGCGTTCGGCGCAGGACATGACCACATCTTTCTGGGCGTCGGTCATGAAAAAAACGAGCGCAAAACGTGGGCCGTGATCGCACTGTGCAGCGCGATGATGCTGATTGAAATTGTTGGCGGCAGTATGTTCGGTTCACTGGCGCTCGTGGCCGACGGTCTGCATATGTCGACGCACGCGGGCGCAATGCTCATTGCAGCCCTTGCGTACACCTACGCGCGCAAACACGCCACCGACTCCCGCTTCGTGTTCGGTACGGGCAAGCTTGGCGATCTCGCGGGCTTTACGAGTGCCATCGTGCTCGCGATGATTGCGCTTCTGATTGGCTACGAGGCGGTATCCCGTTTCCTGTCGCCGGTACCCATCCATTTCGGTGAAGCGATTCCCATCGCGGTGGTCGGGCTTCTTGTCAACCTGGCGAGCGCGTGGCTATTGAGCGGCGACGATCACGGCCATGGGCATGGGCATGGGCATGGGCATAGGCATGGGCATGGGCATGGGCATGGGCATGATGACCACGCTCAAGAAGAGGAAGTGCGGAAGATTTTCGCGCCGTCCGGCGTGCTTGCGGTTTCCATCTTCGAAGACGGCGTGCCACCTGTTTTCCGCATTGCGCCCGAGACGGAAGGTTCACGACTGGACGCTTCTACTGTGTCCGTTACGACGATCCGGCCGGATGGGACTCGACAGGTCTTCGCGCTGGCGGATCGTGGCGGCTATCTGGAATCGAAGGAAGAAATTCCTGAGCCGCACGCCTTCAAGGCCGTCGTGCGGATTGCGGACGGCCAGCACGAAGTGGAATTCGAAGAACATGAACACCACGACCACGCGCATGAAACAGCGACCCGTGACCACAACATCAGGTCGGCGTACATCCACGTGATGGCGGATGCGGCGGTTTCCGTGCTGGCGATCATAGGCCTCGTGTTGGCCCGCGCATTTGGCTGGCTCTGGATGGACCCGCTCGCCGGTGTCATCGGCGCGCTGGTGATTGCAAACTGGTCGTACAGCTTGATGCGCGACACGGCTGCGATCCTGCTCGACATGAACTCCGACCGGCGCATGGCGGAAAGCGTACGTCACGCGATCGAGGATCGCGGAGACAAGGTGGTCGACCTGCATGTATGGCGGGTGGGTCCCGGCCATATGAGCGCCGTGGTGTCAGTGGCAACAGGTGAAACCCTGCGAGACTCGCGCTTCTACCATGCGGTGCTGGGGCGCTTCAGGGGACTGTCTCATGTCACCGTTGAGGTGCAGCCATTACAGGCAGACGCCTAATCCCTGGCAGCTAGATCACTGCGCACCGACGCGCACGCCTTCGATGACAAGATAGGCTCCGGGCACGGCGGCAGGCCGGTGAGTGCATCGAGACTGACGAAACTATCTCCGTACACTCATCCTCGAAGGGTCAGGACGTGCCACCCGCCACTCACCGATTTTTTCGATTTATCTAGCTAACCGCGACAACGGCTTGCTCTGCCGCGCCCTCAGCGCTCAACGCCGCGGCATCTTCTGCCGACCCGTTTTCCCCCAATGGTGCATTTTCAGCCGCAAGCGATTCCCCACCTCGCTGCATTACCTCTTCCGCAAGCAGGGTCGCCGCATGACGTGCGGTGATGCGGCTTTGCGGAACGCCCTTTGCATCGAGCGCAATCACCTGGTATAACTCACGGTCGCACTGGAGTTCCTGTTGATACCGCTCCGACGTATCCACCAGCAATTCAAGGAGTGTCTGACGGCGTCGTCTTTCCTCAAGTGTAATGGGAGGATTCCTACATATTGATGACGCAAGTGTGATCAACGTATTCAGTTGATCCAGGTGCCGGTTACATAAATCGAATGCCGACAGCGCAAGCTTTTCGTACTGGAGTGCGTCGACAGGTGGACGTGAAGCGGGTTGTTTTTTAGTGGACTTGCTCATGGCGCGATCTCCCTGTTACTTCTCGGATCGCCCGGCACTCGCTGGAAACGTGGGTGAGCGGGCACGAAGTAGGGTTGACAGACCGGGTCAGAAACATGCCGGCGAGCCTTGCGGCTCCCCTACCAAGGCCCGCCCATTGGAATATAGACGTGCAGAGGTAGACGCACGCCCCGCCTGAGCGGGTGTGCGGTTTCTGACTACAGGCTGTCAAACCTGATCGCCGGGTGTATCCCGACGACTTGGTAATTATAAGTCACACCAAGTGGATTGCCTTCAACCTTGCAAGCCAAATGTTTGATTTGGCCTAAAGGATAAGGAGCAGTAAGAAGCGAAACCGCAGTCACGCCCCGTCCCCCCTATCCGGCAAGCAGCCCTTCACCCACCGAACACTTCCACCAGCTGCGCATTCAGGCCATTCACGAATGCATGTTCGCCGGGCCCCGGATTCCCACGGAACTGCTTCGCACCTTCAACCAGAACCTCATCCACATCCGTTCCGAGCACAGCGATCGTTTCGTCGATGAAGGGTTCGAGCGGCATCGCCTGTTCGGCTTCGCGGCTGTTCATCAGGTCTGTGCGCACCCATGGCGGGGCGATTTCAAGCACCTTAACTTTCGTATTCCTCAGCATGAAGCGTTGCGAAAGAATGTACGAATGCAGTGCCGCCTTGGTCGACGAATACACTGCAGTCATCGCCAGCGGCACGAATGCCAGAACCGAACTGGTATAGGCAACGACAGCATCGTTTCTGGTCTTCAGATGGTCGATCAGCGCCGACGTCATGCGGATCGGTCCCATGAGGTTCGTCGTGATGGTGGACACCAGCAACGCGTCGTCGATGTGACCGGCCGCCTGGTCCGGCAGCATGATCCCGGCGTTGTTGATCAGCACGTTGAGGTCGGGATAGTCCGCGATCAGTTGCGCCGCTACCTTCTCGATGCTGGCCGGGTCGGTAATGTCGAGTTCGATTGCCGCCATGCCGGGATTCGCCGCCACCACCTCGTCGAGATGGCCGCGCCGCCGACCGCTGATGATGACCTTGTTGCCGCGCTTATGAAGCGCCTCGGCCAATCCGCGGCCAATGCCCGAACCGCCGCCCGTGATGAAGATCGTATTTCCAGTGAGTTTCATGATCGTTTCCTGTGATGTTGCATTCGCAGTTGAAGTTGATGTCGCGGCAGGTAAGGCTGATGCGTTCAGGCAAGGAACCGTTCGCCAAACATCGGCAGGTCGCTCGCGGATCCGGCCTGGGTCGCTTCCCTTGCACCTCACCGGCCTGGACGTTCCGGCAAAGAAGGCTATACTTAAGACAATGGTGAATGACATTGTCATTGCGATGGATTGTGGTCGTCCGCTTCGGCGATGTCAATGGTGATCGACATTGTATTTTTCGATGGATGCGATTAGGCCGAGGTCGGCCGAAGGGAGTGAGAGTGGGTGTTTCCAGACAACAGGCGGCTGAAAACCGGCACGCGATCGTGGCCGCCGCCGAGAAGCTGTTTCGTGAGCGCGGCGTCGATGCGGTCGGGCTCGCCGAGTTGATGAAGGCGGCGGGCTTCACGCAGGGCGGTTTCTACAACCACTTCAAATCAAAAGACGCCCTGGTCGCCGCCGTGATGGAAAAGGCGATTGAGGAAGGGGAAGAGGCTTTTGCCGCCCAGTTTGCAAGCTCCAGATCGGCTGACGCCGACCCGGTAAAGCAAAACATCGAGTGGTATTTGTCCCCCGAGCATCGCGAAAATATCGAAGCCGGGTGCCCGTTATCGGGTTTTGTAGGCGACGCCCGCCGGTTCGGCGACGGAGCACGCGGCTCTTACGCGCAAGGGCTCGCGACGAACCTCGAACTGTTCGCCAAGGTCATCGAAGAGAGAGAGGGCGTGAGCGAAGGCAGTCGCAGAAGGGCAATCGCTGTGTTCAGCCAGATGGTCGGTACGCTGTTGCTTTCGCGTGCTGTCGCGGACACTGACCCGGCACTCGCGGATGAGATTCTCGACGAGGGACGTCAGCACCTGCTTGCCACGCTGGACACGCAACCCGGCACTCAAGCGCAGTCGCAATCGCACGGACGCTCGCGCCGATCGAAGCCGGGTCGCACGTAAGGCGAATCAGAACAGCGGATGTGCCGTCGGATAGAGCGCCGTTCGCAAAGCAAGCCCACCGAGCACGACAAAGATAATGGCGGCAAGAATGTGAACGGCCTTCGTCGGCAAGCGGTCGGCGAACTTGTGTCCGAGATAGATGACCGGCACATTCGCCAGCATCATGCCCAACGTCGTCCCCGCGACAACCCCGAAGAACTCGTGAAAGCGCGCAGCGAGCGCGATGGTCACGATTTGAGTCTTGTCGCCCATTTCGGCAAGAAAGAATGTCACGGCCGTTGTGCCGAAGACGCCCATCGAATTCTTCGTCAATACCGCGTCGGCGTCGTCCAGCTTGTCCGGAACGAGAATCCACACCGCCATGACAGCGAACGACGCGACCACCGCCCAGTTCAGAACCCCCGGACTGAGAACGCTCGCGAGCCATGCCCCGAGCGCGCCCGATGCCGCATGGTTGATGAGCGTTGCAGCAAGTACACCGAGGACGATGGGGATCGGCTTGCGATAGCGCGCAGCCAGTACCAAGGACAGCAGTTGAGTCTTGTCGCCGATTTCAGCGAGACCGACCACACTGGTCGAGACGAGGAAGGATTGCATGGGGTTGTTGTACCCGGGCCGCGCTGAAAGCACGCGATGACGCGCATTCCGGCGACCCGGTTAGGTCGGAATGCGTGTCATCGGTCTTGCCAGGCATTTAGCTGCGCACGCCATAGCGGGTCTTGCGACTCGCCAAGTATGTTGACATGCGCCCTCGAACATCGCGTTCGAGGCGGCTACTCCCCAATGAGCAGGCGCGATTCTATCGTGCCGTGTAGTACATGAGCAAGTCGCCATGCCGAAAAGCTTGCGGCGATTATTACTAAAGCCTTTCTGTCGTGATATGCTCGCCTCTGTCTTTGGGGAGTAGCCGGCTTCTACCCAGAAGCGCCTGCGTCAACATTCTCGGTCGCACAGACCGTGGTGCAGGTAGCCATTTGGTTGGCAAGACCATCGACACACCACGCGACCGGTCGGGCGCGGCGGTGTGTCGCGGTTTTCCGCCCGACCTTGAGCTTCTCCTTCCATGAATCCTGTCGCAACGTTGTTCCTCGCTTTCGCCATGTCTACCGACGCCTTTGCAGCCGCAATCGGCAAAGGCGCCACGCTCAATCGTCCACACTGGCGCGAAGCGCTGAGGACGGGACTTATCTTCGGCGTCATCGAGGCGCTAACCCCGTTGGTCGGATGGTTTCTGGGCAAAGCAGCCGCTCAGTATGTTTCCGCGTGGGATCACTGGATCGCGTTTACGCTGCTGTTCGTGCTCGGCGCGCGCATGATCATGAACGGCTTTGCCGCTCAAGACATCGAGAAGAAACCAGTGGCCCATTCGTTCTGGCTGCTGGCATTGACGGGCTTCGCCACCAGCATCGATGCGATGGCGGTCGGCGCGGGCCTCGCCTTTGTCGACGTCAACATTTATTCGACAGCCGCCGCGATCGGCCTCGCCACCATGGCAATGGTCACGATCGGCGTCATGCTCGGCCGTGTCATTGGCCAAGTCGCGGGCAGGCGCGCGGAGATGGCAGGCGGTGTCGTGCTGATCGGAATCGGCAGCATCATACTGGCCGAACATCTGAAGCTCTTCGCCTGAGCGTCGATCGAGCATCATCCGCCGGCGGCTAGCCTGCGGCCTTGATTGTTCGCAGGAAGCCGCGCAGTCGGTTCGCAAAGGGATCCCGTGCGCCCGCAAGAAACATCGACGGTTGTGCGATGCGCGCGCCGGCAAACGCACCGCCCCCAATCCGTCAACGACACGAGGACATAGAACGGCCCTGACGCCTCGCGGCGGCAGGGCCGTTTCACTTCACTTGCGTCTCACTTGCCCTTTACTTGCGCTTGAGTTGCGAGATGTCCCGCACCGCGCCACGGTCAGCCGAGGTCGCCAGCGCGGCATACGCCTGCAACGCTTGCGACACCACGCGCTCACGATTCGCCGGCAGCCATGCCTTGTCGCCGCGTGCCTCCATGGCTTCGCGACGGCGCGCCAGTTCCGCGTCCGATACCACCAGGTGCATCTTGCGGTTCGGAATGTCGATCTCGATCACATCGCCCTCCTCCACCAGACCGATCGTGCCGCCTTCGGCTGCTTCCGGCGACGCATGCCCGATCACGAGCCCGGACGAACCACCTGAGAAACGGCCATCGGTAAACAACGCGCAGGTCTTGCCCAGGCCCTTGGATTTCAGATACGACGTGGGGTACAGCATTTCCTGCATGCCGGGGCCGCCCTTGGGGCCTTCGTAACGGATCACGACCACGTCGCCCGCCACGACCTTGTCGCCCAGAATGGCTTCGACGGCGTCGTCCTGGCTTTCGAAAACGCGCGCGCGCCCGGAGAAAACCCATTGCGATTCGTCGACACCCGCGGTCTTGACGATACAGCCCTTCTCCGCGAGATTGCCGTACAGCACGGCGAGGCCGCCGTCCTTCGAGTACGCGTTTTCCTTGCTGCGGATACAGCCCGTCTTGCGGTCAGTATCGAGCGATGCAAACGTGGCTTCCTGGCTGAACGCGACCGTGGTCGGAATTCCGCCCGGGGCCGCGCGGAACAGTTTCTGCGCGGCTTCACCCGCGCCGCCGGCGATGTCCCATTTGGCGATCGCGTCGCCCAGCGTGCCGCTATGCACGTTGCTGCACGAGAGGTCGAGCAGATTCGCGCGCGCCAGTTCGCCAAGAATGCCGGGGATGCCGCCCGCACGATGCACGTCTTCGATATGGTACTTGTCGGTGGCAGGCGCCACTTTGCACAGGCACGGTACTTTGCGCGAGATGCGATCGATGTCGGACATCGTGAAATCGACACCGCCTTCCTGCGCGGCTGCCAGCAGGTGCAACACCGTGTTGGTCGAACCGCCCATGGCCACGTCGAGCGCCATGGCGTTCTCGAATGCCTGTTTGTTGGCGATGCTGCGCGGCAGGACCGACGTGTCTTCTTCCTGATAGTAGCGGCGGCACAGATCCACGACCAGACGGCCCGCCTGTTCGAACAGGCTCTTGCGGTAGGCGTGCGTGGCGACGATCGTGCCGTTGCCGGGCAGCGCGAGGCCGATTGCCTCGGTCAGGCAGTTCATCGAGTTCGCCGTGAACATGCCCGAGCAGGAGCCGCACGTCGGGCAGGCGTTGCGCTCGATTTCCGCCACTTCCGCGTCGCTGACCCTGGAGTCACCTGCCTTGATCATCGCGTCGATCAGGTCGATCTTGGCGATCACCTGGCCATCGGTCGGCGACTTGACCTTGCCCGCTTCCATCGGACCGCCGGAAACAAAAACGACCGGGATGTTCAGGCGCATCGCGGCCATCAGCATGCCGGGGGTGATCTTGTCGCAGTTGGAGATGCAGACCATGGCGTCGGCGCAGTGCGCGTTGACCATGTATTCCACCGAGTCGGCGATCAGTTCGCGCGAGGGCAGCGAATACAGCATGCCGCCGTGACCCATGGCGATGCCGTCGTCCACCGCGATGGTGTTGAACTCTTTCGCCACGCCGCCGGCCGCTTCGATTTCGCTCGCCACCAGCGCGCCCAGGTCGCGCAGATGCACATGGCCCGGCACGAACTGCGTGAACGAGTTCACCACCGCAATAATGGGTTTGCCGAAGTCACCGTCCTTCATGCCAGTGGCGCGCCACAAGGCACGGGCGCCGGCCATATTGCGGCCATGGGTCGAGGTTCGTGAACGATAGTCAGGCATCTGTATCCTCAGATATGGGGGGTCGTCAAAATTAGAATTGTGCCCAGCCCGGCCAACGCACCGTCGAAGACGGCGACGGCATGCCGATAGCCCGCAAGCGGTGGCTCGCGATAGCGCGCACGGTGGGAGCTGGGGATAGACGAATAGTGCGAGAAGGCCGGTAAGACGTCCAATATATTTTTGCGGCGCAATTAGGTCGCAAAAGATATTAGTCGACGATCAGCCAAACAGGAAGAGAGCCGGGGACACCGGCTGTGAGACCAGAACTACTGCGATTGGAGCCGAAGCGGCCGGCACACACGGGCCTTACGGGAACCAGGACGCGTTGAACAGTAGCCAGCTCAGTCTGCCCGAAGCAAGCCCGGACAGACTGAACCTTCGATGCCGCTATCTTCGATAACGGTTAATTCACGGCCTTGATCGGCGCCGGGAACCAGTTACCCTGCTGAACCTCGTCCTTCGGAACATAAGTACGGAAGTTCAGCGAGAAGCCCTTGCCTTCCGGCGTAGGCAACCAGTTGCTTTGAGGCGCGTTTTTCGGCTTTACCGGTGCAAGCCAGATGCTCGTGCTGCCATCGGCATTCGCCTTTAGATGGGACACGTTGTTCAGGTTGTAACGATGCAACGCGTTAGGCACAACGCGGTAGTCCGGCACGCTGTACAACGTCACCGACCAGAAGCCCTTGACATGACTGTCCGGCTTTTCACCCTTCGGGAAGCGGATCTCGTAGGTCTTGCTGCCATCAAGCGGTTGCTTGTCGCTGTCGCTCAGCCCCACAAAATAGATGGCCTCGCTGATCACGTTGGCCCACAGACCACCGTAGTTGACGATATCGCGCGCCACATAGTCATTGCCGAAGTTGCCGGCCACATAAGTCACCGACCAGCCGTCCTTCTGCGTGCCGAAACCCTTGGCATTCGCGAGGAAAGCAGGAATTGCCTTGGCCTTCACGACGTCGTTGACGCGCTTGCGGGCAGCGTCGCTGCTCTTCGCGTACCTGGCGACATTGAGTGCCGCCGCCTGATATTCGGCCGCCTTCGGCATGACATCCGGATAGGTGGCCAGCGCTTCGCTCACGTGGTCGAAGATCTCGCCGCCAATGGGCGCGGCCGGCGTGAAGGAAGGCACCGGAAAGGGCGGATCGATCTGGGTATCGGGCGACGCGTCGACAGTGAAGCGATGCTGCAAGTTCACGGCAACCTTCGGTGAGCCTTTGAGCTCGACACGCGCCAGCAATTTCGCTTTGGCCGACGGCAATTCGATCTTGACCGCGTCGTCCGGCACCGGCGGATTGGTGCCCTTGATCACCAGGGCAAATTTGCCATACGGGTGATCCGGATAGGTGCGCTCATTGATGTTGGTAATGACCTCGCCCCAGCCGTCGAGCAGCTGGGCCGTGTAGTAGCGCCCCGTCACTTTCGGAACGTTCAGGATAACTGCGTGATCCTTGTCAGCTGCAAGCCAGGCTTCCAGATAGGCCACGTCGAGGTTCGGATTCACGAACTGCGCAGAGCCCAGCGGGTTGTACTTGATCTTGTTGTAGCCGACCTTCTCGACATTGATGTCGTAGTTTTCCTGTTGCAGCACCAGATAGCGCCCATACAGGTAATGCCAGGACGAAACGATCTGCTCGTCGGAAGGAACGGTCGCGGTCGCACTCGCGTTAGTTGACGGATTTGTACCGGACGAGCTGCAGGCGCTAAGGCCTAATCCGATTAAACCCGCCGCGATCCAGGGAAAAGTCCACTTCGGCGCTTTCATGGTGTTCATCATTTAATTAGCCCTGTCTGAATGGGTGCGGCAAAGCTTACATGGAACCTGCAAATGTTGATAGAGTGTCAGCGCAGCTAAGGCGGATATCCTGGAAATTACATGCAACTCGGATATTTGACAAATAACAAAGACTGGTCATCTTTTTGTCAACCAGCCGTGCGCAATAGCTTCCGGCAAGCTGCAGGCTTTTTCTGGTTTGAATAATTCATTGACTTGTGATAAGCGGGCTGGGCACTGGCATTCGCGATTTTAATCGATCGCTATTGCTTCGCCTGTTGCGAATTTGCTCACTTCAATAAGTACGTTGCCACAAAGTAAGTTGCCACAAGCATTTCCCAATGCTCTGCTGGCGTATTCAGGCATAACCCATCATTCTTGACGAGGAGTAGGCGTGAATCTCAAGCACGTTATTCTGGGTGTCGCGGTCTCAACCACGTTCATCATGGCAGCGCAGGCTCAGCCGGCCGTGCCGGCGCAATCCGCATCGGAAATCATGGGCACGCCACCGGGCACGGTGATGACAAAAGAGTACGTCGCCACAGTGGGACGCTTCGCCTATCTGTGGGGCTGGACGCTGGTGAACAACTACAACCGCTCGCTGGCTGTCAAGAACTTGCCGGAACCAGGCCGGATTGGCGGCGTGATTCCCGGTTCGCCGCATAACCAGGTTTCCATGCTGACCGACTATATCGACTCGGCCGAAAACTTCGTGACGTGTCCCAACCAGGACACGGTGTACGGCGCGGGTTTCATGGAGCTTGATAAAACGCCCGTCGTCATTCAGGTGCCGAATTTCGGCAAGCGTTTTTACACCTATCAGCTTTCGGACGCACGCACGGATTCATTCGGTCAAATTGGCACGCAATACGGCACCAAACCCGGATTGCATCTTCTGGTGGGCCCGGACTGGAAAGGCAAGGTTCCGGCTGGAATTGTAGCGGTACACCGCTCGCCGACTAACCTGGTCGCCATATTCCCGCGCATTTTCCAGGACGATACGCCAGAGGACAAGGTCGCAATTCAGCCTTTACTCAGCCAGGTCATGGTTTATCCGCTGAGCGAATTTACGGGGAAGATGAAAACCAAAGACTGGAAGGCGACCCCGTCTTTCCCGCCCCCCGCTACAGACGGGAAAGGAGAAGTTAAATGGGTTATACCGGAGAAGTACTTCGACGAACTCCCGCTGGTCATGAAAATGGTGCCTCCGCTGCCCGGTGAGGAAGCCATCTATCGCACGATTGAGTCCGTCCTGGATGCCGCGGCCAAAGACCCGAAGATCAAGGCCACATTGACGGAAACCGCGGTAGCCGCCGAGGCCGATCTGATCAGCCCGCTGTTCGAATTCCGGAACAATGGCCGGCCGGTGGGAAATGGCTGGACGTCTCCGCCCAACGGCGCGCGCTGGGGTACCGACTACCTGTCCCGCACCGCAACGGCGAAGTCGAATATGTACGACAACGCGCCGCAAGAAACCCGTTATATCTATACCGACTTCGACTCGACGGGCCAACGCCTCGACGGCACGAATCGGTACACGGTGACCTTCGCGAAAGGGCAAACGCCACCGGTCAACGGCTTCTGGTCATTGACGGTCTACAACAAGGAACACCTTTTTGAAGCGAACAAGCTGAACCGCTTCTCGCTCGGCACCAAGAGCAAATCACTCAAGTACAACGCGGACGGTTCACTCACGCTGTATTTCCAGAGCGACTCGCCGGGTGAGGACAAGGAATCGAACTGGGTTCCCGCGCCCAAGGACGTGTTCTCGCTGTACATTCGCGCCTACTGGCCGAAGGCTGCAATAACAGACGGATCGTGGACGCCGCCGCCCGTGGTACGCGCAAACTGAAGTCCGATTCGCGAGGCGCGCAAGCGCCCGCCGAGCGCTTGCGCGGCCACACGCGGTCTATGTGGTTTTTTCGCGACTCCCGCTCGGCGCAATCACGACCACAGGCCTGTCCAGCAAGGCGCTCTAAAGCTTCATACAAAATACCCGATTTGCAGTTGCAGCGCGCTTCGATAGCATCAGGAAACACGTCAGCGTTCCCCAACGTTCGGCGTGTGTGTTTGTTGGCCGCAGCGTCGTCTGCGGCTTTTTTTATGCCGCGTTCTCTTTGCTGGAGTACGGGCATCGACCGGTTCGCTGCTCAGACAGCTACTCTCGCCCCTTTCGCGTCACCTGAGCGACTATGAAGTTCGCCTCCGAATGAAGTGAACGAAGTGTCGGCATACTTCACACTCAGGCCGGCCATGCCAATTGAATAAATAAACGACACGTCAAGCAGATTACCGATCACTCGCCATCACGCGTGCATGGCGCTCACGATCCGTTGATGAATCGTCGTCGGTGCGAGTCCGGCCAAGAATCACGAACACCGCAATCGCGCACAGCAGCGTAACGACAGTCAGCCCCGCGAGCAAAAGGCCGAACGCATCGATGTAGATGTGCTGCAATGCCGCCCGGCCGACATGCGGAAGAAGCGCCGATGCGCGCGCGAGATCGCCCGCTGCGAGACGCGCCGCCGCTTCGGACACGTCGGCGGATCGAGTATCGGGTCTCACGATCGACTGCACGCGAGCCTGCGTGAGCGCTGCCAGAATCGCGCTGACCGTTGCGAGTGCAATGCACTCTCCTGCCACACGCGTGGTACTGAAAATTCCCGTCGCCATGCCGGCGCGCTCCTTCGGCACGACGCTCACCGACAAGCCGTCCATCAATCCCCACGGCATTCCCGCACCGACACCGATTGTGAGCAAGGGCGCGATCGCTGCATGGCTCGCACCGTCGCGCAACACCGTGGTCAGCCAGTACAGGCCGGCCGCGGCGATCAACAAGCCGATGCCCGAGATGACGCCGGCCGACGTCCAGCGCGTCAGCGTTGCGGCACCGAGCGGCACGACCAGCATCGGGGCCGACAGCGCGAGCATCAGCCAGCCGGCCTCGATTTCGCTGTAACCGTCGGCACCGACAAAACGCAGCGGCAGCACGACGAGCAGCACGATGTAGCAGTAGCAGGTCGCGATCGGCAGCACCTGCACGCCGACAAAACGCGGATAGCGGAACAACGACAGATCAAGCATGGGCCGCGCGACGTGCGTTTCGATGACCCAGAACGCGGTGCCCAGCAATGCCGCGCCGATCAGAAATGCGACGACCAGCGGGTTCGACCAGCCGCTCTCCGAGGACTGAATCACGCCGAACGTGAAGCACGACAACGCCCCGGTGAACGTAGTGATTCCCGCCCAGTCGATACGCCGCGCATCCGGGTCGCGCGATTCGCGCATCTGCGGCACGCCGAACAGCAGCGAGAGGACGCCCACCACAGCACCCGTCGCGAAGATCGCTCGCCAACCGAAGCGCTCGATCATGAAACCCGCCAGCACGGGCCCGAATGCCAGCCCAAGCCCGAAGGTCGTGCCGAGCAGACTGAACGCGCGGGTGCGCGCGCGGCCGTCGAACTCCTGGGCAAGAGCCGCGGTGCCGCCCGCCAGCGCGGCCGCGGCGGCAACACCCTGCACCGCGCGCAGCAGATCGACGGCCAGGATCGACGGCGCAAAGCCGAGCAGCAGCGAGACCAGCGCGAATCCGCTGACACCGATCGCAAACAGGCGCTTGCGTCCAAACCGGTCCGCGAGTGCGCCCGCCGCCATCAACAGGCTGCCAAAGCTCAGCATGAACGCGTTCGTGATCCAGTTCATCTCGACCGGGCCGCCCGCGAGCTCCCGGCCAATCGCGGGCGTTGCCAGCGCACCCGCCGAAAAACTGAGCGGCAGCGCGAGCGCTGCGAGACAAACGGCCGTCAGAATGGCGACTGGCCGTTCCAGTGAAACGGACGAAAAAGTGTTGCTCATCGACGCTCCCCAAAGGAAGCCGGTCCGCGCGACGCCATCGGCGCAAGCATTCCCGGCAGAGCGATCAACGATAATTCGGATTCAATCAAACAAAAACACCGTGGAATTCCGGTGATAAAGGAGTTAAATTCCTTAATTCAATCGGCTTTACGGATGTCAGAGCGGGATGGACAACCTCAACGGAATCGTCGCGTTTGTGCGCACGGCAGAGGCGCTTAGCTTCGTCGCCGCCGGGCACAAGCTCGGCATCTCGGCGTCGGCGGTCGGCAAGGCGATTGCAAAGCTGGAACACTCGCTCGGCGTGCGGCTCTTCCACCGCACCACACGCAAGGTCACGCTCACCGACGAAGGCCGTCATTTCTACGATCGCTGTCACCGGATACTGGAAGATCTGCGCGATGCCGAGGCCATGCTGTCGGAGGCCGCGCAAACACCACGCGGCAAGCTGCGTGTCAGCCTGCCCGCGATCGGCTATCGATTCCTGTTGCCGGTGCTGCCGGAATTCACGCGTCGCTATCCCGACGTCGAGCTCGATCTGGATTTCAACGACCGGCTCGTGGACGTCGTCGAAGGCGGCTTCGACGCCGTCATCCGCAGCGGCACGCTGAGCGATTCGAGTTTGATGTCGCGCCGTCTCGGCGCATTCTGCTTCATGCTGTGCGCGTCGCCGGGCTATCTCGCGCAGGCGGGTGTGCCGGCCACGCTGCGCGACCTGGAAGCGCACGCCTGCGTGCGTTACCGGTTTCCCACAACCGGCAAGCTGCAGCCGTGGGAATTGCTGGCGGACGGAAGTGAGCCTGCGAATCTGCGCACGGCGCTGACCTGCAACAACATGGAAGCGTTACGCGAGACGGTTATCGCGGGATTTGGCATTGGCTACATGCCGGACTTCCTGGTTCGCGATGCAATTGCGGCGGGCATGCTGACGACGGTGCTCGGCGCGCATCCGATCGCCCCAGGACAGTTCTCGATCCTTTGGCCGTCGAGCCGGCAGTTGTCGTCGAAACTCAGAGTGTTCGTCGATTTTATGTGCGCGAAACTGTTCAAGGTTTCAGACGGCTGACCCATCGGCGTGAATGTCCGGCCGCTCGCCGCTCATCGACAAATAGCGGGGCGGTTATAGCGAACGCTCAATCGCCTGCCCTAGTAGCTCCAGCCCCAGGTCGATCTCTTCCTCGCGGACAGTCAACGGCGGGGCGATGCGAAACACGCCGCCCATGCCGGGCAACTGCACGATGTTCATGCTGAGCCCCAGGTTCATGCACTCGCGGGTGATCTTCGCGCCAAGCCCGTCCGCCGGCTCCTTCGTGCGGCGGTCCTTGACGATCTCCAGACCGAGCAGCAACCCGCGCCCGCGAATGTCGCCGACACACTCGAAGCGCTCCATCAAATCCAGCAAGCCACGCTTGAGCCGCTCGCCCATCAGGTTGGCACGCGCAACGAGTCCCTCCCGCTCGACCACATCCAGCACCCGCAGACCGACAGCGGCAGGCAGCGGATCGGACACATGGGTCGTATAGAACAGGTAACCCAATTCATGGGCCCGCTCTTCGATCTGCGCGGAGGTCACGACCGCCGCGAGCGGCAGACCGGCGCCCAGCGTTTTCGACAGCGTAAGAATGTCGGGCGTGACGCCGTCGCGCTGGCAGGCGAACATGGTGCCCGTGCGGCCCACGCCGGTTTGCGCTTCATCGAGAATCAGCAGCATGCCGCGCTCCTCGCATTTACGCTTGAGCGCGGCCATATAGCCCGGCGGCAGTTCGATGATGCCGCCGGAACTGAGGATTGGCTCCGCAATGAACGCGGCGAGATTGCCGCTGGACTGACGATCGATCAGATCGAACGCATAGTCCAGTTCTGCCAGGTAATCGTATTCGCCGTTGCGCTCGAAGCGCGGACGGTACAGGAACGGCGCCGGAATCGCGAAGGAGCCGACGGCTGCCGGACCGACGCCCTTGCGGCCGGCGCTGTAGGTCGCGGATGCCGCGTTCCCCGTCATACCGTGCCACGACTGCGCAAAGCCGACGATTTCATATTTGCCGGTGACCAGTTTCGCCATGCGAATAGCGGCCTCATTCGACTCCGCGCCGGTGCTGAGCAACAGCGCCCGGTCGAGTCCTTCAGGCGTGATGTCGGCCAGCCGGGTTGCCAGATCGACCACCGGTCGCGAAAGCATGCCACTGAAGAGATGGTCGAGCTTGCCGGCGTATTCGTTGATCACCGACACGATCTCCGGATGGCTGTGCCCAAGCACCGCGCTCATCTGCCCGGAGGTGAAATCAAGAATCGCGCGGCCGTCGGCGTCATACACGAAGCTGCCCTGGGCCCGCTCGATGATCATCGGCTCGAAGGCGCCGCCGTAGCGGATGAGGTGCTGCCTGGCGTTGCGCCAGAAAACTGCGTCGTTGTTCCCGGACACGTTGCTTCTCCCCTGGTGGGTGGCTGGAATAACTTGCAGTCTAGAGGGCACTCTGCTTTCATAGAATCGAATACTTCTTATGGAAGCTAGAAGCGAGCCTAATATCTTGAGCCTTTCACTCGAAATCGACTTACTGCGTTCGTTTATCGTCATAGCCGAAGTCCGGGCGCTGAGTCGCGCGGCTAACCGGATTGGCCGGACCCAGTCCGCACTGAGTCAGCAGATGAAGCGCCTCGAAGAAATCGTCGACCAGCCGCTATTCCAGCGCACAGGTCGTGGGGTAGTGCTGACGAATCCCGGCGAACGGCTGTTGACCCACGCCCAACGGATTCTGCGCGTGCACGACGAAGCGATGGCCGATCTGTCCGGCAAAGGCTTGTCGGGAACGATCCGTTTCGGCTGTCCGGAAGACTATGCGGCCGTTTTTCTGCCGCATTTGCTGCGTCAGTTCTCAAGCCAGCATCCGCATGCGCTGGTGGAGGTCATGTGCGCCCCTACCCCGCGACTGCTCGAACAACTGGAGATGCATGCGCTGGACCTTGCCATGATCTCGTTGCCGGAAGACGCGCCGAATGCCGATATCATTCGCCGCGAGCCGCTGGTCTGGGTAGGCTATCCGGGACTGGACTCCGCCCATTTCGATCCATTGCCACTGGCGCTTTCCGATCCGGACACGCTCGACCACGTGGCGGCCTGCGATGCGCTGCAACGCGCAGGCAGGGCCTATCGCATCGCCTATGCGAGCAGCAGTCTTGCCGGGCTCACGGCGCTGGTCCGCTCGGGGCAGGCCTTTGCCGTCATCACGCAGACTGCGGTCGCTCCGGATCTCACGATACTCAATGGTGATCCCACGCTGCCGTCGTTGCCCGCGGTGGGCATTACCCTGAAGTTCGAGCGGGAGCGTCCTTCACATCTGACCACGGCATTTGCGGAGCACATCAGCCTGACGCTGCCGTTGCTGTGATTGAACGGCGTGGTTTTTCTTCGCATGCCGATGCGATCGGGTCGACGATGAAGCGCCCCGTGGCGCCTCCCTCCCGGCGATGCACGTATGCGGTGCGTCGCCCGCCATCACCGATTGTGTCCGCACCATGACACGCATCGCCAAACGTTTGCGGAGTGCATGTCCACGGCCGTAACGCCCGTGGAACCTACCCGGCCCGATGCTTGCTTTTATGTAGGCACAACAATCTTCAGCCACGGGGGCCATGCCATGTCGAATCCGCTCGAAATCGTCGAACTGACGCATCACGTCAGGAAAATCGCGACGGGAAAAATCTCCGATATCAACGACATCAATCGCGAGACCACCTTTCTCGCCCTCAACGCCTTGATCGAAGCAGCGCGCGCCGGCAATGCGGGCCGCGGCTTCGCGGTCGTGGCGAATCAGGTCAAGCATGTGTCGGCGCGAATCGGCGAAATCACCACGGTGCTCAATCGCGAACTCGCCGGCTCGCTGACCAGGCTGACCGATCTCGGCGACAGCATGATCGAACGGCTACGTTCGCACGAAGGTCAGCGTTGCGCCGACCTCGCGCTGAATATGATCGACGTGATCGACCGCAATCTGTACGAGCGCTCATGCGACGTGCGCTGGTGGGCCACCGATTCCGCGGTGGTCGATTGCCTCGCCAATACGAGTGCCGACACGCGGGCGTACGCATCGCGCCGTTTGTCAGTGATTCTCGACAGTTATACCGTGTACCGTGATCTATGGATCATCGACGCGGCAGGCAACGTCGTCGCGAATGGACGGCCGGATACGTACGCGGTGCACGGCCGCAACGTGGCTGAAGCCGGCTGGTTCCGCGACGCAATGAAAACGCCTTCGGGCGCGGACTTTGTTGCGGGCGATATCGAAGAACTGGCGCTTCTGAAGCACGCACACGTCGCGACGTACGCGACGGCAATCCGCGAAAACGGTGCAGTCGATGGCACGCCGCTCGGTGCGCTGGTGATCTTTTTCGATTGGGCGCCTCAGGCGTCGGCCGTCGTCAAAGGCGTGCGGCTCACGGATGAGGAATGGCGGCGCACGCGCTGCATGATCGTCAACGCACAGCATCGCGTGATCGCAAGTTCGGACGACAAGGGCGTGCTCGACGAACAGTTCCGTCTGAATACCGGCGGCCGTGCCGCAGGCTTTTATCAGCTCACCGATGGGCGTACCGTATCGTTCGCCGCCACACCAGGCTACGAGAGCTACCGTGGCCTGGGATGGTATGGCGTGATCGTGCAGTCGCCGACGGCTTGAGCCGTTGTCACGCACGCACAACCGATGAACTGCCATGGGCATCGTCTCGACAATCAGCGCGGGTAGCTGATCGGTGTACCGCCACACGGGTGCGGGACGATGCCCAACGGAATGCCCTGAATGTGCTCAAGCGTATCCGGGCGCATCTGTCGGCGGAAACCGCCAGATGCCCGGTTGTCAGAAATCCCGGCTATCGCGCTTCGGGATTTCTAAGGTAGTAAATATCCCACTCCGTTTCTTCAATCTTCAGAAAACCATGCCGCTGATAAAAGCGGTTTGAGTCGCTATTGCGAAGCGCCCCGACCTTGACCGGAATCGAGCGGGTATCGGCGTCGGCAAAGATGGAATCGAGTACTGCCGAGCCGATTCCCCTGCCCTGATGTTGCGGGCGGATATAGAGGTGCTCGAGTGTCAGACAATGATCGGCGGGTTTCGCTACGACAAAGCCCACGGACACGCCATCGACAATAACGAACCTGCAGAACACGGGATCGAACGACGACAGGAATCGATCTCTCGCCCGCTGCGGATCGAAACGGCCGATACGCTCCAGACTCTCCCGCATAGCCTCGATGCGTATCTGTACCAGCGCCTCGGCATCGGTGTGCGTTGTATCCGCGAATGTCACATTCACTTTCCTGTCCTTACCAGCGGTATGTTGGCTTATGCCGTCTCAATCTAAAAACGCCCGTGATTACGAGCGATTCCGGCATAAGCATCGCATGACCGATTCTGGGCGGGCACGGCCTTATGCTAAATGAATAAAAGATCCACCACAGGTTTCTTCGATTCACCTGGCAGTTGCTGAATTACTCGCAGATGCAGCAGTGACATGACACACGCCGAAAAACGAGTGGCTCACTATGGGTCTGCTGTCCGCCACGGGCAGTAGTTAACCTTTAAGGAGCCAAAATGAAAACCGTTTTTGACCGCTTGGGAAAGAACCAACCCTCACCATCGCTCCCGGCCTTTGTGGCATCGCGCGTCGAGCAATATTACAGCGAGCGGGTAATGGATACGTGGGGAGGCGGCCACATCATGCGCGGCCGCATTCCCGGACCGGATGCGTTGCATCTGTCGAGTAACGACTATCTCGCGATCGCGCGCCACCCCGACATCATCCGCAGTATGAGCCGGACATTGCGTTCCGACGGCAACGGACTATTGATGTCGGGCATCTTCCTGCACGGCGATTGCCCGCAACTGAAGTTCGAGAACCGGCTGGCGGCGTTCATGCATGCAGAGGCGGGCGTACTGTGTCAGTCCGGTTATGCGGCGAACATCGGGCTGATCCAGTCGATCGCTTCGGCACGAACACCGGTCTACGTAGACATGATGGCGCACATGTCGCTGTGGGAAGGCATCCGCTGTGCGGGCGCGGTTCCGGTCCCGTTCAGACACAACGACGCGGCGCATCTCGAGCAGCAGATCGTGCGTTACGGGCAGGGCGTCGTGCTGGTCGATTCGATTTACAGCACGAACGGTAGCGTATGCCCGCTTGTCGCGTTCGCGGAGGTGTGTGACAGGCATGAGTGCGTGTTCGTGGTCGACGAGTCGCATTCGCTGGGCACGCATGGTCCGCGTGGAGCCGGGCTAGTTGTCGAACTTGGACTCGAGTCCCGCGTCGCTTTCCGCACCGCAAGTCTTGCCAAGGCGTTTGCCGGCCGGGCCGGGTTCATCAGTTGTCCGGCCCGTTTCCAGGAGTACTTCAAGTTCGAATCGAATCCTGCGATCTTCAGCTCCACGCTGTTGCCTCACGAGATCAGCGGACTTGACGCGACGTTGTCGGTGATTGAGGGCGCCGATCGGCGGCGCAGGCGACTCGCCTCGAATGCCGCGTGGCTGCGGGAACGGTTGACATCGCTTGGATATAACCTGAATGGCAGCGAGAGCCAGATCATCGCGCTCGAAGCAGGCACCGAACAACGCACGATCCTGTTACGCGACGCATTGGAGTCGCGGGGCATTTTCGGTTCTGTGTTTTGCGCACCGGCAACGGCGCGCAATCGCGCGCTGATTCGCCTGTCGATCCACGCTGCGCTGACCGACGCGCAGATCGAAAGGCTGGTGAGCGTTTGTCGCGACATTCGCAGCGAGGTTGAGCTCGACAGTTGGCCCTCCAGCCGTCGTCTCGGCGAGCGGCTGTCGTCCCGCAAACATAGCCACGAGCAAAGCACCGCGGATAGTGCATTAGCGGTCTGATCGCGGCATGACATGGAGTTTACGTGAGTGAACTCCATGTCTTCTGTATGTCGCGGTCCAGCCACTCGAGGTAACGGTCGTAACTCAGTACGTGGCCCAGATCAAACCCGGGCGGGTTGGGAATCACCGCATAAACGTAAGGCCGTTGCCCCGTAAACTGTGTTGCCGGGTGCATATAGCTTTCCCACGCAATACCGCCCGTGGGGAAGTACCCGCTGGTTTGCCAGAAGTACGGCAAGCTCCGGCCGCTGTCCAGGGCTTCGAAAAAAGCCGCTGGCGCGCCTTGTACTTCGGCTATTTCTCGCACACCGCGCAGCGTTTCGTTCGTGTGGACAATCAGCAGATAGGACTTGCCGGCGCTGTCGAACATGAGCAGCCCGTTTGGCGAGTAGGAAAGGTAATGCTCGACAATACCGAGCGATTCAAAGAGTTCTCTTACCCGCGCACCCATCGCTTCGTCACGCAAGAACGTATATTCCGACGTCACCAGCGTGTCGAGAATGGACTGGCACCGGTTGTCGAAGTACGCATGCTGCATATCCCGCACCGCGCGATTTAAGGCGCTGACGGCCGATGTGTCCTGCTTGCGGATAAACCGATGAATGATGCCTTCGTTGAAGCTCTCCACCGCGATACGCTCGTCCGCCTTTCCGGTCAGCATGATCTTGCGTACAGCAGGGTCCGTTATGCGGCGGCAGAATTCGAGACCATTCAGCCCCGGCATGTCGTAATCCACGACGACAACCGACGCCGCCTGAAAACGGTCGTTGTCGAACACCTGATTACGGACCGCGTCGACGCTCATCGCGATGACCTGGTGAGCCTCGTCCTCATCGGTTCTATCGCGGTACGGAGCGAAGATCTGTTCCTCGGGCGCACCGTGACGAGGGCGTTGATTCACGAAGTGCAGCGCTTCTCTGGACGAACTGAAGAGCCGGAACGCAAGGTTCGGTTCGAGTTGCAGACACAGATTCGACAGGAATGCCGAACTGTCGTCGACGAACGTGACCGTCGTCGGAAAGTAGAAGGGTTTGATCGTATCCATCATGATGGCTTGGGAAAGGTCAACACAAATTCGGTATACACAGACTCGACCGAGGTACATTCGATGGAGCCGCCCATTGCACGCATGACGTCGCGGCAGAATGCGAGGCCAATGCCGGTGCCGACGGAAGCGTCATCCGCTTCGGCCGACGACGTATAGAAGCGCGTGAAGATGTGAGGAAGGACTTGGGGCGCGATGCCTACGCCGGTATCGCGAAAGAGGAGACGGTTCGCGCGCGCGCCAGGTGCAAGCCGGATCGAGATCAGGGCGCTTTCGACATCCGCCATGCCGCGGAACGCGTTTTTCAGCAGGTTGAAAAGCACATGGACTACCAGCATGCTCGAACCTTCGAACGTGAAGTCGTTGATAAGATCCGTAAGTACCTGCTGCCGCTCTCCCTCGCGAAACGGATAGCGGGTGAGCGCGGTCTCCACGCATTGCCTGATCGAGCAGTCCGTGATCTGTTGGGAGTGCCCGTCGGTAAACCGCGCGTTCGCGAGCAGCATGTCAATAATGGTGTTGGAATGAACCGCCTCCTGCTCAATACGGGAGAGTACGCCGTCCATGGAATGAAGGTGAACGGAGCGGATCCTGGGCACGCGTAGTCCGCTGTCCTGAGCGATCCCGTATGTTTCGAGCAGCAAAGGCAGGTAGCTTCCGAGGCCGGCGGCGCCGGCGCGAATGGCGAGTAGCGGCGTACGCAGTTCGTGAGCAATGCTGCCGGCGGTCGCCAGCATGGCGCGTTCCTGTTCGACCCGGATGCGCTCCGTGTCGTAGTTCGCGATGGCGCCGATCGCGATCGCAAACGAGAAAATCGCCAGATGAACAAGGTACGACGAGTTCATACTGACGACGTCGGTTGTTGCCCAATAGGCGAGGTACGCAAGCGCAATACCGAGCAGGAAGTTGAGCACCAGCATGAGCCAGTCGAGCAGCAACACCATCACGAATGCAGCGATCAGCGCACTTTCGACCCACACGTTCGAGCCGTTGTTTTTCAACAGCATGAACGTGAAAAAGAATGGCAGTGAGTAAAAGATTGTCGCGTACCAGTAGTACGGCATGAGCTTTTTCGCCCACGACGGCCAGCGGTTGGAAAATACAATCGGGATAAACAGCGCGGAGCCGATCAGCCGCAGCGGCAGGTTTTCGTACGGCTGCGGAAAGAGGTCGTGCCAGATGTAGTAATAAAGCGGGAAGCCGACGATCGCAATGATCGAGAACGGGCGCATCCGGCGGCTCACGTATTGCAGGTTCCGCAGGGCAGGAGCGAACACCTGGGCAACGAATAGACGGATCGGCACCAACGTGCGGGCGCCCCGCGGTGGGTTTCTCGTTGCGTGCATTATTTCCAGAATAAAATATTTACCGCGTCTCTCAGGCAAGGTTCCGGCGTTGAAACTTTTGATGCTTCACGCCGCATCATCTGGATTATGCAGCGCGCGCATTTGTCTGCCTCAATTTACCAACCTGTCGAAGTCAATCGCCACGGCCGAAGCACAAATCTTGACCTAAGGCGGCGCCGATGTCACGGCAAATAATTGCCTCGCAAGCGCTTTGCGAATTGTCGTCCACGTGATCGTCTTGTGACCGTAGTCCGAATGACCTTGCGTCTATGCGCATTGAATCGACTGATGGTTCGTTCGTTATGGAGGCCGGCTTCCCCCGATAGTTTCGTCGCCCTATGAGGCGATCCATTCACCCCGGAACGGTTGATTGTGCAGATGGCCGAACTCGATTCGCATCTGTTCAACCCGCATCCTTGGACAACAGGGGCAGACCTGAGCGGCGGCTTCATTTTCTTCCGCCCGAATCGCCAACGAGCTGCGCTTTCAATAGCGCGTCGAGCCAGTCGGCGAACACCTGAACCCGGCGCGACAAATGTTGCCGATGCGGATAGAGCAGGTTCATGGGCATGGGCGCGGCCCGGTATTCAGGCATCACCTCGATCAGTTCGCCCGCACGCAGATGCTGCTGCACGTCGTAGGCGGGAATCTGGATCAAGCCGAGTCCTGCAAGACAGCAGGCGATATACGCCTCCGCGCTGTTGACGCTCACGCGGCCTCGCGTGGTCACCGTCCTCGCGGTCTCGCCGTCGAGCCATTCCCATTGCGCAATACGTCCGCTCGAAGGCGACGCGTACTGAACGACCTGGTGAGCCGCCATATCGCCGGGCGTGGAAGGCGTACCGTGATGGGACAGGTAGAGGGGGCTCGCCACATTGATCAGCGGCAGATTGCCAATGGGGCGGGCGATCAGGCCGGAATCGTGCGGCTTACCTACGCGCAGAGCGCAGTCGACGCCTTCTTCAACGAGGTCTATCGTGCGATCGGTCAGGCTGAGTGTGATGTCGATCTTCGGGTAGGCAACGAGGAATTCCGGCAGCGCCGGTGCGATGATCAGCCGGCCGATACGGCCCGGCACATCGACGCGCAGCATGCCGCCTGGCCCTACCGAGGTCTGCCGGAACAGGTTCTCGGTCTCCTCGACATCGGCGATCAGGCGCAGGCAGCGCTCATAGAGCGCGGCGCCGTCCTGTGTCGGCGACACCTTGCGCGTGGTCCGGTGCAGCAGGCGTGCGCCGATCCGTCCCTCCAGCTCCAGGATCGCAGCCGATACCGACGAGCGAGGCAAACCTAATGTGTCCGCCGCGCGCGTGAAATTCGCACATTCAACAACGCGCGCGAAGACGCGAAACAGGTCAATACGATCCACGTTCGCTCCCGCCACTGTTCGACTTTTCTGACCAGTGATGTCAGAAACAGTAGGTTTAAATGATTTTTCTGGAATATATCATCCAACAGGATGAGAGGCTGCATCGGGCGGCTTCGGCACTGGGGATGAACCATGGCAGACCACAGCATCAAAGGCAAAACCGTCGTCATTGCGGGCGGGGCGAAGAATCTTGGTGGCTTGATTGCGCGGGATCTTGCTGCCCAGGGCGCCAAGGCGGTCGCGATCCACTACAACAGCGCGAGCTCGAAAGCGGCAGCGGACGAGACACTTGCCGCGATCAAATCGGCAGGCGCCACGGCCGTCGCTTTCCAGGCCGATCTGACCTCGGCCGGCGCGGTCGAGAAGCTGTTTGCGGATGTTGTCGCCGCGGTCGGCCGCCCTGATATCGCAATCAATACGGTAGGCAAGGTGTTGAAGAAGCCGTTCGTCGACATTACCGAGGCCGAGTACGATGAAATGACGGCGGTGAATTCCAAGTCCGCGTTTTTCTTTCTCAAGGAAGCCGGCAAGCACGTCAACGACAATGGCAAGATCGTCACGCTCGTCACGTCGCTGCTTGGCGCATTCACGCCGTTTTACGCGGCCTACGCGGGCACCAAGGCGCCGGTTGAGCATTTCACGCGCGCGGCAGCCAAGGAGTTCGGCGCGCGCGGCATCTCCGTGACGGCTATCGGTCCGGGGCCTATGGACACGCCGTTCTTCTATCCCGCCGAAGGCGCGGATGCGGTGGCGTACCACAAGACCGCCGCCGCGCTCTCGCCGTTCTCCACGACAGGGTTGACCGACATCGAGGACGTGGTGCCCTTTATCCGCCACCTGGTCAGCGACGGATGGTGGATTACGGGGCAGACCATTCTGATCAACGGCGGTTATACGACCAAGTAAGCGAGCGAGCCGACACGCGCTTGCGATAGAGGAGCCGCGCTGGTTCTGCAGCAAGCGCTAGCGCTTCACGTATGGTCTCTTCGTGCATGGCATGCCTCCGATATCGGTCACGTCAAGCTATTGCGGACGTCGCGGAATAAACCCGGGGCTGCCGGGGGCGCTGAAACGTCGAAATTCTCGCGCACAAGATCAAATCACCCGAATGGGTGCCAGGCAGGTATCTTCATCGCGCCCCGCTTCTGTCTTCCTGGACTGCGCTGCGGCCTAGCTTCCTGTATGCGCCTGGCGTGGCACCGAACCGCGCACGAAAGCTTCGGCTGAAATGCGCCGGGTCGTTAAAGCCATTTCTGTACGCAATGCGTTCGATCGACAAATCGGCGCAGAGCGGATTCGTCATATCGTCACGGCTTCGGCTCAGGCGACATTCCAGCACGAACCTTCCATAATGCGTGCCATTAGCTTCGAACACCTTATGAATATAGCGTTTCGACACGCTTAGTGCCCGCGCGCATGCTTCGACGTCCAGTTCCGGATCGTGGAGATTCGACGCAATAAACGCGCAGAGTTGCGACCATCGCAGAGGATTTGCACCGCCCGGGGCGGATTCGGCGCTTGCATCGCCCGCCGACTCCAGATAGGCCGCCGCCACCAGCGATACAAGCGACTGCTCCGCCGCGGCCGCCGTGTTTGCGCTCTGCTGCCCGAGCGAGGGCAAAACCGATTCGATGAATCGGTGCACTGTGAGAACAATTCCCGATTCGCCGCTGGCGCAGGCAGGTGTAAAAGAGGAAAAACGCGACGTCCCATGACCGAAAAGACGTGTGATCGGCAGACGCAGCATGACAAACTTTGCCGGCTTGTCGACGCGCGCCGTCGACGGTACGCGTGCACGCCGGAAAGTGATGTCGCCGGCCTTGAAAGGCAGCGTGCGCTGTTGCTGCGTGACCGTGCCGCAGCCGTCGAGCACGATCAGAACGATGACGTCATCGCCCACGAGATTTTGCAGATGTGCCCTTTCGTGGCGCACTTCCGACAACCCCAGTTGCACAGTCGCCAGCACCCCGCCGCCCATCAGCCGGCCTGCGCGGATTTCCCCCTCGGATCTGCCGCCGGCAAGCAGAATGTCGCCTGGTGTAACAATGTCGTCGAGTGAGAGCTTCCATTCGTCGACACAGCGCGCGGGCATTTCGCAGAGCGTCGGAGCGTACGGCAAGTCGACAGTGTGCATGACAAACTCCCGAAAGCGGCATTGTGGGTGGCGCCGGTGTAAGTCGTTCGATTATCGCGCAGCCTGCTGCCCGGCAAAAGCGACGGAAACCCTAGAAAAGAACCTCCGGTTCGCGCCGGATCACGCGCCGCCCGAACAACGCGAAACTCGCCTTGACGATGCTGGGCAGCAGCAGAAAATCGTGCGATTCCTGCGCCAACGCCGGATCGATACTCACGATCTGGCCCATCGATCTGGCTAGAATCTGGCTGCGCGCGGCGCGTTCGATCAGCACGGACAGATAAGCCGATTCCTCGATCGAGGAGGTGGCCGCAAGAAATCCGTGATTTGCCAGCAGGATCGTCCGCTTATTGCCGAGCGCGCCGGAGATGATTTCCCCCTCATTATCCGCGATAGGCAGTCCCGGCCATTCCTTCAAAAAAGCGCAGTCGTTGAAGAACGGCGTCGCATCCATGTGGGCGACTTCGAGCGGCACACCCGTCATTGAGAGGGCGTTTACATACGGCGGATGCGTATGGACAATGCAGTTGACATCCGGCCGGCGCCGGTAGATCCACAAATGAAAACGGATCGCGGGGTTAGCCATACCACTGCCTTCGATCACACGCATTTCATCGTCGATACGAATGACGCTACTGCGCGTGACTTCATCGAAACCAACCGCCATCGCGGTCGTCAGGAACGTACCGTCGCCAACGCGCAGCGTAATCTGCCCCGCGAGGGTCTCGGAGTGCCCTTCGTGCGCGAGCATCCGGCACGTCAGCGCAAGCTTTTGCCGGGCGTCCCATGCGCCCTGCTCGAGCTTATGGTCCATTTCCGCGGCGATGCCGCGGCTCAGATTCGATTTGTCATGTTCGCTCATGGGAATCTCCTTGTGTTCGGATAATGACTCAGGACTGACCAGCCTGCGATTGCGCAACCGGCTCGCGAATCGTGTTCGAGACAGTGCCGCTGCGCGGCGCAAGCAGCACGAAGCTGGCGGCAATCAACGAACTCACAGCGACGTAGCACGCGACCCACAGGGGATCGCCATTGCGCGCGGCGAGCAACGCGGAGCAGATCACCGGGCTGATGCCGCCGCCAATGATTGCGCCGATCGCCCCTATGGATACGCCGGAAAAACGCACCTTGACGTCGAACATATCGGCAAAGAAACCGCCTTGCGGGCCGTACATCAACGGATGGATCAGACCGAGTGCAATGACGATGGCGAGTTTGACCAGAGCCGGATCGCGCGTGTTCAGCAGGGTGAAATACGGCCAGACGTAAAGCGCGCACGCGAGCAGGCCAGCCAGGTAGATCGGCTTGCGGCCAATGCGATCGGACAGGGCGGCGAACAGCGGCACCATGAAGACGGCCAGCATAGCGCCAGCCATGATCGCGGCGAGCACCACCTGGCGCGGCAGCGCCAGATGGACGGTGACGTAGGCGACGGAAAACAGCAGCACAAAGATCGACCACGTGATTTCGCCGAGTCGTGCCATAAAGACAATCGCGATTTCCCGGCGATTGTTACGAAACAGGTCGGCGAGCGGAAAACGTGCGACGGCCCGGGTCGCCTTCATCTGCTCGAATTCATGCGCTTCAGGCAGCCGTACGCGTCCGAGCAGCCCGATTACCAACAGCACCGCACTGAACAGGAACGGAATCCGCCAACCCCAGGTGAGAAAATCGGCTTCCGGCAGTCTCGACGTGAGAAGCAAAGCACCCGTCGACAACAGCGCACCGCCGTAGCTCCCCGAGTTGCTCCAGCTTCCGTACAGGCCACGGCGTCCCGCCGGCGCACTTTCCACGCTGAGCACGGTGGCGCCGCTCTGCTCGCCACCGATCGCAAGGCCCTGGAATATCCGCAGCAGCGTCAGCAGGATCGGCGCCCAGATACCGATCTGGGCGTACGTCGGCAGGCAACCGACGAGCGTCGACGCCGTGCCCATCACCAGCAGCGTGGCAAGCAGCAGCGTCTTGCGGCCGATGCGATCGCCGAAATGCCCGCAGATCAGCGCCCCCGCGCCACGCGCAAAATAGCCGGCCGCGTAGGTGCCGAGCGAAGCGATCGTGCCGGCGAGCGGATCAAGCGTCGGAAAGAAAATCTTGCTGAACACGAGCGCCGAGGCCGTCCCATACAGCAGGAAATCGTATTGCTCGATCGCCGTGCCGAGAAACGCCGAGATGAAAACATACAGCCTGTGCTTGCGTGGGGCTGGGGACATGTGCGCCTCCTGGCATTTGTCTTTGTGTTCCCAGCTTAATTTTTGGCCGCACGGGCGGCTTGTCTCCGGCGGAATCCAGAACTTGATCCAGAGTGAACCTGCACTCTACGAGTCGGCGGGCCACGCTGCATGCCGACAATCGCCCCGCTGCCGCACTCGCGGGCGCACCCGCTTTTGCACCCGCTGGGCAAGATGCCATTACAATCCAGCACTTCTAGCCGAAACGGTAATTTGCGCCATGAGACTCCTTCGTGCATCGACATTCGCAGTGGTTATCGCGGCCGCCAGTCCGGCCGCGATAGCCCAGACATCCGGAAGCACCGCTACCCCAAAATTGCAGTGCGCCATTGGGTATGTCACCGGTGTCGGGGGCGCGGAACAGAGCTTCCGCGAATACATTGCGACGCCGGATCGAGACAAATATCGTTACCTCGCCGACAACCCGATTCAATGCAAGGTCTCGGATGAAGGTCGCGCATCGGGCTGTACCGGTGTCACCAATCTTCGGAATGAAAAGGTCAGCGTGTACGACGATATCGACAACGAGACGACGGCCGTGGTGGCGCGCGTGGAACTCGACCACGGGACATACCCGGTGATTATCGATGTGCGAACGAAGGATGTGCGCTGCGAGGAATGATTTTCTGCTCAGCGCACGTTGCGCCTCTTTTGAACTCTGCGCGGGCACAGACTCCAGGCTTTGAGCTTCGCGTGCCGTTCAGTCCACCGACCTGCCAGCCCACCTGAGTGCGGGCCAGAATCCCCACAAACCCAATAGCGGACCGGGCAGCAGCAGCCATGCGGAATCGAGGCCGAGGCGTTCGAACAGCGCAGTGGCGAGCGCAATCGACACCACAGTGAGCGAGAAACCGATCGAATTCTGAATGGCGAGCGCACTGCCCACCCACTCTCGCGGACACGCTTTCGCCGAGAGCGCCGAAAACTGCGGCGAGTCGGCAATGACCGTCGCGCCCCAGACAAGCAGCACGGTGAGTAGCACGCCCGCGGGCAGCGCGCGCCAGCCGCACACGAACACCACACTGCACAAGCCTGACAATGCCAGTGCGGCCGCCGCGACGCGAGCGCTGCCGATACGGCGCGAGAGCGCGCCGCCGACAACACACCCCAGTGCACCGCAACCGATGATCAGAAACGACAATCCCGACACGCCGCCGAGATGGAAGTGCTGCGCGAGCGCGGCTTTCGCGACATAGAGCGGCACCACGGTCCAGAACGCATACAACTCCCACATGTGACCGAAATAGCCGAAAGCCGCCGCACGGAACTGTGGCAGGCGAAACGCGGACAACACGCCGCGGCCACCGTCGCGCGTTTTCTCACGCGTGGCCGCAAGCGTCTTCAGATGTGGACCGTCGCCAAGCAGATGGATCAGCGCGGCGCCGCCCAGCGCGAGAATCGACGAAGCAAGAATGACCTCCCGCCACGGCAGGTTCGTGCCGATGAACCGCAGGCCATGCGGCAATGCCGTGCCGAGCGTCAGCATGCCGACCAGTTGAGCGAGCGCTGCGCCCGCACGCTCGGGTGCCCAGCTTAGGATCAGTTTCATTCCCAACGGGTAGATGCCGGCGAGCGACACGCCAACCAGAAAGCGGAATATGGCCGCCGAAACCAACCCTGAGGAAAGCCATGCGAACCCCGCGTTGAACGCAGCGCCCGCGAACGCACTGCACACGAAAATCGCGCTTGCGCGAAAACGGTCCGCGCAACCGGTCAACGACAGGGTCAACGTGCCGAGGATGAAACCCAATTGCACCGCACTCGTCAGCAAACCGATGTCCGACGCGCCGATATGCCATGCACGCATCAGGTCGGCGGCAGCGCTGTTAGCGCTGAACCACAGCGACGTGCCAAACAGTTGGGCGAGCGAGATCGTCGCCACGGGTCCAGGCCAGCGGGTCAGCACATGATGAAGCGATCGCCCTCTGACTGGTTTTGACAGATTCATTATTGACGTAGGCACCCGCTAAAGCGAAAGATAGCGATCCGCACACGCGTGCGCCGGAGCCGATTCGACAGACGCCGGTTTGCATGGCGCGTGCTCGCTGGTCTCCCAGAAGCGGCCTTGTGTATGTGGTCGCGGTGCGCCCGACGCGCCCAGTGATCGTATCGCCAACCTACCCCGCTGTCGAGAATTTCAACTCCACGCCAGGAAATCGACGCTACGCCCTTCATTCCCGAATGGATTCCGTCTCGACGATGCCGGCATCTGCCTGGCTGGCGTTCAACTCGATTGCGAGCTTCTTGCGATCCAGGCTGCCTTCCCAGGCCGACACCACAATCGACGCCACGCCGTTGCCGACGATGTTGGTCAGTGCCCGGCACTCGGACATGAAACGATCGATGCCAAGGATCAACACCATCGCGGTAACCGGCACGGTCGGAACCGCGGAAAGGCTCGCGGCCAGCGTGATGAAACCCGCGCCTGTCACGCCGGTCGACCCTTTCGACGTCAGCATCGTGACGAGCAGCAACGTGATTTCCTGCGCGAGCGTGAGATGCGTATTGGTGGCTTGCGCGAGGAACAACACGGCTAGCGTCATGTAGATATTGGTGCCGTCGAGGTTGAACGAGTAGCCCGTCGGCACAACAAGCCCCACGATGCCGCGCGGACAGCCCAGCCGTTCGAGCTTGTCCATCAGTTGCGGCAACGCCGCCTCCGACGTCGAGGTGCCGAGCACGATCAGCAGTTCATCGCGGATGCATGCGAGGAAACGCCAGAGGCTGAAGCCGCATAGTCGCGCGACAGAGCCCAGCACGATCGCGACGAACAGGAACGAGGTCAGATAGAACGTGCCGATCAGCTTGAGCATCGGCAATAGCGACTCAATGCCGTAGCGGCCGATCGTAAACGCCATCGCACCGAATGCACCGATCGGCGCGAGACTCGTGATCATTCGCACGATGCGGAAGAACGCCTTCGACAACGACTCGATCAGACCAGTCACGGAGGCCGCGCTCTCGCCCATCAGCGCGAGCGCGGTGCCGAACAGCATCGCGATGAGCAGCACGGGCAGGATGTCGCCTTGCACGAGCGCGCCGAGGAAGGTCTCGGGCACCATATGCATGATGAAACCGGCAATGCCGTCGCCATGCGTCGCCTGCTGGGCGTAGCTCGCCACGGCGCTGGTGTCGAGCGTCGCCGGATTGACGTTGAAGCCTTTGCCGGGCGCGAGCACGTGCGCGGCGAGCAAGCCGATTGCCAGCGCGAACGTCGACGCAAGCTCGAAGTACAGGAGCGCCTTGCCGCCGACGCGCCCGACCTTCTTCATGTCCTGCATACCCGCTATGCCAGTGACGACCGTGCAGAAAATCACCGGGCCGATGATCATGCGCACGAGCTTGATGAACAGATCGCCGAGCGGTTTGAACGCAATAGCCGCGTGCGGCGCAAAGTGGCCGAGCAGCACGCCCGCAGCGATGGCGAACAGCACCTGCACGTACAGAATCGTGTAGAAAGGTTTGCGGGTGTTCATGATGCCTCCGTTAGGGGGCAGCGAACGAAAGTGAGTGTGGGGGTTGTTCATTCGTCTCCTCCGTTTTTTGGGCAAAGCAGGTCCGTTCCCTTCTCTGCCTGGAAGGTAATCGGCGATTCGGATAGTGTCAGGGGCTGCCGCCGCGCTTCATATGACAGCGCGACGGCCAGGCGGTCACATCACCTGTGCCCAGGGATGCCGGACAAAATGCTCGCGTTCGAATGCCTCGATCTCGGCGACGCAAGCCAAGGTGAGATCGACGGTATCCATGCCTTCGATCACCATGCGTTTGTGGCGTGTGCCGATGGGATACGGGTACACATGCCCCGAGGCAGACGTCACCGTCTGTCGTTCGAGATCGATTGAGAGCGATGTGGCGGGAGCGTCGCTCGCGTCGCGCAACAAGGCATCGACAACGCCGCGCTCCAGTTGCACGAGCAGCAGCCTGTTGTTCATCGCGTTCGAATAGAAAATCTCCGCGAAGCTCGGCGCGATCACCGCCTGAACGCCGTACTGCTGCAAGCCCCATACCGCATGTTCGCGGCTCGATCCGCAACCGAAATTGGAGCCGGCAATCAGGACACGCGCATTCGCGTAGCGGGGCTGGTTGAGCACGCAATCGGCGCGCGGCGCGCCATGTTCGTCGAAACGCAGGTCGTATAACAGGCCGTCCGCGAGACCCGCCTTGTCGATAATGCGCAGAAACTGCTTGGGCATGATCTGGTCGGTGTCGAGGTTGTCGATCGGCAGCGGCACAGCGCTGCCTTCGATGGTGGTGAGTCGCGTCATGGTGCTTGTGTCTCCAGAGTGCGGACATCGGTGATGCAGCCGGTCAATGCCGCCGCGGCCGCCATTGCCGGGCTCATCAGGTGCGTGCGGCCACCACGTCCCTGACGGCCCTCGAAATTGCGGTTGGTTGTCGAAGCGCAGCGTTCGCCGGCTTCTAGCACGTCGTCGTTCATCGCGAGACACATCGAGCAGCCCGGCTCACGCCATTCGAAGCCCGCATCGATCAGCGTCTGCGCAATGCCTTCCTGTTCGGCAATGCGGCGCACGCTCCCCGACCCCGGCACAACCATCGCGCGCACGCCGTAGGCAACGTGCTTGCCTCGCACGAGCGCGGCGACCGTGCGCAAATCCTCAATACGCCCGTTGGTGCACGAACCGATGAACACGCGGTCGATGTGCGTACCCGTCAGCGCTTGCCGCGCGGACAGCCCCATGTAGTCGAGCGCGCGGCGCAGCGATGCGGCGGCCTCGGGTGTCGCTTGCATCGATTCGTCGGGAATGGGCTGGTCGATCGCAACGGCCTGATCGGGGCTCGTGCCCCAGGTGACAAACGGCGCGATGTCGTGCGCGTCGAAGCGGTACTCGGCGTCGAAGCTGGCATCGGCGTCGGAATACAGGTTGCGCCAGTCGTCGAGCGCGTTTTGCCAGGCCGTGTGATCGAGCGAAGGCGTGTGGGCACGCACGTAATCGAAGGTGGTCTGATCAGGCGCGATCAGCGCGGCGCGTGCGCCCGCTTCAACGGTCATGTTGCACAACGTCATGCGCGCCTCGGCGGAGAGCGACGCGATGGTCGACCCGCTGAACTCGACGGCATAGCCGCGCGCACCCTGGGCGCCGATCTGGCTGATCAGCCAGATGACCACATCCTTCGACGAAGTGCCGTACGGCAACGCGCCGTCGATCGTGATACGCATGGTCTGCGCCACCCGGTAGACGAGCGTTTGCGTCGCCAGCACATGCTCGACTTCCGAGGTGCCGATGCCGAACCCGAGCGCGCCAAGCGCGCCATACGTGGTGGTGTGGCTATCGCCGCACAGCACGACCATGCCCGGGCGGATCAGTCCGAGTTCGGGCGCGACGATATGCTCGATGCCCTGCAGTGGGTCGTCGGCCGCGAACAGCCGGATGCCGGCGCGCTCGCAGTTGCGTGCGAGGTTTTGCGCTTGCAGCAGCGACGCGGCGTCGCGAATCACCCGCGGCGATTCGGCGTGCGTGGGAATGATATGGCTCACGACAGCCATCTGCTGACGCGGCCGGCGCACGCTCCGCCCGCGCGCGTCGAGCGCGCTGAACGCTTGCGGACTGGTGTACTCGTTCATCAGATGGAGATCGACGTACAGCAGCACGTTCTGTTCATCGATTCGCGACACGAGGTGCGAATCGACAAGCTTCTGATAGAGGGTTCGTTTCGACATGGTGTTCATCCTGAGGCCGGTGGCGAGTCAGCGCGCTCAGGCCGTGATTGCCAGGGTGGTGAGGAAAGGCAGTATGTGCTCCAGCAGGAGCTGCGGGGCCTCTTCCGCGATGTAGTGGCCGCAAGACAGCGCCTGGCCTTGCACGTGGGGCGCATATGGCCGCCATTCCGCGAGCGGGTCGAAGCATTTCTCGATCACGCCGTCCGCGCCCCATAGCGCCATAAACGGGCAGGCGATCTGCTGTTGCGCAGCCAGCGTTGCGCGGTCGTGCTCGAGATCGATCGTCACGCTCGCGCGGTAGTCCTCGCAGATACCGTGCGCAGTGTCGGGATCGGACACGCAGCGCAGATATTCCGCGTAAGCCGCCGCGGTGAACGGCGCAAGACCCGCGCTGCGCGCGCCCATCGTCTGCTTGAGGTATAGGTCCGGATCCGCGCGAATCAGTGTTTCCGGGAACGGCGCGGGGCGTATCAGCATGAACCAGTGCCAGTAGGCGCGCGCGAACTCGAACGAGGTCTTCTCATACATCGCCAGCGTCGGCGCGACGTCGAGCGTGACGAGGCACGTCACGACATCCGGGTGATCGAGCGCCATGCGCGCGGCGACACGTCCGCCCCGGTCGTGGCCGATCACCGCGAACGAGGCGAAGCCAAGGCTGCGCATGAGTTCGACCTGGTCGAGCGCCATGCGGCGCTTCGAGTAGTTGGCATGATCGGCGGTGCCTTGCGGCTTGCCGCTGTCGCCGTAGCCGCGTAAATCCGCCGCAATCACAGTGAAATGCCCGGCGAGCGCGGGCGCAACCTTGTGCCAGATTGCGTGCGTTTGCGGATGGCCGTGCAACAGCAAAAGCGCGGGGCCGCTGCCGCCCTTGATTGCGTGAATCCTGATGCCGTCGACATATGCCGACGCGTCCGTAAAACCTTCGAACATGCTTGCCTCCCGATGTTGCTTGAAGTCTAATTGATGAAATAGACGATTGGGTTTCCGCGAAAGCAATTCGATCGTAACTTTCAGGAACGAATCAAGCAGCATGAAGGAGTGGGGCAATGGACGGCTTCTCAGATCTGAATCTGTTCGCGCTCGTGGCGCGGCATCGCAATCTTGCCGCTGCGGCACGCGAGTTGGGTGTGACGCCGCCCGCCGTCAGCAAGCGGCTCGCGCAACTGGAGCGGCGCCTTGGCGTGCGGCTGATGAATCGCACCACGCGACGCCTCTCCCTCACGCCGGAGGGCGAGCTTTACCTCTCGAACGGCTCGCGCATCCTCGACGAACTGTCGGAGCTGGAGCAACTGGTGATGCGCAGCCGGGCCGAGCCAACCGGGCTGCTGCGCGTGAACGCATCGTTCGGGTTTGGGCGGGCACGCATTGCGCCGGCGGTGTCGGAATTCGTCGCGCGCTTTCCCGCGATGAAAATCCAGTTGCATCTGACCGACCGGCCGATGAGCCTGCAAGACGAAGGTTTCGACGTCGCCATCCGCTTCGGCGAGGTACCCGACGCGCGTATCAATGCGCGTTTGCTGCTGAAGAACCGGCGTATCGTGTGCGCTTCGCCGGCTTATCTTGAGCAGTATGGCAAGCCTTCAGTACCGCACGATCTGACTCGCCATGCTTGCATCGTGCTGCGCGAGAACGACTCGGCCTACGGCACATGGCATCTCTCGCGCGGCAAGCGAACGGAAACGATCAAGGTCGACGGGGCACTGTCGAGCAACGACGGGGGTGCGGTGCTCCACTGGGCACTCGAAGGACGCGGCATTGTCGTGCGCTCCGAGTGGGAGATCGATGGCTATCTCGCACGCGGAGAGCTCGTGCCCTTGCTCGACGATTGGGCGTTGCCGGACGCCAATATCCATGCGATCTATCCGGAACGCAACCAGCTCTCGGTGAAGCTCAGGACGTTCGTCGACTTCCTGGGCGAGTATCTTCAAACGTCCTGAAAGGCGGGATGATGATTTAAGCTTCGTTAAAGCGCTCAAGCAGATGCAGCGCCCGGCGCTAGAATCGGGCACCCCATTAAAAATCTCAGGAGACACAGCCCCATGAGTGATCAGCCGTTCGGCCGCTCCCGTCGTGATTTCATGCGTATCGCCGTTACGGCAGGCACCACCGCCGCGCTGCCGTGGATGCAGGACGCCCATGCGCAGTCACCGGCCAACGCCGCAGGCTCAGCGCCCGTCGCGGGCCATTCGGCAAAAGGCACGCAGTTGATCCTGCTCGGCACCAAGGGCGGCCCGACACCGTCCGACCTGCGCGCCGCGCCGGCGAATGTGCTGGTGGTCGACGGCCAGCCCTACGTGGTCGATTGCGGCAACGGCGTCGCGCTGCAACTGACCAAGGCGGGCATCAAGCTGCCGGGCATCCGCGACATCTTCCTGACTCACCATCATTCGGATCACAACGCCGACCTCGGCAACCTCGTATTTCTCGCCTGGGCCACCGGTCTGCGCACGCCGGTCAATCTGTACGGGCCGCCGCGCATGACAAAGATGATCGACGACTTTGTCGATATGAACGCGATCGATCTCGACGTACGTATGCGCGAAGAAGGCCGCCCGCCGTTCCGGCCACTGATCAACATCCATGAATTCGACGGCCCGCGCCTCGTGATGGAAGACGAGCGTGTACGTGTCACCTCGACACTGGTCGATCACTACACGATCAAGCCGGCCTTCGCCTACCGCTTCGAGACCAAGGATCGCACCGTCGTCTTTTCCGGCGACACGACCTACTACCCGGCGCTGGCCGAGTTCGCGAAAGGCGCTGACGTACTGGTGCACGAAGTGATGTACCTGCCCGCGCTCGAAAAACTGATGAAGACCGTCGACAACGCGCCGACGCTGCTCGATCACCTCATGAAGAGCCACACCACCACGGAACAGGTCGGCAGGATCGCCGCGGCGGCGGGCGTCAAGACGCTGGTGCTGAGCCATTTCGTGCCGGGTGGCGATCCCGCGATCACAGACGAGATGTGGGCGGCCGATGCGCGCAAGCATTTCGACGGACAGATCATCGTCGGAAAAGATCTGCAGGTTATCTGAGTGCCGGAACAAGCCACCATGCAATCCGCCGCGATTCCCCTGACATTGCTGACCGGCTTTCTCGGTTCGGGTAAGACCACGTTGCTCAATCGCCTGCTGCCGCAACCGGCGCTGGGCCGTTGTGCCGTGGTGATCAACGAACTGGGCGCGATCGGTCTCGATCATCTGTTTGTCAGCACCTCGCGCGACGAGACCATCGCGCTGCTGGAAAACGGCTGTCTGTGTTGTGGCGTGCGCGACGAACTGGCTGCGACCGTGGCCGATCTGCTGGAGCGCCGCGCGCGCGGCGAGATTCCCGCCTTCGAGCGGATTCTGATCGAGACCACGGGGCTTGCGCGGCCCGGCCCGGTGATCTCGCTGCTGCTCGGCGACCCGGCGCTTGAAGGTCGTTTGCAGCTCGACGGCATCGTGACGACCGTGGATGCGAAACACGGCGCCGCGCAACTTGCCCGGCATGAGGAGTCGCGTCAGCAGGTGGCGGTCGCGGACCGGCTGTTGCTGACAAAGGCCGAACTGGTCGATGCGCCCGCGCTTGCCGAACTCGAAGCGGCGCTTGAAGCGCTGAATCCGGGTGCGACGCGCATCCCGGTGCGCAACGGCGAGATTGAAGCACAGCAACTGCTCGATATTCTCACGCCGCGTGCGTTGCGGCCCTGGTTGCGCGCCGAGCCTTCGCCACGCAAGTTGCTGATGCGTGGCGCAGCGGCGTCACGTGCGGCTCATCCGGACATCGACAGTTTCTGCCTGACCTACTCGCAGGCATTGCCTATGCAGCCGTTCGAAACCGCGCTGACGGTATTGCTCGGCTATCACGGCGAACGCATCCTGCGGGTCAAGGGGATCGGCAATTTCATCGGCGAATCGCGGCCTGTTGTGTTCCATGGCGTGCAGCAGTTGCTGCATGAACCGATACGGCTCGAAGCATGGCCTGACGACGATCACACAACACGGCTCGTGTTCATCGTGCAAGGGCTCGCCAGTTCGGTGATCGAAGAAACGATCACGCATTTTCTGCGCGAAGCGGGAGTGAACGAACTAGCGGAAGATGATGCGGCGCTTTCCGATGGACCGCCTCTCGCCGCCATGGATCGCGCATCAGGTTATCGCTTGGGATAAGGCGTGCCGTCTTTGTGCACAAACCGGCCGTCGGCGTTGGAACTCATCATGTCGACATCGGAACAGGTGGTGAGATCATTCGGGTTGCGCGACCCCACCTCCAGATAAACGGCCATTGCAGAGGAGTGGTTGATCAGGTGATGGCCATTGCCGGTGCCTTGTGGAAACGCCGCGCAATCGCCCGCGCGCAATAGTGTTTCGCCGCCGTCCTCCACAAGTGTCACCTCGCCCTCGAGCACATAGACGAACTCGTCCTCATGACTGTGCCAGTGGCGCTGGCTGGACCAGTTGCCCGGCGGCAAGGTCATCAGATTAAGGCCGAAATCGCGAAGTCCACCCGCCTCTCCGAGGCGCCGCCGTGTTCGCGCGGCACAGGGCGCGTCGAATGGAGATGGATAGCCCGAACCGTTACGCACGGGCACAGCGGTGATGTCGATCTTGGGCATGCACGGCTCCCTGGTGAGATGGGCCTCCGGCGATACGCTGGATGCGTATTCACATTACGCGGCAGTCGGAGGCCCGATGATACCCGAGCCTATCCTCGCGCTTTCAGCGCCGGCGGGACCATTCATCGGCGACGTCCCCCATGGTCTTGTGCGTCCCATTGCGAATCCATGCCATGAAATCACGGTCGAATCTGAATTCCGGCCCACACTCAAGCGTCAGAAAACGACGTACATTCTGAGTATTTCTGTAGTTCTTGTCGACCAGTGTGGTCCGCGTTATATGCCCGGAATGCCAATCGAAGTTCATCTGGATTCTCCATTCGGTGTCGCTGCATGACTACGAGTCGAGGCGTTGATCATCAACGCCAATACAGATCTTGTGGACGCCTATCCACTGCGCGCGGAAGACTATGCACGCATTGTCGCCGCTGCCGCCCGGCGCGACGCCGGCGTATTCGTCGCGACCCTGTCTCCGCCGCTGGCTGAAAGTTTGAGGAATCGCGGCACGCGAGCGCTGTCTCAAGCAGAATGCACGCGAATCGTGGAAAGGTACGAAGAAGGCTATGCCGACCGACGCTTCACGAATTTCCTTCTTGATGACGCGGCACTCATACCGATACAGACTAGCTCGCCGCAAAAATTTTTGCCCATTCAAAGGGGAGGACGATCCAACTTAACCCATCTTTGCACGGGCGCTCTTTCCCATTGACGCTTAGCGTAATCAACTAACCTGGCAGGTACCGCATCGCCATTCATGATGAGGCGATTCAGCATTAACGCCAGATCGGTATCCGCGATGCTCCACGCCCCGAAGAGATTCTCCGCACCTCGGGGAAGCAAGATTTCAGCCGCATAAAACAGCTTCTGTGCCGCAGCCTCGGCTGCAGGAGTAAGCGCTGCACCCTGTGCCCCATAGAACACAACCTCCGTCGAACGCTCCTGCCGGATGGGCATCAGGTCACTGCGAAGCCATGCTTGCACCTGGCGTGCCCTGGCCCTAAGAAATTTATCTTGTGGATAGACGGGCGTTTCCGGAAATGCATCGTCGAGGTATTCAGTGATTGCCGACGACTCCGACAAGCTAAAGTTGCCATGCACCAACGTGGGAATGCGCTGCGTCAAGGATTTGGCTGCATAACCCGCTTCATGATTGGCATCAGTGCCGAGATCTACTGTAAATAGATCAAACGGCAATCGCTTTTCGGTAAGCGCAACGAAAACCGACATGGCGTAGGGACTTGCAAACTGAGTATCGGCGTATAGACAAAGACGATTTTCCTGCAAGACGCTCTCCTGCGTGTTCAGGTTCGTACGGAGCCTTGATGATATACGCTGAATGACGGCTTTCGGCTGCCAGGGTTGCAGCAAAACAAAATACTTCTCCGGCGATGCTTTGCATGAAGTCGGTCCCTCTAAATCCGCGGAACAGCGATCCCGGCGCCGCTAATAACCTACGTTGCCCCTAACAGAATGGGAGCATCCCGCGCGCTTGTTTATGGCCGGCTAACCGTCGTGACGACATGAAGTATTATTTCCACCGCAGCGAAGCGTCGTTTTGACCGCGGATGCTTCGCTACGCTCAGCGTACGCTCAGCGCTCTGTGGTTGAGAATATGAATCGCGTGTCGAAGAAAGGAGACGGTTAAATGGAGGCAGTAGCGTTGCCAGCGGCAATCACGCCGGCGCACACCGCGCTTATCGTCATGCATTATCAGACCGACATTCTCGGGCTCTTTCCGTCGGTCGCACCCGCGTTGCTCGCCAATACGCGCAAACTATGCGACGCCGCGCGGGCCAAAGGTGTCAGCGTCTATTTCGCCAACCTCCGGTTCAGCCCGGGCTATCCGGAAGTCAGCCCATTGAACAAGAATGGGCAGGGAATCAGGCAACTCGGCCTCTTTGTCGATGACCGAATCTCGCCCGAGTTGGGTCGGCAGGCCCATGAACCGGTCATCATCGCGCATCGCGCCAGCGTGTTCTTCGGCACCGACCTGCAGGTACGGCTTTCCGCACAAGGTATCGATTCGTTGATTATGGTTGGGATTGCGTCGACCGGCGTCATGCTGTCGTCGGTGGCTTATGCGAGCGACGCAGACTTCCGACTGTTCACGGTCAAGGATTGCTGCTACGACCCGGATCAGGTGGTGCATGAACATCTGTTTTCCACCGCATTCGATTCGCGCACCACGGTGCTGTCGCTCGCTGATGCTTTGCAGTTGCTCGCCTAGACGCCCGACGTCTGCTCCGGCGCATACCTGGGCTCGTGGAGTGACCTGGGGTTCGCCGGTTCAGCAGACCGCGTCTGGCCGTTTGCCGCTGTTGTTTTGTGTCGCTTGAATGGAGTGAGACGTAATATGAAGAACCAACCGCGAAAGTGGCTGAGGCTTTCTCCGTTGCTTATATTGCTCGCTGGCTGCGCGGCGGGTGGCGTGCCGCAAAGCACGGCGCATTTGAGTACATTGCAATGCCGCGACCTGGCCGCACTCAGGAACAATGCGCCTCCGACCCCGGAGCGAAATCGCAGCGAACTGGCGGCTCTAAGGCAAGCGGGCTATGACCCGTCAAGGTGGTACGACCCATACTATCCGGGGGATCTGCAGGCGGCACAGCGCCAGGTCGACCGCTGGTTCCAGGCGGAATGCCAGCAGGTGCCACCGGCTTGACGTTAAGCTCGCCGGATCGCGAACACAAACCGGACATCTGGTCACGCCGAACACCGGCAGACATCAGCAACGATCAGTCCAGATGCTTAACCATGAAGACCCGTTTCAAGCCTTTTTCCTCGGCCCGGTGCGTCTCGGTATAGCCGATGCGAGAGTACAGCGCGATATTTTCCGTCATGGTCTCGTGAGTGTAGAGCCGGATGACACGGTAACCTGCCGCTCTCGCTGAGCGCTCGGCAAACTCCAGCAGGCGGCGCCCTATTCCCGTCCCCTTGGCGGAAGGTGCCACGGCTACGTTGTCCAGCAGCATCGCATCCTGTTCCGGGATGAGCACAACAATGCCTTGTATCGTACCTTCCAGATCGACAACATAGACGCTGCCCTTGTCGATCAGGAATTCATAGTCATCCAGCATCGGTCCCGGCGGCCGTCCAATACGACGGATATAAGGCGAGTAGGCATCTCGAATGATTTCCTCGATAGCTTGACGGTCGGCCAGAATGGCAGGGCGGGGATCGGGATGCATATAGTGTCTCGCATGTATTCGGCTGAAGGCATGGCCGCGAATATAGTAGCGCCAAACTGCCGCCATTGCGGCCAATCGGCACTCGCATCCTGGGTGGGGCATCATTTCTACGGACAACTAGCCATAGGAGTTCAGCAATGGTAAATGCAGTGAACCCGACTCATGTCTGGTCGCCGTTCGGCGCATTCTCAATGGCCGTCATCCAGGGCGATGGCCAGATCGTCCACCTGAAGGGGCAGGTGTCACTCGATCGCCACGGGCAAGTCGTCGGGCAAAACGACATGCGGGCGCAGGTACGCAAGGTTCTGGAGAATATTCGTGACGTTCTGGCGCCGATGGGCGGGCAAATGGCAGATGTGATTTCGCTGGTTCACTATGCAACGGACATCGAGGCCTTCATGACCACAGGAGACATCCGGCAAGAGTTTTTTGCCGCGCCCTATCCAGTCACAACGACCGTCCAGATCGCACGTCTATATCGGCAGGAACTGGTGATCGAGATCGCGGCAATCGCTGAAATTCCTCGCTCGCGGTTTCGTCACCCCGAGCAGGACCGACCAGGCGCTACGTGAGCAGCCGCTTTGAGTGGCCGCCACTAGCCGACGGCCAACTCAGGACGATGCTGGCCAACCCCGCGGGGCTTCACACCTGACGGTAGTCGCATCGGTCTTCTCGACCGTCAGATTAACCGAGCGTGCACCGCGCGGCCGCGTGCGATGGCGCATACCTGCAGGCACAGTAAGCAACTGGCCGGACAACAGGTCGACCGATCCATCGTCGAAGTCGATGGTGAGCACGCCTTCGATAACCAGAAATGTTTCATCCGAATCGGGATGCAGGTGCCAGAAATATGGCCCGTCCATGACGCTCAAATGAACGTCGTGGTCGTTCACGCTCGTCAGAATCTGATTTGAATAACCCTGGAGCGTGCCACCCGCGACCGCACCAACGTCGACCGGTTGGATCATGCCGTCTCCCTCAAGTTAGGTTGGACCGCCGCTACACAGCGCGAGCGTGCCCTGCCCCAAGCATAGCCCGGTCTTAAAGCGTTCACCAAAGCAGAAATTCTCGCGAGTATGTGAGCCAAATTAACCGGTCGTTTCGCATAGTGCGCCTCAACAGACGCCCCCTTAGCCAGCAATCGAACGAATGACCCGCGCTGGATTGCCCCCAACAAGCTTATTCGGGGGAACGTCTTTGGTGACGACCGACCCGGCCGCGACGACCGAATTCTCGCCGACCGTTACGCCGCCGATAATGGTCGCCCCCGCCGCGATCCACACACCCTTTCCGATCACAATGGGAGCGCCGATGGTGACGGAGCGTCGCTGCGAGGGATCAAGGGGATGACCCGCCGTGATGATGCTTACGTTCGGCCCGATCATCACATCGTCTGCGATGTCGAGGCCGCCAAGGTCATAGAATGTGCAGTTCTGATTGATGAAGACATTCCGGCCGACGCGGATTTCGTCTCCGCCGGCCGTATAAAACGGCGGGATCAGCAAAAAGCTCTCGTCGACCTTTTTGCCAATCAGTTCGCTGAACAAGGCCCGAACTTCGTCCGCGTCGTTGAACGTCAAACGGTTAAGTCTGGCGGTGAGCGCCGTTGCCCGTTTGACGTTTGCCACCATGGCCGCCGATTCCGGCGTCCTGCCGTAAATTACCCTGGTGCGATCGTCTTTCTGCATTCGTCAGTTTCCTTGGGTTGCAGCCGTATCATCGGCCACGGCAATGACACAATATCGCTGCACGAAAACGCCTGGAGGAAACATCCATGACCGCCCCGGTTCATCCCGCGTCCGACTTTCGCCGGCAGCGTACCGTCGGCATTGCCGGCATCGCGATCGCCTCGCTGTTGGCCTCCGGGCTCTGGCTCGCTGTCGATCATTTTATGTCGCCGCTGCCGGGCATGGACACCCTCGGCGCGCGGATGCTGCTGACGCTGAAATGCTGCTGTGCCGCAGTGTTGTTCTGTCTGGTGACAGGCGTGGAAGCCGTGGCGCACGAACGATTGACCTCGCCCGCGTTCGATCCGCTGGTGGGCTTCGAGACACGCAGGTTACGCATCAATCAACGGTACCTGCAGAACACCGTGGAGCAGATCATCGTGTTTGCGGCGGCGCTGTTTGGCCTGGCCGCCTACTGCCCCGACGGCTCATCCATGCGCGCCGTCGTGGCGACGACCATGCTATGGATCATCGCGCGCGGCGCGTTCTGGATCGGCTATCACCACAGCGCAGCGCTGCGCGGGCTTGGGGCTCCGGGCATGGCGATCAGCATGATCGTGCTGCTTTATGTGACGAGCCGGTTTGGGTATGAGATCGCGGGGACAGCGGGGGCGATTGCGCCACTCGTTGTCTTTTTCGCGATCGAGGCGGTATTGTTCTGGGGCACTCGACCGCTAAAAGAAAGTTGATTCAATAGAGTCCGGCAAGCCGATCGAATTCGCTGGCGTGAGTCGATCAGATTGCCATGCCGTCCGTTTCCGCAAACGGAGATCGCAAGACAATCGCGTCGTCACGCTCAGGGCCCGTAGTGACCACTGACACCGGAATACCCACCTCCTGCTGAATCGCTTCAATCAGCGCCGCGGCCTGGCGCGGCAGATCGCCATAAGAGCGGATACCCCGGGTCGAACCGTCCCAACCCTCAAAACGCCTGAGAACCGGCTGCAGGCGTTGCTGCCCGGCGTTGGTGGACGGCATGTAGTCGATGCGCTTCCCGTCGAGTTCATAGCCTACGCACACGTAGATCGAATCGAAGCCATCGAGCACATCGAGCTTGGTCAGCGCCAGCAGGCTGATGCCGGCGACCTTGCAGCTGTGCCGCAGTTGCACTGTGTCCAGCCAACCGCAGCGACGCGGGCGGCCGGTGTTGACGCCATACTCGCCGCCGCGCTGCCGGAGCACCTCGCCGAGCGTTCCGTCGACTTCAGACGTGAACGGGCCTTCGCCAACACGCGTTGCATAGACCTTGCTGACGCCAAGCACCTGCCCAAGGTACGAGGGCGCGATGCCGGTGCCACTGGCCGCGCCAGCGGCGACAGTGCTCGACGACGTCACATACGGGTAGCTGCCCCAGTCCACGTCGAGCATCACGGCTTGCGAGCCCTCGAACAGCGTGCGCTTGCCCGAGGCATGCGCGTTGTCGAGTTGCTCCCAGACGCGTCCCACGAAGGGCAAGATTCTCGGCGCCATGGCAAGCAGATCGCTCAACATCGGGTCCCGCTGGAAAGGCTCCAGACCGAGGCCGCGGAACCACGCGTTATGGTGTTCAAGCAGTGCATCGAGCTTTTCGGCGAACAGTTCGGGTTCTGCGAGATCGCAAACGCGCAAGCCTCGGCGCCCAACCTTGTCTTCATATGCCGGACCGATACCGCGTAGCGTGGTGCCGATCGGCCTGGCGCGCAAGCGTTCCTGAGCGGCGTCGATCGCACGGTGGAGCGGCAGGACAAGCGTAGCCGTCTCGGCGATCTGCAACACCTCGGGCGTTACGCGAATGCCCAGCGCGGCCATGCGGTCGATCTCCGCAAGCAGCGCCTCCGGGTCAAGGGCAACACCGTTGCCGATCAGACCAGGCTTGCCGCGCACGATACCGCTGGGAAGCAGCGCCAGTTTGTACGTCTGACCGTCCACCACAAGCGTATGCCCGGCGTTGTGGCCACCGTTGTAGCGGGCAACGATGTCCGCCTTCTCGGCAAGCCAATCCACAATCCGGCCTTTCCCCTCATCGCCCCACTGCGCGCCAACCACAACAACATTCGACATACGGTAGTCTTCCTGGTGACTTAATTGAACAGATCGAGAGCCCGATCCGGTGCCAACCAGGTGAATATAGGGGACTACAGTGCTCACGAAAATGCATATAAACTCATCATGCTTGTCAGGAAAAATCACATAGAGATCGGCCATGCCACGTCGTCTGCCGCCATTAAACGCACTGCGCGTCTTCGAAGCCGCCGCCAGGCTCGAGAGCTTTTCAGCCGCCGCCGACGAGCTGTGCGTCACGCACGGGGCCGTTAGCCGGCAAGTAGCGCAATTGGAAACCTGGCTCGGACACAACCTGTTTGAACGCCGCGGCCGAAGGGTCGTACTGACCGCACCGGGGCGCACTTATCTGTCAGAGATATCGGCGGCGCTCGACCGCATCGCGCTGGCCACCAATGAACAGCTCCGGGTCACGCGGCAGCAGATCATCAGGGTGAATGCGCCGACTACTTTCGCGTTGCGATGGCTATTGCCGCAGCTTTCCAACTTCCAGTTGACCAATCCGTCGGTGGAAGTCCGGCTGACTACTTCGGCTGAACCGATCGAAAGGCTACGCGACGAATGCGATGTGGCGATTCGCGGCGGCGAGCAGAAACCGGCAGGGTACGTAGTTAGCGAATTCCTGTCGGAAGTCCGCTTGCCGGTGTGCTCACCCAAGGTGTTGGAGTCTCATCCGATACGCCATGTGTCGGACCTCGCGCATCACACCCTGCTGCACACGGCAACCTATCCGGGCCTTTGGGCCGAATGGCTCGCGGCGTGCGGCAACCCTCAGCTTGCCGCCCGTCATTCGCAGCAGCTGGATCACTTTTATTTGACCCTGCAGGCCGCTATTGACGGCTTAGGTATTGCGATGGGCCCGACCGCGCTTGTAGCGCTCGATGTCGAGGAGGGCCGTCTCGTGTTTCCGTTCGACGGGCCGGCCTTGCCTGCATGGCGCTACTGCAGCTACGTCCACAATGCACGCCTTGAGGACCCCGCCATCAATACCTTTCTGACATGGCTGCGCGAACTGGGGCAGCGTTTCTCACGCAATGCGTAGCGTAGACGCGTACGCGCAAGTCTCGACGCGACTGGGTTACCCGCCTCAACGTCATATCGTCCCAGCGACAACGAACCCAAGCGAACCGAAGCGGCAAATGGCAACGCCTACGCCAATCGCAGCCCCCACAACACATCCAGTACGTGTTGCGTGGAACGCTCAACGTGTCCCGCACGATGCGCAATGCCGAGCCGGCGCCACAACGCCGGGCGCAGCGGACGCATGACAATGCGCCTGTCGGGCAATGGCGTCGTAGCCTCGTGTGGCAACAGCGCTGCGCCGTAACCTGCCGCTACCAAACTCTTGATCGCGTCGTTGTAGTTGAGCTGAATGCGCGGCACAGGATGGTGCCCTCCGGTCGCGAACCACTCCGTGGTCAGACGCGAGAGGCGCGTGGTCGCGTCATTGAGGATGAGAGGCTGAGCGGCGAGCCATTCAGGCGTGACGCGGGCGGGACAGCGCCAATGGGCCGGCACAAAGGCCATTACAGGGTCGCGGCGCCAAGGCTTGATCACGAGCCCGGCCACCGGAGGCTGAGGCAGCGCGACCAGCCCAACATCCAGCGTGCCGTCCACTAATCGTGACAGCGTTTCATGCGACGTGAGCACCGCAATCTGAATGTCGATAGCAGGATGGTGCTGGCGCAGCACCTCAAGCGCTTGTGGCAACAGATGCGCGATCACACCGGTCGACGCACCGAGCCGCGCGCGCCCTTCGAGTCCCTCTACCTGCCGTTGAATATCGTCTAACGCCTGCTCCGCGTCCGCCAGCAGCCGACGCGCGCGCTCCACCAGCACCTCTCCTATCGCCGACGGCTTTACATGTCCGCGCTTGCGTGACAGGAGTGGAGCCCCAATGCGGTCTTCGAGTTCAGCGATGTGGAGGCTGACGGTTGGCGGCGCCAGATGCAATGCACGCGCCGCATCGGCAAATGAGCCATGGTCGGTAATGGCGACCAGGGTGCGCAAGCGGTCCAGACTGATCTCTCGCATGTCGGCGTCCAGATTCAGAAAAACTGAATGTCCACGTTATGAAATTCAACTTTCTCTATTCTAACCGTGCATGGAACATAGGGGCTCGCGCTACTTACTACAACCCAGTCACCGAAGGATTTCACGCATGAGCTCACCCGTTGTTTTCATCGACGGCGACCAAGGCACCACCGGGTTGCAAATCCACGAACGGCTGCGCAACCGGAACGATCTGAAACTGCTCACGCTTCCCGCCGCGGAACGCAAAGATCCGCGGCGTCGCGCAGAGGCCATCAACGCCTGCGACATCGCCATCCTCTGCTTGCCTGACGCCGCCGCACGCGAGGCGGTGGACGCCATCGTTAATCCCGCCGTGAGAGTCATCGACGCAAGTTCCGCCCACCGCACGCAGCCGGGCTGGACATACGGCTTTCCGGAAATGGCGGCGGGACAGGCTGAGCGCATTGCGAACGCACGCCGGGTGACCAATCCCGGTTGCTATCCGACCGGCGCAATTGGCTTGCTGCGTCCGCTGTTGCAGGCCGGGCTCATTCCTAGCAGCTACCCCGTCAGCATTCATGCGGTGTCCGGCTACTCCGGACGTGGGCGCGCCGGCGTGGAAGAGCACGAGGGGCACGATGCCGTCAACGCGTCTTCATACCTGGTGTATGGCCTGGAACTCGCGCACAAGCACACCCCGGAGATCCAGCAGCACGCCGGGCTCATGCAGCGCCCGATCTTCGTCCCTGCGTACGGTTCGTTCCGCCAGGGCATCGTGCTGACAGTGCCCCTGGATTTACGGCTGCTGGCCCCCGGCGTGGATGGCGCTACGTTACACGCGTGCCTTGCACGCCACTATGCCGAGGCGGCTCATGTACATGTCTTGCCGCTGCACGAATCGTGCGCCTTGAAGCAACTGGATCCGCAAGCGTTGAACGGTACTAACGATATGCGCCTAAGCGTGTTTCCTAACATGGAGCACGGGCACGTCCTGTTGTCCGCGGTTTTCGATAATCTCGGTAAAGGCGCATCCGGCGCAGCGGTTCAGAACCTGAACCTGATGCTCACGCAGCAATCTCGATGAGTTTGAATCCGCCGGTGTTGCCTGCGGTCCACTTGAATGATCAACGCTGAGCATGGCGCTGGCTCTGCTCTGATAAGGACTGTACATGCCCGGTCGCTATCGTACCTGGAACGGGTGTCCACGGCAGTGCGCATACGCTTAAAGCGATGCCCGCTCCAGAAACTTCCTGATCTCGAGAGAGTAGGCGCCAGGATGTGAGAACCGGAACATGTGGCCGGTGCGCGGCATGATGACTTCCTGCGAACCCTTTATGCCCTTCAGGAGAATTCCCGCGGCCTCTTCGCCGATCAGCCTGTCTTCCTCGGGAGTGAGGATCAGCGTGGGGACGTCGATCTTCTTCAGCAGCGCTGTATAGTCAGGCCCAACTAACGGCAGAGATCTTTGCGGAGATACGCCGCGACCGGCTCAGTCAGCGCGATGCCGTGCAATTCCTCCGGCGATGCCAGACGCGCGGCGACAATCTCACGATTATCGAGCCGCAGCTCGGGCATGCAATCGAGGTGCAGTTCAAAGAAGTGCACCTGGTCTCGTCTTCCGTCCCAGGAGCCGCAGACGGTGCCCGCGGGGCGCAATGGGTGCGACGGGTGCGACGGGTGCGACGGGAGACCAATCTCCTCCTCCATTTCGCGCTGCGCGGCAGCATCGGGTGTTTCACCGGGCCGGACACTGCCGCCGGGCAAATTCCATTCGGCCCGGTACGATGACTTCACCAGCAACAGCGCCCGCCCGACGTAGATCGCTACTAGCGCTCCCTCGTGGCGAGGCCGCCGGAGGTGCCACCACGCGCGAGCAAGCCGGAATCCGAGGCGAAGCACCACGCGCCAGACATAGTCGATAAGCGTAGCCGGCTGCACTCGCTCAGGGCTCGGCATGAGGTCTCTCCTTTCTTTCATGGTCAGAGATGGTCAGAGGTCTTCCGGCGCGCCGCCAAAGCGGCCGTTCACAATATGTCACCCGCCAGCGTCGGGCGAACGTTCAGCTATCATGCTCCGAGCTTCCGGTTGCAAACTATATAGTCTCCGCTGCCGGTGTTTCCAGATCAATCGCCGCCCGTCCTTCGCCACTCTCTTGCTTGAAGCCGTCGTCTTACCGGCAGCAGATCCGGCTAAGATACTTTCTTTTTCCGGAAGCTACCTGCTCATGACTACGTTAGCCGATCGCCCCAACACCGCGCTTGTCGTTATCGACCTTCAGAATGAAGTCGTCGCGAAAGCATATCGGCGTGATGAGGTGCTCGACACAGTCAACACGCTCATTGCGCGGGCGCGCAGCGCCAAGGTGCCGGTCGTCTGGATCCGTCACGCCGACGAAGGTCTGAAAGCCGGTAGCGAAGCGTGGCAGATCGTTGCCGAACTGGTTCCGGCAGCGGGGGAAGCGATCGTCGAGAAAAGTTATCGCGATGCGTTTGAAGCCACCGATCTCGAACAGGTGCTATCGAGCCTGAGCGTGGGCAAACTCATCGTGACGGGTGCACAGACGGACATGTGCGTCCGCTCGACACTGCATGGCGCAATCGTACGCGGCTATGACGCGCTTCTGGTCGGCGATGCCCATACGACTGAAGACCTGACACAATGGGGCGCGCCGCCGCCGGATGCCGTCATCAGGCACACCAATCTGTACTGGAGCAATCAGCGGGCACCGGGCCGCACTGGCGGGGTCATCGAGAGCAAAGACGTCGATTTCGCATCCGGTAGTTGCTAAGGGCGAGTGATGACGTCGTAGGTCGCGGGTGCGTTCACGCACAGTGTCCACGACAGCGTTTCGGGAAGTTCAGCGCCGCATCCTGTCGCTCACTTGCCGCCAGTGACATCGAGGAAGGTGCCGGTGATGAAGGACGCCTCGGCGCTTGCCAACCATAGAATCGCCTGCGCAACCTCTTCAGGTTGACCGCCTCGCCCCATCGGGATCGAGTCTTTGACGCGATCGACTCGTCCCGGCTCTCCGCCGCTAGCATGCATGTCGGTGTAGATATGCCCAGGGCGAATGCAGTTGACGCGTATGCCATCCCGCGCGACTTCCTTGGCGAAGCCGATGGTGAATGTCTCGAGCGCCCCCTTCGAGGCCGCATAGTCGACATATTCGTTTGGACTGCCAAGCCGTGCCGATGCCGACGAGATGTTGATCACCACGCCGCCGCGGCCATTGTAACGACGCGACATCCGCTTCACCGCCTGCTGTGCGCAGAGGATAGGGCCTATCGCGTTGACCGCGAAGACACGCTGCATCCGCTCGAATTCGAGATCCTCCAGCCGGGACTGCCGCGCAATTATCGCGGCGTTATTCACGAGCACATCGATCCGGCCGAACGTCTGGTCGATCGCGGCGAATAGCTGAGCGACCTGCTCGGGATCTGCGCTGTCTGCGCGCACCGGTAAAGCCCGGCGCCCGGCAGCTTCCACATCGGCCGCCACCGCAAGGGCAGCGGATTCGTCGGAGACGAAGCTTATCGCTACGTCGTAACCCTGTGCGGCAGCAAGCCGTGCAGTCGCCGCCCCTACGCCGCGGCTTCCACCCGTTATCAGAATCAACGGCGCCTGCGGAACAGTGTTCATCTGGTGAGTCTCCACGTGATGGTGAAAAAAATGCATCCTGGGCGAGCCGAATAACAGCGGAGTGCGTCGCTGGCGAGCTCACGTCGTGCGCAGACGAGGACGAAGGGCAAGCGCCAGGGGGAAGATGGTCAGCGCTGTGATCGCAGTCGCAATGGTGGCACCGTCTACGCCGATTCGATCGCCCAGAAAACCGTAAACAATCGGAGAAAGTGCCCCCGAAGCAATGGTACCCGTATAAAAGAGCGCAAACGCTCGCTCGGTACGCTCGACCGAAGTCAGTTCAGGCACCGTGCCATAAAGAACAGACGATGTGCCGTTGAGCATCACGCCAAGCAGTGGCAACAAGATCATGGCGGGCGCCAGTGGCAGGTAAATCACGGCAAGGATCAATGCTGCCGTGCCGCCTTCGGTTGCGAGCACAGTGCCGATCACCCCCACGCGCGCGCCGAGCCAGCCACAAACAAACTTGCCGGCGGCGCCACCGATGAAGACGAGTGCGAGCGCCGTGCCCATCATCGGTTGCGAGATGCCTTTCGTTTTCAGGAGGAATGGCAGGAAGGTCAACAACCCCATGCGCACGGCTGTGTCGAGTACGCCGATCGTGAACAGCAGTGAGAAGCCCGATCGCGAACCGTTGCTGTTCCGGCTCGACGTTTCCTCCAGAGAAGACTCGTCTCTCGGTATCGATGGGAGAAAAAGTGCAATCACGACTGCGACTAAAACGCCGATCGTCGACACGGCCCAAAGCGCATGGCGCCACGGCATGATGGTAATCAGAAGCGAGATAGCCGCGGGAAGCGCGGATTTGCCGAGGTCGCCTGAGAAATTGTAGATGCTGAGCGGCCCTCGAGCGTTGCGTCCATACGCGCGTGAGACCGCGCCTGAAGCCAGCGGATGTTGCGTGCTCGAGCCGCTTCCCGAGATGGCGAGCGCAACGCATAAGCCCAGCAGGCTTCCAGACAGGCCTGCGACGGCATAGCCCAGCGCGGCCAGAAAGGTGCCGAAAGCCAGCGTCGCGCGCGTGCCCAATGTGCGCGCGAGGCGTCCAGCGGGTAATTGCAGCGTCGCCATCGTGCCCGCATAGATGCCGCGCAACATGGCCAAGGCACCGAAACTGAGTCCAAAGTCCGCCTGCCAAACGGGAAGCAACGCGTAGATCATGTCGGTGTACCCGTCGTGCAGCGCGTGCGCCGTACACGAGAGCCACAATACGCGCGTGCGTGATACGGAGGTCGACTGACCGGGTCCGTCGGCTATGCCTGTCGTTGGGGAGGAGAAGGAGAAAAGTCTCATGGTTCAACTGAATCGCAGAAGCGCAGGCCTTGACGAAAGCTTGAGCATTTGTTGCGGGACACCCATAGTCTAGGTTCGTCAAGAACGCGCCACAACTGACGTAAAATTGAGTCAGCCGGGAGAAAAAGTCACCATATGGACACAGACAAACGAGCGGGGAAAGACGCGGAAAAGTTGCCTCCCTTAAATGCGTTGCGGCACTTTGAGGCGGTCGCCCGCCTGGGGAGTTTCGCGGCTGCGGCGAGCGACCTGCACGTCACGCACTGGGCGGTCGGCAAACAGATTCGCTTGCTGGAAGACTGGTTCGGCGTTCCGCTCTTTGAGCGCCGTTCACGCGGCGTCGTTCCTACTGACGAAGGCGCTGCTCTGCTCAACGACGTCAAAGGTGCATTTGCGCGCCTGGGCAGTTCGGTTACCCGGCTGCGTCAGGAATCCATTACGCGCCGTATCACCGGAGTGGTGCGCGTAAATGCGCTGGCAAGCTTCTCTTTATGCTGGCTAATACCGCGCCTGGCGGATTTCCGGGCTCGCTACCCAGACATTGATGTGCGGCTCTCCACAACCTCACGCAAGTTGCGCTATGTCGGCGGTGCATTTGACGTCGGCGTGCGGTCGGGACCCGAGGAGGCGACAGGCCTCGTGTCAACGACGCTGATGCCCGATTTGCGCCTGCCCGCCTGCAATCCAGCGGTGCTGCTAAGCCACCCGATCAGGACGGTCGCCGACCTGCGAAATCACACGCTCCTTCATTCCACGAGCACGCGCACTGCCTGGTCCGACTGGTTACGGGGGGCCGGTGCGCCAGGCCTGCAGGGTGCCCATCATCTCGACTTCGACCACGTTTTTCTCCAGCTGGGCGCAGCGGCCGAAGGCCTCGGCGTGACATTGGCGTCGCTGCCACTTATCGAGCGCGAGATCGCAACCGGGCGTCTCGTGTGCCCGATATCGGAGCCGGTGTTGCGCGGACCGGACTACACCTTGGTCGTGAATACCGATCGCGCGGACGATGACGCCGTCCTTGCATTCAAAGAATGGATCATGGCAACGGCGGCGCAAAATCCGGTAGAACCGGCTCGCAGTGAACCTGCACAAAAAACTCGCCGAGCCAAACCGCACACGACCCGATCGCAGCGCTAGTTGCGATTGCGCCCGACTCCAGCGGTCTTCAGCCATCGGTTGAGACCGTGACAGACTCCCAGTCGCGGATCTCATTTTCCAATGCGGACAACTTACCTCTCACGAGCCCGAGTGCATCGCTACCGAGTAAAAGATGCGTGGGTGGGCAATCCGCGGCGATTGCGGCGAGCATCGCGCGTGCCGCCTTTTGAGGATCGCCCAGTTGCTTGCCGCTCTTCTCCTCACGCGCTGTGCGAATGGGGTCGAAGATAGCGTCGTAATCCGCAATCGAACGGGGTGTTCGCGTCATCGAACGACCCGCCCAATCGGTGCGGAACGAGCCGGGTGCGACGGCTGTGACGGCGATGCCGAAAGGCTTGACCTCTTTGCCGAGCGCCTCGGAAATGCCCTCCAGCGCGAACTTGCTTCCGCAGTAGTACGTGATGCCCGGCATGGTGATGTAGCCGCCCATCGACGTGATATTCAGAATGTGGCCACGTCTGCGTTCGCGCATGAAGGGCAGCACGGCTTTCATCATGGCGACAGCGCCGAACACATTCACATCGAACTGTCTACGCATCTCGGACAAAGGCGATTCTTCCATGATGCCTTCGTGTCCGTAACCGGCGTTGTTGACCAGAACGTCAACCGGTCCGACGGTCGCCTCAATCTCCGCCACGATGCCGCCAACGGCGTCGAAGTCGGTCACGTCAAGTACACGTCCAAAAGCCGCGTTCGCAGACAGCGCCTCGAAATCATGCTTTGCCTGCGCACTTCTCACTGTACCGACGACTTTGTGTCCCGCCGCCAACGCCTCGGCTGCAAGCGCACGGCCGAAACCGCTGCTGACGCCAGTGATAAGTAGAGTTTTGCCGGATGCCATTGAAGCCTCTCCCGAATGTTGTCTGGAAAGTGCATACTAGTCTCAATGACGGGGCTGTCTAAGCCATATTTCGCTATTTTTCTTGCCTAAAACTATGAACGCAAAACGGGCCATCACGGATAATCCGGATCTTTCCGCGGCAACCCGGAAACGCATGGTTGCACTGCTCCTCGCGTTGGCGCCCGACGAGGGCTACAACCTCACGGCGCTGCCGGGCGTGCGCATCTTGCGGTCAAACCGACCTCTGGCACGCACACCGGTTCTCTACGATCCCGGTATCGTGATCGTTTGTCAGGGGCGCAAGCGGGGTTATTTCGGCAACCGGCTTTATCTCTACGACGAACGTCACTACCTGGCCGTAGCCGCGCCCGTTCCGTTCAGCATGGAAACCGAGGCCACCCGGCAGCGCCCGCTGCTTGCGCTGTACCTCCACCTCGATTTCACGTTGGCCGCCGAGCTGGCCGGGCAGATCGACCGTGAAGGCGTAGCGGAACACGTGCAGGCGCCTCAAAGCATGATGTCGACACCGATGGATGACGCGATGCAGGCGTCCGTGCTGCGTTTCCTTGAAGCGATGCATCGGCCGCTTGAAGCCGCTGTATTGGGCCCTGGCCTGCTACGCGAACTTTATTTCCGTGTGCTCACCGGAAAGCAGGGAAGCTCGATGCGCGAAGCTTTGGCGATGCGAGGCCAGTTCGGCCGGATAGGCAGATCGCTACGCCTCATCCACGCCGGCTACGCGCAGCCGCTGGACGTGACGCAGTTGGCAGGAGAAGCGGGAATGAGCGTTCCGAGCTTCCATAGCCACTTCAAGGCAATCACACACGTTTCTCCGATGCAGTACGTGAAGTCAACCCGCTTGCATCAGGCTCGCCTGTTGATGATCCGCGAGGAGTTGACTGCAGACGCCGCGAGCCACGCGGTAGGTTACACGAGCGCATCCCAGTTCAACCGGGAGTTCAAGCGGCTTTTTGGCTTGACGCCGGCGGCGGAGACGAAGCGTATGCGCGAGAGCTTCGCCATTCCGGCAGCGTTCGACGATGCGACGTACGTTTCATCACACTGAGCGTGACACGCTTTGCTCCCGGGGGTAGCACCGACAGTTGACGAGCGATAGTTTCGACGACCTGCTCAACCGAAACGTTAGCTGTGTCGACCACCAGATGCTCGGATTCCCACCCATCATATTGGCGTTCAAGCACGCTCCGCCATGTCGGCAGCGTGTGACCAGGGATATCTGCCCGTCGTCCCTCGACCCTAAGACGGTGCGCCGTCGCATCGGAACAGATCAGTTCGCTCTCGAAGATGCGGACACCGGCTTCGAGAGCCAAGTTTGCTAACCGGACACGTTCTCCAGCGTGCTGCCGCGAGTTTCAATCCCAAAGCGCGTCACCACGAGCGCCGCCACCAGAAAACAGAGGGCACCGAAAACGAATACACCATCATTCTTCCAGACTGGAAGGGTCAGGCCGACCACCGTCGGTCCAATCAGCGCACCAAGCCGTCCAATGAATGAGGCGAAGCCGCACCCCGAAGCCCTCGCTCTCGACGGGTACAACTCGGGCGTGTAGGTGTAGAGCACGGCCCACATGCCAAACGTGAAGAATTGCATCAGTGCGCCGACTGCGATCAGCGCAGACGGGCTCGGACTGAGATGCGCAATGCGGCCAAATGCGAAGATCATCACCGCGGCGCCCACCAGCGTGATGACGCATGTCGGTTTGCGTCCCCATCGCTCGACCGCCCAGGCGGCCCATAGAAAGCCGGGCACGCCGCCTAGCGATACATAGACGGTGAACAGAACCGACTTCGTCACGGCGAGTCCCGATTGTTGAAGGAGCGCGCCCAGCCAGGTGTTCAATCCATAGAATCCAAGAAGTGAAAAGAACCACAACGAACCGACCGTCAGCGTTCTGCTCCGATAAGCCTTCGACCACAACACCTTGAGGCCCTGCTCGCTACGCAACTCGATAGCGACCGGATTAGTCGCCGGCAAACTTTTCAATTGCAGGCGCGACATCACCGATTGCTCGATTCGCGCGACGATTTCCGCCGCCTCCACGTGACGCCCTCGCGATTCAAGCCAGCGCGGCGATTCGGGAACATAGCGGCGGACCACGAACAGAAAGACCGCCGGCATCGATTCGATCAGGAACAAGGTTCTCCAGCCGTGCGCGCCCAGTACATAGTATGAAAGCAGTCCGGCACAGACAAACGCCAGCGGCCAGTTTCCATCCATCATTGCGAGGTAGCGGCCCCGCGACTTTGCCGGAATGAATTCCGACAGCATGGTCTGCGCGAGCGGGAGCTCCATCCCCATTCCAATGCCGAGAACCAGCCGGAAGATACCCAATGAGGTCGCATGCGTAGCGGTCGAGCACAGATAGCTGCCCACGCCCCACACGATCATGCTGATCTGAAACACCGGCTTGCGGCCGAACCGGTCGGCGGCGGCTCCTGAACACAATGCGCCCAGCGCCATCCCGGCGAAGCTGGCGCTACCCAGCATTCCAGCCTGCGCGCTGCTCAGGCCAAACTCGCTCTTGATGGAGCCGAGAACAAAGGTCATCGTGGCGAGGTCGACGTTGTCGAAGAAAAATGCCAGCGCGATGACTACGAACAGCATGCGGTGGTAGCCGCAAACAGGTAACCGTTCCAACCGGCTGGCCGCGTTGCCGCCCGCCACTTCCATCCCTGTCATCTTCATGCGTGCCTCCTGTTCTCATGGGTCGAATCGAAAAGTACGGACACCGCATCGAACGGTGCCTGCAAATCACTATCGGACTCCAAAAGAACAGCGGCTCACGTGAAGATGCCGTCGGGTATCGCGTCTACGCCAACTTGGGAACGGCTGCGGCCGGCTTACTTGAAGCGGTTCTTGTCGAACGCGTCTGCCGGCAAGCCGGACAGGGCCGCGCCCGCGGCAAACGGGTACCGGACATAGGGGGCCTCAGGTTGACCAGGCGGAGAATATTGACCGTCCGCGAGAATGCGTTTCTTGGCCGTCATCTCGTCGATCACGCATCGCATCGCGATGATCTGATTGGCCGCGCCGTCCTCGATCGGCGTGTAGTCTTTCTCCGGTCGAAATTTGTCGAGCGCCTGGTTCTGGTGCGCGATCACGTCATTCGTCAGATGCGTGATTTGTGCCCGGCAGCGAGCGATCACACTGTAGTACTCGAGACTGGTGTTTTGCCCTTTGGGCGCTTTAAGCAGCGCCACCGGTCGATCGATTTCAATAATCAGATGCGGGTTGGCATGGATCGCCGCAGCAAATTTTCCGAATCGCGAGCAGTGAATCAGGAACGCATCGCCGACGAACGTAAAGCTTTGCGCCGTGATGTACGGATACGGCGAGTCGTGAACCGCGGCGCGGCAGATCAGTTCGTCTTTCAGAAATTTTTCGATGGCGGGCCAGTCAGTCCACGCGAGATCGGTCCGGCGCATGTCGGCGCACAAGTAGGTGGGAGTCATATCGGCGTAAAAGTGAAGGAGTGAATTGAATGTTGTCGGCGCGACCCGGGCCAACCTCGGCGCCGACTCGAGACACGACGGTCATCTTCGGCTGACAGGATGGCGCGCGACTGCATCGCGGTGCGCGCTCCCCTGCGCATACGGGCAGTCCGCCCGTCGCGCCCAGTTCATCCCGCCAGTGCAAACGTCGCTTCGACTTCCGCCGGCGCATTGAGGGGCAAGCTTGCCACGCCTATCGCGATTCTTGCGTGCGAGCCTCGCTCACCGAAAATCTGGGTGACAAGCTCGGACGCCGCATTGATAACGGCAGGGGCATCGGCGAAACCGTCCGACGTCGCGACAAACCCGCCGAGTCGCAATACCTTCCTGATCAGGTTCAGATCGCCTTCCGTAGCATGGTGTGCCCACGCCAGGATGTTGACCACGCAAAGTCGCGCCGCACTCTGAGCATCTGCGACCGACACCACGTCAGGCACTTTGCCGGTAAACAGTGCCTTTCCGTCCCGCACCGGCAATTGTCCTGAAACGATCAGTTGATTATCTAAAAGAACGTAGGGACGGAATGCAGCGGCGGGAATAGCGGGTGTCGGAAGCGTTATTCCCGCTTCGCGAATGCGATCGTAAATTGTCATTACAGCTCCTGTGTTTGCCGCCCACGCGGCCTTCACGATCACTATGAACAATTAGCGCACAGCGGACGCTCGCGATAGCGCCACGATTCGTCGCGTTGACGCCATTCTGGCGATCAATAAAAGGCGGGATACGCGACACGCCTCAGTCTGCGTCAGTACGCCGGAAATACTCCGTGGGGCTGCTTCCCAACGCTTTGCGGAACATCGCGCTGAACGCGCTAGGACTGTCGTAGCCGAGATCCGTGGCGATTTCGGTGACAGGGCGGTCGTTAGCGAGCATCTGCACGGCCGCGAGCAAACGGGCCTGCTGCCTCCAGCGCGTGAACGTCATGCCGGTTTCTTCGGGGAACAGTCTAATGATCGTGCGTTCACTCGCACCAACCACCTTGCTCCAGGAGGTAACGGACGTCTCCTCGGCCGGATTCGCGACGATCCAGCGGCAAATACGCGCGATGCGTGCATCGTTCGGCATCGGCAGATGCAGCGGCTCGATCTGCAGCGGTTTGATCTCCTGAAACAGCAGCTCGACCACGAGGCCATCGCGCCCGTGTTCGTCGTAGTCAACCGGCATCTTGACGACAGACGCGATCAACTCGCGCAGCAGCGGCGATATGGAAACCACGCAACATGCGGTCGAGGCGAGCGGCGTGTGTTCCGGATCGAAGTAGAGCGTGCGCATTTCAATGCGCCCGATTGCCTGCATGCAATGGCGTACCCGAGGCGGCACCCACACGGCGCGCAGCGGCGGCACGACCCACGAACCGCCTTCAGCAGTGACGAGAATCGACCCCGCGGACGCGTAGATCAGCTGGCCGCGCCGATGTTCGTGATAGTCGATGAAGAACCGGTCGGGTAGATCGCGGGCCATTCCGCCGACTCGCTGCTGGATGAGTTGGTAGTCGTCCCGGTTTTCGCTCTTGCCGAACATGGCGTGTCCTCAATCAATGTTGTCACTTGCGCGCGAGCGTGCCAGCCCGCAGCACCTGTAATTTACGGAGTGACGCGGACGCCCGAATGTTCGCTTACTCCTTCAACGCACTTTCAATGAGGTACAGGATGCCGGTTTACCGTTCGTTTAATCAAGAGGCTTTGGATCAACAATACAATGTTCGCGCCGGAATCCCCGACCATCTGGAGATATTCGCCCGCTGGTCGCAGACGAGCGCCCAGTTTCGTCGCGACCACACGGTGAACGAAAATGTGCGCTATGGCGCGGACGAAAAACAAACGCTCGATTTCTTCCCCGCGAAGGACAAGGGGCGTCCGGTCCTCATCTTCATCCACGGCGGCTACTGGCAATCGCTCGATAAATCCGACTTCAGCACGGTGGCGCTTCCCTATCTGGAAGCGAACATCAACGTGGCGGTCGTGAACTATCGACTCGCACCCTCAGTGCGAATGGGGGACATCGTCCTGGACAACATCCAGGCGATTGCTCATCTTTATCGAAATGCACAGGCACTCGGCCTCGACCGCGACGCAATCTACGTGTCCGGAAGCTCGGCGGGCGGCCACTTGACTGCGATTCTGGCCGGCACCGACTGGACGAAGCATGATCTTCCCGCAAACGTTGTGAAGGGTGCTTGCGCAATCAGCGGTCTTTACGATCTGGAACCGATCCGGCTGTGCTATCTCAACAACGCCGTCAAACTCGATGAGCGGGAGGTGGCTGATTTCAGCCCCAAGTTCCATCTGCCCTCGACAGTTCTGCCGTTCATCCTGACCGTCGGCGGCGATGAGTCCGATGAGTTCCACAGGTTGCAGGCGGAATACCAGACGCTCCTGAATAACCATGGTCTCGACGTGCGGATCGTACGTCAACGGGACGGGCACCATTTCGATGCCGTCGACAGGCTTGGAGAGGTGGGCGGAGCGTTGTCGCAGGCCGTCATCGATATGATGCGTGCCTGATCTGGAGAATCTTGCACGGGCGAGTCGGCCGTTAATATCGGGCCTCCAGCTTCGGAGGCCCCCTCATGCAATCGCCGCCCAAACTTCGGCTCGACCGCCAGTACGTAACGCTACCCGGCGGTGTGCGAGCAAAGCTGATCGCGGTACTTCAGTTTTCAAACCCCAACCGTGTCTACGATGCCCCCCAACATTGCGTGTGTTCCGGGGGTACGGCGATTCGCGGTCTGGCAGGCATTTTCGCCCCGTTGTCGCCAATAGCGTCCCGCACAACCAGTGAAAGTTAGTCAGCCGATTTCTCGTATAGCGACCAGACGTAGCCATCGGGTTCGGGCTCCGGGTACAGGCCTACGCGGATAAAACCAAGCGACTCGTAGTAGGCGCATAGTTTCTCGTTGTGGACGGCGCAGTCGAGTCGAACAAAACGCCGGTTCAGGCCGCTCACCTTGTTAGCGCACCAATCAAGCATAAAACTCCCGAGTCCACGTCCGTTAAAGCCTTTCCGCACAGAAAGGCCATGCACATAACCAGCGATCGGTTCTTGAGGTCCCCAGTGTCTTTCATCGTCCAGATCGAACGAGAACGTTCCAGCCGGCGTACCATCCAGTTCAACGACATACACTTCTTTCTGCGAGACGTTGTTTCGCACCCACTGCTCGGAAAATCCGTCTCCCTCCTTGCCCCACGCATAGTCGCTATGAGCCACCTTCTTTGCATGCGCATCGTTCCGGATCTGTGTAAGAACGGCCACGTCCTCTGCGGTCGCTCTGCGGATGCTTTTCGAGGTCATCGTTCATATCTCCGTTGAAGAGTCTCCGTGAAGACAAAACCGCTCATTTCTATTCACGGGCCAGGTTGTTGGAGGAGAAAGGTGCGCAGGATACATCCATCCCGCGCGCTCATGGGATGTTGACGATCCAGGCGCCTTAGTCAAGTGTCTCGTCCTCGCCGCATCAAACCGGGCAACTTCCGCGAGTGCGAACTTGCGGCCGACTTGCGATAAAGTCCTGAATCGAATCGCTTCGCGACAACGTCCGCTTACGCAGGGAAAAAAATGACTGCCTTGCCACGCCCGGCCGGCGCCGTGCTTATGCTCGTGGATCTTCAGAAAGCCATCGACCACCCAAGCTGGGGACGCAGAAACAACCCGCTTGCCGAGCTTCAGATTGCACGTTTGCTCGACCACTGGCGGCGGCGTGGCTGGCCGGTATGGCACATTCGGCACGACTCGACCGAACCCGGCTCGCATTATCGACCGGGCCAAAGCGGACACGACTTCAAACCGGAGGCCGCACCTGTCGCCGGCGAGCCGGTCATTCCGAAACGGACCAACAATGCGTTCATAGGTACGAATCTGGAAGCCCAACTTCGCGCACAAGGCCATCACACACTGGTGATAGCCGGCGTCATCACCAATAACTCTGTCGAAGCGACGGTCCGTATGGCCGGCAACCTGGGCTTCGCAACCTACCTCGTAGCCGATTGCTGTTTCACGTTTGATCGAAAGGACTGGAACGGCAACCTGCGAAGCGCGGAAGACGTGCACGCAATGTCGCTTGCCAATCTGGACGTAGAGTATTGCAGCGTCATCACCGCTGAGACCTTGCTGGATACTGACAAGTGAGCTGACCCGCTGCGGATAGTGCCGGGGAATTCCGACAGATTATGGCCCGCATGCATACGATCCGAATTCGTACCTGGGGCTTTCAACAGAATGGCGAAGACCGGTCTCGTGCCCGGATGATGTCGTTCTGGACACCGATTGACCCAATCCCTGAGAAAAAATTAGTTCGAGGATGTCGATTTAGCCCTATCGCGAACGTCTGATAGATAAGCGCCGGAGTGACGTCTCCGGCACTCGACGAGACATCCAGCAAAGGAGAAATCACCATGCCCCCGCCACTGATCCCCGTTATCACCGTCTTTGAACGATCGCCCGATCGCGGCAAGGGACTGGCGCGTGACATGCGGGTTCGCTGGGCGCTTGAAGAAGCCGGCCAAGCTTACGAGGTTCGCCTTGTTTCTTTCAGCGCAATGAAGGAACCCGCGCATCGAGCACTTCATCCCTTTGGGCAGATCCCGACCTATGAAGAAGGCGCGCTGACCCTGTTCGAATCGGGAGCCATCGTGTTCCATATCGCAGAGCACCATACAGGCCTGCTACCTGACGATGCGAATGCCCGCGCACGCGCGATCACATGGATGTTTGCGGCGCTCAACACGGTCGAGCCGCCGATCCTCGATCTCCAGACCACCAGGTTTCAGGAGGCGGACAAGGCCTGGTACGAGCAGCGCCTGCCTATCGTCGAAGATCGCATCCGTGACCGGTTGCGTGAGCTTTCCGATCGCCTTGGCAACGCCGACTGGCTCGATGGTGCGTTCAGCGCGGGCGACCTGATGATGGTGTCGGTGCTGCTCAGGCTGAAAGCATCGGGTTTGCTGGGCGAATACCCGAACCTCTCCGCCTATGTCGCCCGCGGCGAAGCGCGGCCCGCCTACAAACGCGCTTTCGACGCTCAATTGGCGGTTTTCACTGGCAAGCCGCCGACCGGCTGATGAAGATAAGCGCTGGCTCGAACTGGGCCGCTCGTCATCACGCTGAGTCCGGCCAAAACCGTGTGAAAATACAAAGTAACCGGTTTTCGGGTGTCGCTTCACCCTTCCCTAGTTGCTGCCAGGCCAATACGGCGCGTCAAGAGCATAACCGAGGGGCGTTTCACGATGCCTGACCAAAGCGGTAGTCAAGCTGTCACGAGGTCTCACCGGGCCGGTAGCCAATCTGCATTGGGTCAAGTCGCGGCGTTGAGGCGGACACTGCTCTTTCGGCCCCGGTCACAACCTCAGGGCAGGTAAGCAGAATCGTCGACCATCGCGAGGAAAACGGCGGAGGCCAGGCTGGTTTTGATGAGCGTCAGGCCCTGCTTTAAGCCATTAAACCCCGGGCTTCCTGAAGCATCCATTTCGCAAATGCCTGCAGTGGCGCTTCACTCAACTCGATCGGCTCAGGAAGAACGAGGCAGAAGTTTTTGGCAATCGCTTTGCCGTCCGGCCAGGGCGCAACCAAACGGCCTTGTTCAAGTTCTGCCCCCACGTAAAGACGCGGCACCAACGCAACCCCCAGGCCGGCTAGCGCCGCCTCGATCAACATGGAATGGAGATCGTACCGTGCGCCGACCGCCGAATTGGTCAGCACGATGCCGGCCTCCTGTGCGTATAGCTGCCCTGCGTCCGGGTTCTGACGCCGGTGAAGGCGTGGCAGTTCATCGAGCGAAAGGTTCGCACCGGCGCTTGCGAGCAGCGCCGGACTACAGACCGGCACTAGCACCTCCTCCAGCAGCCGATGCAAATGCATACCCGCCCACGCCGGATGCTCAAAATGGATCGCTGCGTCGAAACCGCTACCGGCAAGAATGAAGGGGTCCATACGCTCGGCAATGTGCACGGTAATGTGCGGATGCCGATCTTGAAAGCGTTTCAGTCGAGGGATCAACCAACGAGTGGCAAAGGTCGGAATCGCGGCAATATCAATGCTCGCGCCCTCGATGGGCTGTCCCATCAGATACAGGCTGTCCCGTTCCAGCCGATCCAGAATCTCGCGAACCTGCGCCGCGTATCGCGTGCCGTTGGGCGCAAGCCGTACCCGGTTTCCAACGCGCTCGAACAGCGCGACGCCCAAAAATGCCTCCAGTCGACCGATCTGACGACTAACGGCGCCCTCAGTCAGCGCTAACTCCTCGGCCGCGCGAGCGAAGCTGCCGTGTCGAGCCGCGGCCTCAAAAGCCATGAGCGCGGAATTGCTTGGAATCTTACGTCGCATTGGGGTCTCGCCGGTTGATATACGCCGACGCCAGCTTGAGCAAATGTCACTGAAGGCTGACTATATATCGATATGTGTGCGGGAAATCACAGATTAGCATTACGTTAATGCAATGAACATGGATCGTTCGCTGCAACATGCTCCCCCGTCACGAAGGATAGTCTGATGATCTACACCGTGGAATGCAGCTTCGCCGATCCCAACAGCGAAGCGGAATGGAACGACTTCTACAGCCTTGAAAAACTGCCCGCCCTCATCTCGGTCACGGGCTTCCACACGTCGCAGCGCTTCAAGTCACTAAGCGATGGCTGCCCGCTCTACCTCGCCATCCACACGATTGACAGTCTCGACGTCCTGACGGGAGAGGAATATCGCCAGAAAGGCGGCGGCAATTTTGCAAGGTGGCAGCAACACATCACCGACTGGCACCGAAATCTCTACAGCGATATCGGCATTGCGCCGGCAGTCAATGCCGATGAACTCCTGGTGCTTTGCGCAAGCGGCCCCGAACCTCTGATCCAGATGGGCCTCACACCGTTGGCGATGCAAGCAGTCGCGCTGGAGAAGTTTCCGGACCGCCGCTGGCTCGCAAAACTGCCCCGGCGAAACGCTCAGCTTGTCGAGAGCATGTCGGCAGGCATTCATCTTTATTCGCCGATGACAGCACAACTGACGCGTTCCCACGCCGTTTCGGTCGAACAGTAAAAGCAGGTCCGCGATGCCTAATGTCACTTTCTATATTGCTACGGGGCAAATGCCGTCTGATGAGACGCTTGCCGAGCTTTCCAGCGAATGCATCGAACTCTGTACGAGTGTCCTTGGAGCCGCACTCAAAAACGTTCATGTCATCTATGTCGACGTTCGGCATGGACACGGACATCCCGTCTTCGCGGAAATCCAATATCGCCTTGAGACATTTCGCACACCCCCGGTGATGAACCTGTTCATGGAAGCGCTGGACGACGCCATCGCGCGCCACACGGGTCTCACGGCACGCATCCGTTGTTTTGGGTATACCGCATCGACCATTCACGCCCGAAATTAGAAAGTCTTCCGGAGAAGAACCGTGTCCACCTTTAGCTTTCCAAGTCAACGAGTCGGGGATTTCACGATCACCGCAATCAGCGACGGCTACCTCACCGCCAGCCTCGACTTTCTCTCGAACATCGATCCGTCCGAGGCCTCCAGAATGCAAAGTGATGCAGGGCAGAAGGAGCCTTCCGCCGTCCATATCAACTGCTACGTAGTGCGCGGAGCGGGCCGCTCGATTCTCATCGACGGTGGGGCTGGAGGCATCAAACAATGGGGCGGTCGACTGAGAACCAATTTATCGCTTGCTGACGTCGAACCGTCCGAGATCGACACGATCCTGCTCACACATGCCCATCCCGATCATGTCGGCGGCCTAGTGGACACAGCCGGACACATTAGCTTTCCGAATGCGGAGCTTATTGCTCATCAGCAAGAGGTCAAGTTCTGGCAGGACGATGGAAATCTAAGTCGCGCCAGCGAGCGTGCCCGAGGTAACTTCCTGATAGCACGTCAAGTGTTCGACGGCTACCGCGACAGGCTTCGCACGTTCAATGAGGGAGAAGTACTTCCCGGTATCCGGGCGATGCCGCTACCGGGACACACAGATGGGCACTCCGGATATCTTCTCGAATCCCACGATCAAGGCCTGCTTGTTTGGGGCGATATTGTTCATTTTCCTCACATTCAGGTTAAACGGCCAGACGTATCGATTGCATTCGATCAAGACCCTTCGCTCGCCGCCGTCACACGATCACGGCTCCTGGACATGGCCAGTTCGGAGGGGCTGTTGATCGCCGGGATGCATTTGGGGGAACTCGGTTTCGCACGCATAAAACGAACGAGCGGGAGTTACGGTCTGCTTTACGAGGCCGAAGCATGACGAGTGCATCTCAATCCATAGGAGCACCCAATGCTGCGGACATATCGAGGAGGTTGCCATTGCCAATCCGTGAGGTTCGAAGCTCAGATCGATTTCAGCGAGGGCACAACGAAATGCAATTGCACCTTCTGCAGCAAAACGCGGCTCTGGCTCGTCAATGTTCGCCTAGAAGCGTTCCGCCTTCTTACCGATGAGAATGCACTGACGGTTTATCGGGGCAAAAATCCGTTTGCACATCATCCGTTCTGCAAGCGTTGCGGTGTCCACGTATTTAAATTGGAGCAACCCGCCATCGGAAACCCGGCATCTTTGATTCTGTCGATCCCCAATGATCTCGGTCGCAGTGTCGAACCACCGAAGCTGGCAGACCGCAGCCAGACGGCGACCGTCCCAGTTCGGCCCGTTTTAGGGAGAAATAAAAAAACCGCTATCCGTGAGGACAGCGGCTTTTCTTGTGACGACTGGCGAATGAGAGGCGCTTGTTTGCTGTGCGCTTACGCCGGGTGATCGTCATTAAGTGCCGTTATTTGGGAGCAGGCGACATCGTGGTCGGGGTTGCCAGCGTGTTATTGGTCCCATAAGCCGGCGTGTCGGATGTCGAGCCATTGTTCGTGCTCTTCTGCGGGCGCGAGTTCAGCGACCCGGTGCCCACGCCGCTGTCCGAGTTGGTGGCGCCGGGCGTGCCGTAGCCGCTCGTTGCATTGGCGGCCGGTGACACCGTGGTCGGAGTCGCCAGCGTGTTGTTCTGCGCATAAACACCGCCCGACAGCGCGAGCGCGGCAACGGCCGCGATTGATGTGCTAATTACCTTGCTCATGATCCGTCTCTCCTTGATTGGACTGGAATATCGACGCAGACGATCGCCCCTGCCTAACCACGAATTGCGTAATCATCGAATTTCACGAGATCGTGATAATTGGCGGCTACAACTACATGTCCGCTTCGATATCGAGAACAGTGTAAAACATCTGATCAAATGATGTTTTGAAGCTGCCCAGTCGGTCGTCGAAGCACTCGGGCCATGGCGAACAGGTGTCGCGGATTCATTCAGAACGACATACTGGACGCCGCAGGTAGAGGGGCGGTTCGACAATGATTAAGGAACCAGGCGGCGGTCATTCGGGAAGCTGGCGAGAAAGCCGATAGGGACGCAAATCTTACAAATATCTGAGATCATTCCGGATCGTCAGACGTGAAATACAAGTAAAAAGCGGACAGATGGACAATCTACACAAGGAAGTACAGCAGGAAGCGCTTGAGGATCAGGGGATTCGCACGTTCAGCAGGAACCGTAATGCCCCTAAACGCAAAAAGCGCAGGGCGACGCTCACCGAGCGTATCTGCTATTTCCTGACTTTCCTGTGCGCGCTGGGACTAATCGGAATAGTGGTAGTCCATTTCATGCCGGATCCTCCAGCCGATATCCAGTAGGTCGCGTCAAGGGGAAGTCGTGGCCAATCACATCACGAACAACGATCCCGACCATACCGGGCACGCGGCCGGGATCAAACGAATATCTCCCGCGTCGTGACGGAACGGGAGACGGTTAGCGCGAGCACGAATCCACATTTCGCTCCACACCAAAACGTTCGCCTGCGGGGCACTTGCCTGGTAGTCGGCATAAGCGCCTTCGAAGGACCTGGGCGGCAGCCTGTTCCTCAACTCGCAATTGTCGCGACGGTTTGCTACGCCGCGGCGGCTATACGTCCGCATGGCTGGGAATGGGTCAGGCAAGAGTCCTTGCCGGCGTTGTCTCTCTCAGCGCCTGGGTCGAGAAAATACGTTGATGAGATTCCCGTCCGGGTCGCGCAGCAACAGCGAGCGATTGCCCCACGGCATCAACGTCGCCGGCATAACGATGTCGGTCCCCAACGCATTCATCCGTTCGAACACTGCATCAACGTCCTCCACCTCAAACTCGAGGATCGCCGACCGATTCGCGGCCGCAGTGGCGGCGCCGGCATTGAAAAGCTTGATCAGGTGCTCAGACGAAATCGCCAGCACCGCCCCTTCGAATTGTATTTCCGCGAACCCATCAGCCGGCCGTGCAGCTTCGAGACCGGAAAGCTTCTGGTAAAACTCGACCAGACCTTCGATATGCCGAGTAACAACACGAACAGACGCAAACTTCATTTTGAGCTCCTGGCCAAGAAAGGAAGCTCAGTCTACGAGAGCATACTGTCAGATTCTGGCAGTATCGTGCGGCTAGCCAGATGATTGACTTTGCGCCATTCACGAAGCAGCGTTGAGCGTCTCCTGGGATAGCGCTCCATTTCCTCGATGTTCAGGATGCGGTCCGAACGGAAATTCCGGAAATCTGCGCGAAACTCACACCAACACATCAGCACGCGGGCCTGGTCGAAATACACCAACGCAAATGGCCAAACGATGCGCTGCGATTCAGCACCACTGGCGTCCACATAAGTAATATTGAGCTTTCGCTCTGCCCGGACTGCCGCACGCAGAAGATCCGACGAGACTTTGTAGGCGTGCCTCTTCAACGGCGCACCGACTAGCAGCGACGATTCCTCCAGTTCGCGGCGCAGTTCCGCCGGCAATACGGCCGCCATCTTCGCAAGCGCGCTCAGCGCACCGTCCGATAGCGTCCTGTCGCAGCGATCAGCCACCCAGCGCATGCCAAGAACCAAAGCGTCGAGTTCTTCGGAGCGAAACATCATGGGCGGCAGCATGAAACCCGGTTTCATCAGGTAACCAACGCCCGGCTCCCCCTCGATCATTGCTCCTTGCGCCTGCAAACTGGCGATGTCGCGGTATAGCGTGCGGATGCTCACACCGAGCTCCTCGGCCAAGGCTTGACCACGCACGGGACGTCGATAGCGCCGTAACACTTGCAGGAGACTAAGAAGACGTTCAGAGCGAGCCATACGTTGATCCTGATATCGGCACTCAAGTAAATCGACGACGCTGTCGGTTACTTCGAGCTGAATGCAACAGGTTGCTTCCAGCTAGATATCGCATTGTTGACGATCTGTGTGGCTCTGTCGAACGTATCAACCTGCGCGAACCCGCACGCTCGTTGGCGGTCGACGGTCGACCTTGCAGACGCAACCGCGAGCTTTCCGTCTTTACGCTGATGCACGCCTGCGATCCCCGCGCTTCCTTCGTCAGAAATTGTGCTGCATTCGAGTCTCTCGGATACGAAGTCGCGCGAGGCCTTACGTACGGTTGCGGCCGCATTTCGGGAACATCGTCAAATCGCGTAGCTCGCTCTGGCCTCTTGCAGATAATCCGCAAGCCGCTTTGGCGTGCGGCCGATCAGCGATTCGAGATGGTCCGTGACAATGGAAAGATGGCCAGCCCGAACCTCCGCCTCAATCGACATCAATAGCGAAACAAAACCATCAGCAACACCGGCCGCCTTCAGCCCCGTCGCGAATTGCTCGTCAGTCACATGGACGACGGCAAGAGGCTTGCCAGTAGCACGGCGCACGAGGTCGGCGATTTCTTCGCTGGACAGCGCCTCAGTACCTGTGAGCGTGTAGGTCCGGCTCCCGGAGGTCGACGTGGCCAGCGCGGCGGCAATCGCTTCAGCCATCTCCTCTCGTCCGGCGCTCGACGTTCTCCCATCTGCAGTTGCCGAATACCATTGGCCGCTTTTCAGCGCATCAGGGAGCGACCTGAGCAAATTTTCGTGATACCAGCCGTTTCGAAAAATCACGTGCGGCAAACCTGTGGCCTGGATGGTTCGCTCAGTTTCCAGATGGTCCCGTGCGAAGGTCAGAAACGAGCTGGCCGGATTGGGCATCGACGTATAGGCGAGTCGCTTGACCCCAGCCTCAGCGGCCGACAGTACCGCATTGCGATGCTGCTTCAATCGTCTGTCGGCTCCATCCACGGCATCGGTTGAAACGATGAGGGCAGTACCGACGCCTTTGAACGCTTCGGCCAGACCTTGCGGGTCTTCGAAGTCCGCCTGGCGAACCTCGATGCCCGCTGCCGCAAGGTCAGCCAGCTTTTCGGGGCTACGGGTGCCGGCGATGATACGGTTCGGCGTCACGCCTCGTGCAAGCAGATGCTTGATAACCAGTTGACCGAGTTGACCGGATGCACCGGTGACGAAAATGGTGTCGCTCATGGACCAGCCTCATTCTGAGTGTTACTCTCATTTTGAGAGCACCTCGATATTCAGGTGTCCGCGCTCTTCCGTAAAGAAGGCAGTTTTTCAGGAGATAGTTACCAGATGGGAACCACCAAGGCGGTGCCCGGCGCGCTCAAAACGAGGCTTGACGAGGCCCGGGCAAAATACGGTGCGTTTACGAATTGCCCGGTACGCGACGTCATGGATGTCATCGGCGGGCGGTGGAGTTCGTTGCTGATGATGGCGCTGGCCGAGCGCCCACATCGATTCGGTGAGCTTCGCCGGTTGGTATCGGACATTTCGCAGCGCATGCTCACGCAGACACTTCATGAGTTACAACGCGACGGCTACGTACATCGTGAAGTCTTTCCTACGAAGCCACCGGGTGTTGAATACAGCCTGACCGACCTCGGTCGTTCGATGTTCGACGCGTTGAACGTCCTGATTCAGTGGGCCGACGAAAATCATGCCGCGGTCACTGCGGCTCGCCTGAACTTTGATGGCGGGAGGGAATCTGCGTAAGCGGCATCGCGGCATCGGCGCTAACCCGCGTATAGATCGCGAGTTTTAGCGCGGGGTCATCGTTCGACTGAAACGTCGCGTACTCGTAGCGCTGCGTTGCGTGCTGCGCATGCACGAATACTTTCTGCCCCGACACGCCGCTGCGCACGTCGTGTGTGCTCCACCACTGCGCGAACTCGCCGCTGTTCGCGCGCAGACGCTCCACTAGTGCGACGAACGCTGGGTCGCCCGCATACAGATCGTGGCTCACGCGAAACAGGGCGATCATGCGGCGCGCCTCGTCGGACCAGCTTGCGGCAAAGAGCCGACGCGCTTCGGGCTCGACGAACATGTAGATCAGGATGTTACGGTCCGCTTCGGCGAGGCAATCGAAGCCGAACAGGTCCGCCGCGGCAGCATTCCACGCAAGGAGATCCCAGCGCCGGCCTGTCACATAAGCCGGGTGGTCGAGACTTGCAATGAGTCGTTCGACGGTGGGCGGCACGCTCTCCCGCACGAACTCGCGTGGTTCGTCGCGCCGCGCGAGTGCGCGCAGGTGGGCCGCTTCGGCCTTGTCGAGCCGCAACGCCTGCGCAAGCGCATCGAGCGTCGACTCCGAAGGGCTGACGACGCGCCCCTGCTCCATCCGCACATACCAATCGACACCGATGCCGGCCAGTTCCGCGACCTCTTCGCGCCGCAGCCCGGGCGTGCGGCGGCGCCGCCCGTTGTTCAGGCCTGCCGCATCCGGTGTCAGCTTCTTGCGCCGGGAGCGTAGAAAATCGCCGAACTGAGTTCGAGTCGTGGCGGTCATCGCTTGTGTTTCGTGCAGGGTGGTATCGGGCAATCCTGGGAGTGGAGCGGGCCTTGTTGCCAATTTTACGCCTGCCAGAATCGTCCTGTTCCCCACCCATCGGACGGAAAACACTATGAAAGCCGCAATTTTGAAAACGCTCGGTAGGCCGCTCGAGATCGAGGCAATCGCGGATCCTTCGGTCGGCACTGGAGAGGTCATCGTGGACGTCGTCGCGACGCCGGTTTTGTCCTATGCGCAGGAAGTGTTCAGCGGCGAGCGCCGCTACCCGATCGAGCTGCCGATCGTGCCCGGCTGCGGCGCGATTGGCCGCGTCAGGACGACCGGTCCGGACGCGACGCGCCTACAACCGGGCGACTGGGTATTCTGCGATCCGACCGTGCGCTCGCGCGACGATGCACTGATGCCCGACATCGTGCTGCAAGGCTGGAGTTCGCGCGGCGAAGGTGGCAAGCAATTGCAGCGCTACTTTCACGATGGCCCGTTCGCCGAGCGCTTGCGTGTGCCGACCGAGAACGCGGTGCGCATCGGCGACCTTGAGCCGGCCGACGCAGCCCGCTGGTGTGCGCTCAACACGCTCCTCGTGCCGTATGGCGGGCTGCTCGCGTCCGATCTGCGCGCGGGCGAGATCCTGCTCGTGAGCGGCGCGACCGGCAACTTCGGCAGCGCATGCATCGCGGTGGCGCTGGCGATGGGCGCGCGATGCGTGGTCGCGCCAGGCCGCAACGCAAAGGCGCTCGCCGATCTCAAGCGCCGCTTCGGCGACCGCGTACGCACCGTGGCACTAACCGGCGACGAAGCCACGGATCGCGAACACATGCAGCAGGCGGCACCAGGACCGATCGACTGCGTGATGGATCTGATGCCGCCGTCGGTGTCCGCGACAGCGGTGCGCGCCGCGGTGATGGCCGTTCGTCCATATGGGCGCGTGGTGCTGATGGGCGGAGTCGGCATGTTGGGCGGTCCGGGGCTCGAACTGCCCTATCCGTGGATCATGCGCAACGACATCACGCTACGCGGCAAGTGGATGTATCCGAAGGAAGCGGTGACGTTGATGACGGGTCTGATCCGCGGAGGGCTGCTGGACCTGGGACATTTCGATGTGACGACTTTTGCACTCGATGATGCGAACGAGGCCGTCGCGCATGCTGCAAAAAACGGCGGACCGTTCAGGATGACCGTGATCGCGCCATAGCCTGGTTGCAGCATTTCAGGAGGCGATTCCGGAGATTTTCCACAAGCGAACTCCCCGCACGGCTCAGCGGCTGACGCTCAAGGAGAGCCTGCGCGTTGGCGCAGTGAACGGGTTCCAGATAGAGGTCGAAGTCCTGACTTCAGTTATCAAGAAGCGCTGCAACCTGGCTTGCCGTCGCCTTGGCCGATTGCGGATTCTGACCGGTCACGAGGCGACCGTCGGTGACCACTTTCGAGACGAACGGCAGCAACGCCTTCTCGTACAACGCGCCGCGGCGGACCATTTCCTGCTCAGCGTTGTAGGGCACCTTGCTGGCAACTCCCGCGAGTACTTCTTCGACCCAGGAATAGCCGGTAAGCCTGCGTCCGGCGACCAGCAGCGCGCCGTTTGAAAGCCTGGTGTTCAGCAGACCGCAATAGCCATGACAGACGGACGAGACGATTCCGCCACGCTCGTAGATGTCGCGCGTGATTCGCTGCAGAGGCTCGTTGTCCGGAAAGTCCCACATGACGGCGTGGCCGCCTGTGAAATAGATCGCGTCGAAGTCCGCCGGATCGATCTGGTCGGGACGGCTGGTTGCCGAAAGCAGCGCCTGCCGGCTTCCGTCGTTGAGCCATTCCTTCACCGAAGCATCGGCGAGGGGCCACTTAAGCGAGCGCGGCTCGAGCGGCGAAACTCCGCCTTTCGGACTGACTATCTGCTGATCGTAGCCCTTCTCGCCGAAGACGTGCCACGCATGCGTCAACTCCGACAGCCACAAGCCAGTAGGCTCGGCCTGGTCGGCATAATTGGCGACGTTGCTGACGACGTGCAGTATGCGTTTTGTCATGTTCAAACATCCTTTTATTGTTCCCGTGCGGACATCGCAGACACTTACCTGGCGGGACCTTACCAGTCACCGGCGATTCGCCTTCCCGAGCGCCTTCACATCGCCGGATGCGAGGATGGGGCTTGCCATTTCGCCCCGGCGCATTCGCGACAGCACTCTCTTCGCGTTAGTCGTGCAATCGATCTCGACCGGCTTGGCTTCAATCTCCGCGATCAGCGAGACGAGATGCGTTTTGCTCTGCGCCAGTCGCGCTTCCAACGCTTCGATGTCCTGCACCTTGAGGCGGAGCGTTTCGAGCAACTTGCCGTGTTGCCACTGCGTCGGATCGGGCGGCAGCAGCATGCCAATTTCATCGAGGCTGAAGCCGGCCTTCTGCGCGGTCGCAACCAGATCGAGCACCAGCACGGCCTCGGTGGGGTAGGTCCGATACCCATTGGGCTGGCGTTGGACGGCCTTCAGCAACCCAATGCGCTCGTAGAAGCGGATACGTGACGGGGTCAGTCCGGTGCGCTCCGAAAGTTCTCCGATCTTCATAGACTCGATACTCCACCGTTATTCCAGAATCCGCGCCCGCGTGACGCTCGTGGCGGATCCGCAGACCTGCCTATTGCTTCAAGCTTAATCAAAGGCCGTCAGACGTGTGGGCAGGTTCAGAACTACTTGCGCATCCTTGACTACGTCGAAGCGAACAATTGTCGAGACACCCAGTCCATCGAGAAGCTGGCTCAACGGGCCGCCGCTACGCACCAGTTTTACGTTCCGGGGAAGAATGCGTTGAGCGAACGACAACGTGTTGGTCTGAACCGAAGTCTGATGCCATTGACCGTCGACCACGTGCACCATTGTCGACGTCCCCATCTGAGATTGCGGCGCAGCGCTGTGTAGCACGGGCAGCGGCGCGTTCAGCGCCAGGTCCGGCCTTCCGTCGAGGGACGATATACCGGCTTTGACGCCCGCACCGAGATCGACGGTGATTGCCGCGAGCCATTTGGGTAACTGGTAGCCATACACCCCACGCACTCTCGCTATTTCGGTGGAAACCGGGAGCGCAAGGACGTGCGCGAAAAAGCTTCGACGCCGCATTGAATCGAGCAGTTCGAGCAGATGCGACCCGCGCGCGCCAGGTCGGCGGATAACGACGGCAACCGAGACCTCGTCGTACGGATCGTTATCGCAAACGGCGTACGAAAAGAATGTCAGCGCCACCAAGCCGTAGCCGGGCAATGCGTGCAACGGCTCAAGAGGCGTCGGCAGCGCGGCGCGCAATCGCGCCAACGGGGCTAGCATCAGGACCTGGACACTGCTGGTGCGGTAGTAGAAATTCGGCGCCCAGATCGGGCCGACCCGTGACTCGACCTGATGCTTCGGTATTCTGCGGAAAAAGTCGATGTTCCCGACAGCGGGGTCCCGCGCCACCTCGTCGAGGTTCGGATTCATGCGGAAACGGTCGTAGTATCCGCCCTCGATAACTTCAACCTTGTGTGATCCAAACTCGACCTGTGTGAACCGCCTGTCCATATCCGTTGACCTTCCTAGATGGTTGCCTGCAGGCCGTCGTAGCAAACAGATCGCTTCCTGCAGGACATACTCTAAGATTCAACTCAACTTTAAGGTCAAGCATTTCGGCACGGCTAATTCATCACGACCTCAGGAAAGCCGACAATTGTCAGGTGGTGAAACTTCGCGCCCGGGGATCAGCGCGAGCCCTTCTTCCGTTCCGACACAACCCCGTTTTCGCGGAGACGTCCCAACACCCACTCTTTTCTGTCTGAACAATCCAGATTTGCCGGTCTGTTTTCGATGCTCTCAATGGCTATGAGTAGTTGCGCCCGATTCTGATTCAGGCGCTCCTGCATCGCTTCGATTTCGGTCACTTTCTGCTTCAGCGCTTCGACTAACGATTCATGTTGCCACGAGCCCTGATCCGTTGGCAGCAGATGCCGGATCTGTTCAAGAGAGAAACCTGCGCGCTGGGCAATGGCAATAATCTCGAGTATCGTCAACGCCTCCGAAGGGTAGTCGCGATAGCCGTTCGCCGTCCGCTCGACCGCCTTGATCACGCCGCTTGCTTCGTAGAAGCGGATACGAGACGCGCTCAGGCCGCTGAGTTCCGCCAGTTTTCCGATCTTCATATGGCACTTTTAAAAAGTATTGACCCTAAAGTTCACTTTAATCCTACAGTTAAAAGACGGTCAAGCAAGGCGTCCACAGGCTCCATCCGACAGACGGAGCAGTACGTCAGCCTGACCGGCCGCGATCAGACGCATCGCACCGATTGACTGCTAACTCATCACCGGAGAAGCAAAAATGGGATTTGTCACAACGAAGGATGGCGTCGATATTTTCTATAAGGACTGGGGCCCGCGTGACGCGCAGGTCATTTTCTTTCATCACGGATGGCCGCTCAGTGCAGATGATTGGGATGCCCAGATGCTCTTCTTTCTGGCCAAGGGTTTCCGGGTCGTCGCGCATGACCGGCGCGGACATGGAAGGTCGAGTCAGGTGTGGGACGGCCATGATATGGATCATTACGCCGACGACGTTGCGGCGGTCGTGAACCATCTCGGCGTGCAGAAGGCGGTACACGTGGGCCATTCCACGGGCGGCGGCGAGGTGATCCACTATGTCGCTCGCCATGGCGAAGACCGCGTTGCCAAGGCGGTCCTGATCAGCGCTGTGCCGCCGATCATGGTCAAGACGGAGAGCAACCCGGGCGGCCTGCCCAAGCAGGTGTTCGACGATCTTCAGGCACAGCTCGCGGCCAACCGCGCGCAGTTTTACCGCGACATTCCTGCCGGCCCGTTCTACGGTTACAACCGGCCCAATGCAAAGCCGTCCGAGGGCATCATCCAGAACTGGTGGCGGCAGGGCATGATGGGTAGCGCGAAGGCCCACTATGACGGCATCGTCGCCTTCTCGCAGACGGATTTCACCGAAGACCTGAAAAGCACCACCATTCCCGTTCTGGTCATGCATGGCGACGACGACCAGATTGTTCCCTATGCGGATTCGGGACCGCTCTCGGCGAAGCTGGCGAGGAACAGTACGCTGAAAACCTACGCTGGTTTTCCTCACGGCATGCCGACGACCAACGCCGACACGATCAATGCTGATCTGCTCGCGTTCATCAAAGAGTCATAAAGCCGTCAACGGCGCGCGATCGCGCCGCTGCTGACGTATGCAGGCAAGTCAACGAGCTACCCACGGGTGGCTCGTTCCGTTTTGAGCCCATCGTCAAAAAAATGCTTGACCTTAAACTTGACTTCAAACTTAGAGTTGCAACACGATCAATCGAGGTGTTCCTATGAACGTGTTCGACAAACTGACTCTCCCTAACGGTTCGGTCATCCCCAACCGTATCGCCAAAGCCGCCATGGAAGAAAACATGGCGGATGCCAGCCAGGGTCCATCAGAGAAACTGATGCGACTCTACGAGGCGTGGGCCAACGGCGGCGCCGGCCTGCTGATAACGGGCAATGTAATGGTCGACAGCCGCGCCATGACGGGCCCCGGCGGCGTGGTCCTGGAGGACGATACGCAACTGGCGAAGTTCGCGCGCTGGGCGCAGATCGGCCGATCCAAAGGCGCACAGTTCTGGCTGCAGATCAATCATCCGGGTCGTCAGATGCAAGCCAATCTTGGCCAGCCGACATGGGCGCCTTCTGCGGTACCGCTCGACTTGGGCAAGTTGTCCAAACGTTTCAATACGCCCCTCGCCATGACGCAGGAAATCATCGACGACGTGATCGCGCGATTTGCCCGTACCGCGCAACTCGCGGAGCGGGCGGGATTCACGGGCGTGGAAATTCACGCGGCCCATGGCTATCTGTTGAGCCAGTTTCTTTCGCCGCTCGCGAACCGGAGAACGGATGAATGGGGAGGATCGCTCGCGAACCGCGCGCGTCTGCTGCTGGAGGTTGTCAAAGCGGTTCGTGCCGTGGTTTCTCCGCAGTTCTCCGTTGCCGTCAAGCTGAACTCAGCCGACTTCCAGCGCGGCGGCTTCACTGCCGACGACGCCCGGCAAGTCGTCAAACTGCTCAACGGTTTGAAAGTGGATCTGGTCGAACTGTCCGGCGGCAGCTACGAAGCACCTGCCATGCAGGGCGAAGCTCGTGACGGTCGCACGTTGGCGCGCGAAGCCTATTTCGTGGAGTTCGCACGCGACATCCGGAAGGTGGCGGAGATGCCGGTCATGGTCACCGGAGGGATCCGCCGTCGGCAAATCGCCGAACAGGTGGTCAAGAGCGGCGTGGACATGGTCGGCGTGGGCACCGCTCTCGCGATCGAACCCAGTTTGCCCCGAGCGTGGCAAGGCGGAAAAGACACTGCGCCCCAACTTTCGCCGATCACCTGGAAGAACAAGACGCTGGCTTCGCTTGCGAACATGGCGACCGTCAAGTTCCAGTTGCGCAAGCTGAGCCTGGGCATGAAAACCGATCCTAAGGTGTCACCGCTGCGCGCGTTGATTCTGCAGCAAACAACTGACGCATGCCGAACTCGCAAGTACAAACGCCTGATGGCGCAGCGGGCAACGTGATTGGGGGTGGCCGGACCTATTGATACCCGTTGTACTGCACGGCGGCTCGGCTCACACGCTACCAGATGGCAACGGGTCTTCCGGGCTTCGCGTGGGTCCAGCCCGCTGCCGTAGGGCTAAGTGGGCGTGTCGATCGGCCTAGGCAGCCTGTTAGTGATCTTAATATGATGATCTCACTACTTTAAAGGCATGGGAAATGGCCGGATAGTTAGCCTCTGACCACCAGGGAGGCTTCAGCATGCGTATTTTTCTTACGGGCGCGACAGGATTCATCGGTTCGGCTCTCGTTCCCGAGCTCATCCAGGCAGGCCATCATGTAATCGGCATGACCCGCTCGGACGACGGAGCCCGAGCACTGGATGCCGCCGGGGTCGAGGTGCATCGCGGAACCCTTGAATATCCCGAAAGCTTGCGCAGCGGCGCCGCGAAGGCAGACGGGGTCATCCACACCGCCTTTGACCACGATTTCTCGAGATTCGTCGAGAATTGCGAAAAGGACAAGCGCGCCATCGCCGCACTCGGTGCCGCACTCGCAGGCTCCGACCGGCCCTTGATCATTACCTCGGGGACGGGAATGGGCAGCGGCCAACATGGCGAGCCGGCCACCGAAGACGTCTTCGATACCAGCCATCCGAATCCGCGCATCGCATCCGAACTGGCTGGGAATGCGCTACTGGAGGCGGGTATCAACGTGTCCGTGGTCCGACTGCCGCAGGTTCACAACCCGTTCAAGCAAGGTCTGATTTCACCGCTCATCGGGTTCGCTCGCGAAAAAGGCGCCGTGGCCTATGTGGGAGAGGGCCGCAACCGCTGGCCGGCGGGTCACCTTTCCGATGTCGTGCGCCTCTACAGGCTCGCCGTGGAAGCGCGTGAACGAGGCGCACGTTATCACGCGGTTGGCGAAGAAGGCGTCAGCAGTCGGGACATCGCTGAGGCGCTTGGTCGAGGCCTGAACTTGCCCGTCGTTTCGATCGCCCCAGAGGACGCAGCGGCACATTACGGATGGATGGCGATGTTCGTCGGTCTCGATATGCCGGCTTCCAGCGCCCGCACACAGGCGCGATTGAACTGGCATCCCACGGGTCCGACGCTTATCGCCGACCTCAACGAAGCGCGTTACGCTTGATCATCTTCGCTGGCGCGGCGGCCGGCTGGTTTGCGAAATGCGCATGGTTCAACCGCAACGTCCTGGTCGTCGCCCATCCCATGATAGCCACCCTGAAATATGACGGTCGCGTGATGAGGGTTATCTGCACGATAGACGTTGCATAGATTGAGGTGGCCACGATGCCCGCGCCGAAGTTGAATTTCATGTCCCTATCGATTTTCCCGTTTTTGATGTCGATGAGACGCAAACGAACCATCGACAAGGAACAATCGTCCGAAGACTGATACACACCTGGCAGCAAGTGGTTCTTCGTGTGATACCACGTGGGTATTTCAACAGTGCCGGCCCAGAAGAGTCCTTAACAACAAAACGAAAGCGGTCATTCCACGCGACAACCAGCCCGCCGAACGTCTCTCACCGGCTTTGCGCCGACGCGACGGCGAATGCGCCCTGGGGATAAGATTCCAACGGTGTCTCGTCGGCGCAGTATGGAAAATGGCTCTTAACACGCTGATCGTCGCCATATATCCTGGACAGTACTTCACACATCCTCTTCGGATGAAGGCTAACCACGCCGAACGGTGGCGCGCCACTCTGTACGTACTTCCCCATAAGTTTAACGATCGGCGCTACATGGTCCTTTGCCGTTTCGCCTGAAAAGTAGATTCCCCACGCTAGCTCATAGAGTCGATCGCGGGTCGCCAATGGAATGGGCTTGTCGTCAGGGACCGTGGCGAGAAGTTGATTCATGAGAGACTCTATCCGTGATAGCGCCTCCGGATGTCCTCCGGCGGCTGCAACTTGGGCTGCGCCAGTGCCAATAGAGCTTTCGCTGGAAATTTGTACAAAAGCGGTACTCGCGTAACGCGCAGAATCGTGCCCAAACCCTGCCAATACAGTCCTCGCAATCGGCCGAATATCGCCCTTGACCTGCCCATCAATACCGTCGTCGATGACCGGCCGCTGATCGAACGCCACTTGCGCCACCGCATCTACGACTTCGTCGGGTGGAGATTGCATACGCGAGGCCAATTCCACTTCATAGAGGTCAAACCTGCCTTTGATAGGCTTTCCTGCGAACGCCGCAGCAACACGGGCATATATCGCTGGCGGACTACACACCCTCGGGCCGAGACGACCTGGGCTGCTGCGATATAGGTCTTGGCTGAGAGCGCGCTTGGCACCGATGGCGAGCCAGTCAGAGGAATGCGGTGCGACATGTTCGAGAGTCGAAGCGGCGATTTCGAAGTACTCGTTTTCTTTGATATCTGCTGAAACGCATTGGGGATTCTTCCAGATGGGGATGGCAGGCATCGCCCTTAGCGTGCGGGGAGCCGTACTCTGGGCTGCCCCATGATGTCCCATCCAGAAGCCTGCAAGGAACGTCAGTACGAATCCAACCAGCATATTTCTGCGGTTCATTTCCCCGTTGCTCCGACAATTGTTAGCTTTCGTATTTGGAGTTCGGTCCAGCGCAATTGACGTCCGTGACAGACCGTGCAACTTTTTTCTGCTCGTGTGACCGGGCGTAGCTGCACGCGGCCTGCGAGTCGCATTGTCAATGATTCGAGTGTTGAAGTCGACTGGCCGTCCCTAGCCGGGCACCGCCAGATACCGAACGGCTCAGTTCGCTCGCGGCAGTCACGCGCACCTCTTCAAAGCAGTCGTCCGATGCGCGGCCCACATTTATTCGTCTCACGGTCCGAACCAGGTGTTCATCGCCTCGTGCAGGCCATCCTGCATTCTGTCGCCCACCCACGCCACATATCCATCAGGCCGGATTAATACTGTGGTGGGAGCGGAGACCGAGCCTAGCGCAGGCAGTTGCCATGGCCCGTCGTATTTTGCATGAACCAACTTAATGCGGTCTGACCACGGTGTGATGTCGAAGCTGCCAGGCGCGCCGAGATTCAAGAGCACGGGCCGCGCATTGTGAAGGAGCGTAAAGATACGCATAGGACCATCAGACGTGACCAGATCGAGGTCGGGCATGCGGCGGCCGAGCAATGGATGCCCCTCGCCGAGGTCGTAATGGATCCCCAGGCCAGACATCTCGGCGGCGATCCGTTTGCGAGCTTCCTCGATGCCGAGCAACTCCAATACAACTTCACGCAAGGCTTCAGTGCGCTCATCAGTACGCTGCAATGCAACCTGTGCCATTGTCGTGCGCAACACGCGGGCCGCAACCGGATGCCGCTCAGCGTGATAGGTGTCGAGCAAACTTTCCGGCGATGTTTCTTTCACCACCTGGGCCAACTTCCAACCCAGATTAACCGCGTCCTGCACACCAATATTGAGGCCTTTTCCACCCACCGGAGAATGCACATGTGCGGCATCGCCAGCCAGCAGAACCCGGCCCTTTCGGTAAGCCGCCGCCTGCCGCGACATATCGGTGAACCTGGAAATCCAGGTTGGGCTATGGATGCCGTAATCTGTTCCACATTGGGCAATGAGCGCTTCGCGGAGATCGTCCAGCGTCGGCTCGGCCTTCGCGCCGACACTCTTTTCAGTCACCATGACGCCTATGGGACCTTCCGTGGCAAAGACTACTTTGCCGTCGCGAATTTCGTACTCTTCCCTGCCGAAGGCATGCATACCAAGTGCCGTACGATGGACGCCCAATGGCGGCTCCTGCGTCATCTCGGCCTCGGCCAGAATGCTGCTGGTCGTCGCATCCCAACCTGGAAACTCAATACCGGCAGTCTTGCGGACCAGACTTCGCCCTCCGTCGCACCCGACAAGATAGCGTGCCCGCAGCGATGCGCCATCGGACAGTTCGATGGTGACGCCGGTGGCGTCCTGCGTGAAACCCATTAATTCGCGGCCGCGATAGATCGGCACCGCCAACTCGCTGACCCAACCAGCGAGAATGCGCTCGATATGCTTTTGCCTTAGCGCCAGCCCATAATTGTGCCGCGTCGGAAAATCGCTGATGTCCAAACGCGTGACCGCGAATCCCGTGACCTGGGCTATTTGTCCTTCAGCGAGGAACCGGTCGACAATGCCGCGCTGATCGAAAATCTCGAGCGTGCGTGAAAGCAGACCACCGGCACACGAACCGGCAAGTTCCTGGTTCGGACGACGTTCGACAATGGCTACGTCGACGCCCGCCAACGCCAACTCGCCGGCTAGCATCAGGCCCGTTGGGCCTCCTCCGGCAATCACGACTGCATGTTCTGTCATCCGCAAACTCCTCCTGGAAGTTCCGACCGTTCCGACGCTACATCTCAGCGTTCTGAACCGAGCATCCGCACCCTGTCTCGGTGCGCAGCTTTTTCTCTGTGCTCGAACGCTCGGTCGATTGGCCGTAGTTTTCCGAGTCACCATGCGCGTCTCTCGGGCAGAGAAGCCTCACCTCAAAACCGCCGTCCTTGCCTCACACGCGGAGCGCCACAGTAGCCACAACGAGAGCCGAGAAGACCAGCGCCGGGGCGAGATGCCCAAACGGCTCCCGGTTGCGCAGCAACGTGAAGAGCGCGCCGACCATGATCGCGCCGGCCAGTATCAGACCAAAAACTCTGGTTTGCTGTCCAAAAAGAAGTGCCGCGGACAACAGTTCAAGCGCGCCGCAGAGCAAACGAAACCATGCCGGATAACCCCAGCGTGCGAAGTCGCGCTTCGCCGCGCCAAGTCCTGCGAGATTGACCACGCCGGCAATCGTGAACAGAACCGCTACGATCATCGCGAGAATCGACTCGAAAGATGCACTATTCCAGGCCATGGTCATGCTCCGTCGATTGGCTGAAAGTGCTCTTTTGCAGACAAATCTGCAATCAGGCCGGGGCCATGGGGCTGCCACGCAAGAACTCGCCGGGCATGCTGCCCGCTTATTGTCTGATCGAGCGCCAATGCATCAGCGAACGGTCCAAGCAATTTGCGAGCATCGTCGAGCGGCCAGACTTCGACGCGATCAGCGCCGACCGAGGCCCGAATCGCTTCACCCATTTCGGCGACGGCAACAGCATCTTCCGCGACCACGTTGAAGATCTGTCCCACGACCCGATCGTCCCCGCTTGCTGCCCGCTCCACCGCGCTCAGGTAGGCCGTAGCGAGATCGTCGACGTGAACGGCAGGCCAGTGGTTACGACCATCGCCGACGATCCTCACACTGCCCGTCTGGCGGGCCATGCCGGCAAGCATGCCGAACACGCCACCGCCGTAGCCGTGCACCATTGCCGGCCTGAGGATCACTGCCCCAATCGAGCGGCGCGCTGCTAGCGCCAGTACCTGTTGCTCCACTGCGGGCCGCCACGCGATGAGTGGTGTCGGGTTCAGCGCCGATGCTTCAGTCGCGGGCTCCCCCTCCGTGTTGCCGTAGACCCAGGTGCCCGACGTATAGACAAACGCCGCGCCCGGACGCAACTGCGAAAGCATCGCTACCGCCGCGGCCTCATCCGCGGCACCGGCGGAAGCATCGTTGGTCGACGCGGTGTGCACCACGCCATCAGCGGCACCGGCAGCCGCATCGAAAGACTGTGGCTCGCGCAGATCGCCGCAATGCAGTGTCGCACCGAGACGCGCTAACGCGCTGGCGGCCGCCGAACTGTCGTCGCGCACTAGCGCCGTCACCTGATGACCGAGGCTGCTTGCCTTACGCGCGACGGCGTGCCCGATGAAGCCAGTCCCACCTGTAATGAACAGTTTCAAAGCGTTCTCCAAGAGATTGGATGTGAAATTGAATCGTCGCACAAACGAGACCCATCAGTCTCGTTTTGGCAAATCTAAACGAGACTGCTCAGTCTTGTCAACTACTCGACGATCTGTTATTTATTTCGTATGGACACTTTTTCTCTTGCGGGCCTGAGCCCGCTGCAATGCCGCAAGCGGTCAGCCATCCTCGATGGCGCCAGAACCGTTTTTTTACGCGACGGCTTCGGTCTGGCAACGATGGACGATGTCGCCGCAGCCGCCGGCGTCGGCAAACAGACGGTCTACCGCCACTTCAAGTCAAAGGAGGCGCTGTTTGTCGGTCTGGTGAGCGTGATGTGCGCTCAGGTGGGCGCGCTGCTTGCAAGCGCTCAGAGCGAGCAATCCGATGGCGCACCCGAAGTCGAGTTGCGCGAGTTGGGATGGGTGCTGGCACGAAGCCTCATCACGCCGGATAGTCTGGGGCTTTACCGTGCCATCGTTGCTGAGGCCGCGCGTTTTCCGGAACTCGGCGAGGTGTTTTACGAAAATGGTGCAAAGGTCGTGCGCGCGTTCGCCGCAAAAATTCTGCGAAGGCGATTTGACGAATCGACCGCGGCATTGCGCTCAGCGACATTCGTTCAGTTGGTGCTAGGCGACGCGCATCTGGAACTGACACTTGGCTACACGGTGCCCGATGTTGACTCACGCTTTGCGATGCAGATTGACGAGGCGGTAGGCGCGGCGCTTCGCTAGCGCACCCCGATTCTCAATCGCGCAAAGATGCTATCTTTGAACCGTCTACCCAATATCAGCCGGGAGCGCGCTATGGCGGAGGACAAAGGTGACGTCGACGATCGTTGGCATGTGAGCGCAGCCTGCTTCAACTGCGGCGCGGTTCGAACGGCCGCTCCCAATCTGTTCATCGAACGAAACGGCGCTTCGGCGTTTGCGCACCAGCCTGCCAGTGAACAGGAAACGGAAGATGCGTGGCGCGGCGTCCTCATCTGTCCAGCGGCTGCTGTTCGGCCGCCGAAAGGATTGAAGATGCCGGCAGGCCTCTTCCCGCAAGCCCTAGCTCCCGGCGTTTGGAGGCTCGGCTATAACGCCCGCTCTTCGTACGGCGCTCACAGCTACATCACGCTTGCAGGCGGCCTGCGTCTGATGATCGACGGGCCGCGCTGGGCCAGCCACATCGAGCGCTGGATCGCGGAAGCCGGAGGATTGGATCATATCTTGCTGACCCACCGCGACGATGTCGCGGACGCGGGCATCTATGCGAAGCGCTTTGGCGCCCGCGTCTGGATACATGAAAACGACGCCGATGGCGCACCGTTCGTCACCGACGTAATCACAGGTACTCTCGCGCATGAGCTGTTGCCGGGCGTTCGGGTCATTCCGATGGAGGGACATACACGGGGAAGCGTCATGTTCCTCATCGGCCACGCCCTTTTCTCTGGAGACTCACTGTGCTGGGATTTCCGCAAGCGTGCTCTGCATGCCTTTCGAGACGCCTGCTGGTACGACTGGCCCACCCAGCTTCGCTCCCTCGAACGGCTCGTTGACGAAAACTTCAGTAGCGTGTTCGCCGGACATGGCGGGAGCATCGCTCTGGATGCAACCACCATGCAGCGCGAACTACGAGCGTTTCTCGATACGGTAAAAACGGACTGAGTCGGTCGTCGTCGGACGAGGTCTGGCCACTTTTTGCCTTACCTCGTGTAACCCGGGAGCGTTAAGTCGCATCCCAGTATGGTGGGCTTCCGAACGCTTCGCGCAGCCAGTCCGCCAGCGCACGAAGCTTCATCGAAGGATGCTGGCCATCTGGGTGCGCGATGTAGATGAACTCCGTTTCCGCCTCGATGCCAATATCGACGGGTATAAGGACACCGGACTTGAGCGCATCGCCCACGATGAACGTCGGCAGCAACGCGATACCCAGGCCGGCGATGGCGGCATCGCGCATCATGTCGCCGTTGTTCAGCACCAGGCCGAATCGACCGTGTACCACGGTAATCCGTCCTTGTTGGACGAAGCGCCAATCCGCCCCTCCCCGGTTCATGTAAAAAATGCCACGGTGTCCTTCCAGTTCGGCAGGAGAAGTCGGCAGTCCAAATTGGGCAACGTAGGAGGGAGCAGCCACCAGCACACGCCTGCTAGTCGCAAGTCGCCAGGCCACCAGGTAGGAATCGGGTATTGGTCCGTGCCGGATTACTGCGTCGAAACCATCCGCGCTCGCGTCCACCCGCCGGTCGTCAAGGTCCAGGGTGAGCCGTATCTCAGGATGGCGATTCAGGAAAGGGTAAAGCGCCGGCCCCAGATGCATACGACCAAAGGTCACGGGCGCAGAAATACGCAGCGGGCCGCTCAGAGACGCTCTGCGTTCGGCCAGATCGGCAGTTGCCTCCTCTACCTCCCGCATGATGCGGATCGCTCTTGCGAGGAAAGCCTTACCGTCTTCGGTCACCGTCAGCTTGCGAGTCGTCCGCTGCAACAGGCTGGCACCCAGCGTCCTCTCCAGCTCCATCAACCGTTCGCTGACCACGGACCGCGATACGCGCAGCCGACGTGCCGCCTCACTGAGTGAGCCGCCCTCCACCACCGACACAAAAGTCGCAATACCCTCGAGCTTCATGATTGTCCGGATTTTCCGAAATGCTGATGCGGGAATTGAAGGGTACTCCGGAAAATTGCGCAAGCCCATACTTCTGGCATTCCCACGGGTAGCCAGCGATGATCAGGTGATCATCCCCCGCCGGGTCGTGCGCTCATCATGTTCAGGCAGCGCGCAGTCTTCTCGATAGCCCTGGCTCTGGCTTTGCCAGCAGTGGCCAAGGTCCAGCCGTTATTTTTAAATGGAGAATCATCATGGGACGTTTGACCAACAAAGTCGCGCTCGTCACTGGCGCCAGCTCGGGCATCGGTCGTGCCACCGCCAGGTTGTTCGCCGCTGAAGGCGCGAAGGTCGTAGTCGGCGCACGCCGCCTGAACGAATTGACTACACTCGTGGCAGAAATTGAAGCTGCGGGTGGCGAGGCAATCGCCCTGGCTGGAGATGTGCAATCCGAAGACTATGCTAAAGCGCTCGTCGCGCTGGCCGTAGAGAAGTACGGCCGCCTCGACGTTGCCTACAACAATGCCGGTACGCTGGGCGAGATGGGCCCGTCCACCGGTATTTCAGAAGCTGGCTGGAACGCCGCGCTTGCGACCAATCTGACGAGTGCCTTCCTGGGAGCGAAGCATCAGATTCCCGAAATGCTGAAGCACGGCGGTGGATCTATCATCTTCACGTCGACCTTCGTCGGCTACTCGTTCGCGTTTCCCGGCACCGCGGCCTATGCGGCGAGCAAGGCCGGGCTGATTGGTCTGACGCAGGCGCTCGCTGCCGAGTACGGCGCACAAGGCGTGCGAGTCAACGCGGTGTTGCCGGGTGCGGTGGACACGGAGATGTATCGCGGCATGAACGACAGCAACGAATCGCAGGCGTTCGTGATTGGGCTGCATGCGCTCAAGCGCGTCGCAAAACCAGAGGAATTGGCACGTTCGGTGCTGTATCTCGCGTCGGACGATTCGTCCTTCGTGACCGGCACCGCATCGCTTGTCGATGGGGGCGCATCGATTACCCGTACGTGACCTTCCTGGCGGCATCCGACGTACAGGACCCGATGTCGCCATTTTTGCTTCATCCATTGAAAGGAAATCACTCATGGACCTGAATCTGACAGGCAAACTCGCGCTGGTGAGCGGCAGCACAGCCGGCATCGGTCTCGCTATCGCCAGCACGTTGGCGCAGGAAGGCGCTCGTGTGATCGTGAACGGCCGCTCGCAGTCATCCGTGGATGACGTGGTCACACGGATGAAAGCGGAGACAGGCAGCGACGTGCAGGGATTTGCGGGCGATCTCAGTACAGCCGCTTCAGCGGAAGAGCTCGCGCGACGCTATCCGGACGTGGAAATTCTGGTCAACAACCTCGGCATCTTCGAGCCCAAGCCGTTTGAAGATATTCCCGACGCGGACTGGCAGCGGTTCTTCGACGTCAATGTCTTGAGCGGGGTACGCCTTGCTCGCCTGTTTTTGCCTGCGATGAGGCGGGCCAACTGGGGGCGCATCATTTTCATTTCGAGCGAAAGCGCGGTGCAGATTCCGGCTGAAATGATCCACTACGGGATGACGAAAACCGCGCAACTGGCGGTCTCGCGCGGGCTCGCCGAAGCTGTTGCCGGCACCGGCATCACAGTCAACAGTGTGCTGCCGGGGCCAACGAAATCGCGAGGAGTAGGTGAATTCGTGGAGACCCTTGCGAAGGCCGACGGCAAATCGTTCGAGGCGTTTGAAAAGGAGTTCTTCGAGAAGGTCCGACCCACATCGCTCGTCAAGCGATTTGAGTCGCCGCAGGAGATCGCGTCGCTCGTGGCCTATATCGCCAGCCCGCTTTCGTCAGCCACGACGGGAGCAGCGTTGCGAGCCGACGGAGGCGTTATAAAGAGCGCCTTCTAGACCCACGCCGGTCTTGGGCCGGCGTGTCTCCACCTGTTTCCCCGCTTAAGGCACGTTGCCAGGCCCGATGATTGCGTAGCTCATTGCGATCGCCGAGTGGTGAAAGCAGTGGCATTGCAAAAATCGTGGTGATGGCAATGCTTGCGCTGTAGAGCGCCAAGTCATGCGCGCCGCCCCGGTGAACGATCCACCAAGGGAGCGTGATATAGCCGACCATTTCTGCCAGGATCCTCATCAGATCGCTAAGAAGGAGACTGGCAAGAGGGACGTCGATTGAGTTTATGCGAGCTCTGATTTCCCGAAACACCGTCCCCCCCTGTTCAGTTCGACTGATGCTATCTCAACATATTGGTCGCCGTTTAGATGCACATCTCCAAAGGCCGGCGTTTCATTAGTGGATGCGGTACACGGCCGATTCGCGGCTGACGGCGCGCGATCCGGAAAGGACTGTTGAGGCTGCGGAAGCGGACGTTCGCGCCATCGCCTGAATACGTGTAGCTGGCGATATGCAGCTTGCGACTGCCCAGAGCCGCAAGCCGCGACGGCATTGGAGTCCGCTACACAAGCCCTTGAACGGTCATCGCCAACAATAGCCGTTCAGCGCCGATGCCGAAACCGGCCCCCTCCTGATATGCGCCGCCACCAACGACTTGCTGCTGTGCCCCGAGTTCTCTACAGCGCATTTCGAAGCCCCTACCGTTCAGATAGTAGCTGAGGCCTCTGCGGGCCGAATCGTCGATTTCGTAGCGCAGGCCGAGCGAATCGAAGAAGCCGATCGCTACCTCCTGGCTACGTTTGACCGCGGATTCCGGGTTGGGGCAGAGATACTCAAACCCGAGTTGTGAGAATTCGCGGTAACGACCGGCTTGAGGTCTTTCATAGCGGTAGCATCGAGCGATGTAAAACAACATCCGCTCCCGTTGTCGGCCCAGCAGTTCGCTGCAGCGCTCCTGAAATAGTGCCGTTGCCTCAGGAATCAGGCAGCACGCGCGTCCTTTCTTATCGGGAAAGGCCCACATCTGGCCGATGATCTCGCTGCCGCCGGCCTTTTGAATGAATGTATCCTGCGACCACAACGCGGGAACAATCGCCTCCTCGGCTCCCACGTTAATGAAGGTAGCTCCGGAATTGGGTTTCCAGAGCGCGAATTTGCGCAGCTTCCTTGCCAACGATGAAGCGTGTTCCGCGAATCATGGTCATGGCAGTCCTCCTCGGGGTAGAAAATAAAAAAGGCGCCGTAGGCGCCTTGGTCGTTGGTACAGGAAGGGGGAGCTACAATCCCCGATGTCCTGCTATGGACGTAACGAACCACGGCGCATCGGATGACGACCGTGATGATGACGAGATTGGTTCGGGACGTTACGGAGTTCCATGCCAGCCATATTGGCACATTAAGTTTGATTTGTGAACGGGCCCACATCTCTTGGAGGCCCATGACCGATACCAATGGTCCGGATTGATCGGCATGGCCTTCGTATCCCGTTCTGCCCTTTGCACATCCGAGCTAGCGCCTATGCCATGGGAACTGTCAGGGTGAGAGCGTCGATGGCCAACTGCAGTCGTCCCGGAATCGTTGGCGTCGTTACCCAAAAAAGGTTGATGTCGCGCTGGCGAACCGGCAGATCGGGCAGCAACTGAAGAAGCCTTCCCGATTCGAGTTCGTCTTCGATCAGCCAGTCGGGCAACCAGGCGATGCCTCGCCCTGAAATCGCAGCATCCATGATGACCCCGAGGTCTGCCGCGCGAATGCGGGAAGTTGGCTCGATGAGTGTCATACGTCCGCCATCATCCGGAAAAGTCCAACGCTCGCTCCAGTTGTCGCGGTGATAGACCAGTGCGTCATATCGGTCGAGGTCGCCAAGAGAACTCGGCATGCCTAACCTTTCGATCAGCGAAGGAGCGGCGCAGAGCAAGGTGGCATGTTTCCCGATTGCACAAGACGACAAGCCAACCGTTGTCTCGCTCGGGCCGATTCTGACCGCTAGATCAAAGCCTTCGTCCACCAGAGATACTCGACGGTCTCTGAGGTCGAGTTCGATAGTCAACTCCGGGTGTTCATCGGTAAGGCGCATCAGCAGCGGCGCAACTTTTAGCCGGCCGTACAGGACGGGCATTGTCACCCGCAGCAAGCCCCGCACCTTAGACCGCCCGGCCTCTATCAGAGCCGCGCCCTCACGCAATTCTTCGGTTGCTCTAACGCAGCGGGCGAGAAAAGCACGTCCTTCGTCGGTCAATAACTGCGCCCGCGTCGTCCGGTTGAAGAGCCGTACTCCGAGCCGTGCCTCGATGCGCGCAATGGCCTTCCCCACCGCCGAGCGCGAGAGATGAAGCTTTCGTCCTGCAGCGGCAAAGCTCCCCGCTTCGGCGGCCGCCACGAAAGCTGGAACATCGTTGAAAAGGTCGATCACGATTGTATCTTTCAAAGCGACATTAAGCCGAAATAATATCGCCATCGACTCCCATTGGGAAACTATTGGTTTTCAACTAAAGTTTGTGACAAGGAGCGCGACATGAAAATCGACTGCATTTCGAAATACGGAATCCGAATTCTGACGGCCACGCTGGCGCTTCAGACGCTGCCAGCGGCAGCCGAACCCAATTCCATCGACCACGCGGCGCCGGAAGTGACTGCTCTCGGCGCGGAGACTGGCGCGTGGACCGTGTCTGATACGTTCTGGGAACACCCCGGAGCAACACCTGTTTTGAGTAATGGGCTGATCGCCGATCGACGCATGGTGGGCACGCTCCTTGAGGAGACGATGCACGCTCAAGGCTCCATTCGGCCCCTAAGAATCGACTATCTCAGCTATGACCCGATCGCTGGGCAATGGCGTTACGTCTCGATCGAGGCGCGAATTCCTGTCGCCCCGATGTCGGCTGCAAGTTTCGAGCGAGATTCGCCGGACCGTATCACTCTGCGTTTCGATCCATTCGCTGCGCCACCGATTGCGCCCGGCTGGTCAGGGCGGGTGCTCCGTATGGAGGAAGTCATCACTCAAGATGGTCCCGACCACGAAACAAAGGATCAATACTTTGTTCTTGCGGACGGTACTGCAACACGTTGGCTCGCGCATCGATACGACTATCGACGCAATAAATAAGGATGACAAAATATTAAGTCTTACCAGGTACAGTCTGGTGGTGGAACATAGGCAACGCCGACCGGCATGACAAACATGCTTGGCGCCGATCTGTCACCTGTGCGCATAACCCACCGACACCATATAAGCAACGCTGAGCTTCCGCGGAAAGAAGAAAGGGAGACCGGGATACGCCACTGCAATGCCGCGCCGGGACCGGGCATTTTGCTTGCTGCTGTTGCGGCGTGCCCGGTACCACCCCATTTTGAACATTTCCGCCCGGAGACTCCCATGCCCCTCACTCTTCATGACCAGGTCGCGATCGTCACCGGCGCCAGCTCCGGAATCGGATACGGCGTGGCCAAAGCGCTTGCAGACGCCGGCGCGTCCGTCGTTATCAATTACCACTCGGAGCCTGCACCGGCCGAGGCGCTGGCCAGTCAGATTAACCACGCGGGCGGCCATGCGATCGCGGTAAAAGCGGACGTGTCGAACGAATCCGACGTCGACAGGCTTTTCCAGGCGAGTCAGGAACGTTTCGGCGGCGTCGACATTGTCGTGGCTAATTCCGGCGTGCAAAAGGATCACCCGTTTGTAGACATGCCGCTCGATGACTGGCGACGGGTCCTCGACGTAAATCTGACCGGGCAATTTCTTACCGCGCAGCGCGCCGTTCGCGAATTCGCCAGACGTGGCCCGCGTCCGGTTTCGAAAGCATTGGGTAAGCTCATTTTGATGAGCTCGGTTCACGACGTGATTCCGTGGGCAGGTCACGTGAACTATGCGGCGTCCAAGGGTGGCATCCAGATGATGATGAAATCGCTTGCGCAGGAAGTCGCACCGCAACGCATCCGCGTCAACGCAATTGCGCCCGGCGCGATCAAGACCCTTATCAACCGCGCCGCCTGGGAGACCGAGGAGGCGCTCGAGCGGCTGCTCAAGCTGATCCCCTATGGGCGTGTCGGCGAACCCGAAGACATCGGCAAAGCCGCCGTGTGGCTCGCTTCGGACGAAAGCGATTACGTCACCGGTACGACCCTCTACGTCGATGGCGGCATGACCCTCTATCCGGAGTTCGCCAACAATGGGTGACCGACAGCACGTACGGCCGTCGAAGACCGGGCTGCCCATCGACGCCCGCGGCATTGTGGGCAATATGAAGACGACCGCGCTGATCTCGATCGAAGGCGTGGTGGACTTCATGTGCTTTCCGCGCATCGACTCGCCAACCATCTTCGCTGGCCTGCTTGACGCCGAGCACGGCGGCGCATTCGGGATCCGGCCCATGTGCGACGAGTTCAACGTCAAGCAGATGTACATCCCCGAAACCAACATCCTGCTGACGCGTTTCATGACGCCTGAAGGCGTCTGTGAACTGCTCGACCTGATGCCCGTTCAAGGCGATACCGGCGGCGAGGCATCGGGCGACGTCGCCGAGGACCATGAGTCGCTGCCCAACTGTCTCGTGCGCCTGGTGCGAATGGCGCACGGAACCATGAGCTTGCGGATGCACTGCGCGCCGCGCTTCGACTACGCGCGCACGGCGCACCGCGCGGAGATGCCGGACGAGGGTACCGTCGAGTTCACCCCGGAAGACGACGGCATGGCGCTACAGCTTCAATCGGGCGTGCCGCTCGCGGTTGAAGACGGCTGCGCTCGCGCCGAATTCGAATTGCACCACGGCGAGTCCGCCTGGTTCGTGCTCGGCTCCGCTGAGGAACTCCGCGGCCGGCGTCTCGATTGCGACCGTGTCTACGCTGACACGACGCGGTTCTGGCAAAGCTGGGCATCCCACTCCACCTATCGCGGACGATACCGTGAAGTGGTCATGCGCTCTGCCCTCACGCTCAAACTGATGAGCTCGAGCGAGCATGGCGCGATCGTCGCGGCGCCGACCTTCGGTCTCGCCGAAGCCCTGGACGGTTCACGACGCTGGGATTACCGCTTTGCGTGGATACGCGATGCCGCTTTCTCCGTCTACGCATTGCTGCGCCTCGGCTATACGTCGGAGGCGCGGCACTTCATCCGATGGATTGCCGCGCGCAGTCAGCGCTGCGATTCCGATGGCTCGCTGCACGTCATGTATGCCGTCGACGGCGAACGGGCACCGGAGGAAATCGAACTTGATACGCTGACGGGCGACAGGCAAGGCGGCCCGCTCATCGGCAACGGTGCGCGTGATCAGACCCAGCTCGATGTGTACGGTGCGCTGCTAGACGCCCTCTATTTGTACAACAAGTACGGTTCTGCGGTTCCGTACGAGGGATGGCGGCACGTCACACGAACGGTCAACTACGTGGTCGAACACTGGCGCGAGCCGGATCAAGGTATCTGGGAGCTGCGTAATGGCGCGCGACCGCTGCTCCATTCACGCCTGATGTGCTGGGTCGCGCTCGACCGGGCGATTCGCCTCGCCGACAAACGGTCCCTACCTGCGCCGTTTTCGAAGTGGTTCGAAGTAAGGGATGAAATCTACCGCGACATTCACGAAAATTTCTGGAATGAAGAGCTGCAGTCCTTTGTGCAAACACCGGACTCCGCTACGCTCGACGCGGCGGCTCTGATGATGCCGCTGGTGCGCTTCATCGGCCCGACCGACCCGCGTTTTCTCGGTACGCTCGACGCGATTGGGCGCGAGTTGCGGGTCGATCCGCTGATCTTCCACTACACACGAGGTTCCGAACTGGACGGGCTGCCCGGCATTGAAGGCGGATTCAGCGCCTGTTCGTTCTGGTATGCCGAGGCGCTTGCTCGAGCCGGGCGTGTCGATGAGGGGAGGCTCGTATTCGACAAGATGCTTGAATATGCGAACCACCTTGGACTGTTCTCGGAGGAAGTGGCCACGACGGGCGAGGCCCTGGGTAACTTCCCGCAGGCGCTCACCCATCTCGCCCTGATCAGCGCTGCGTATCAGCTTGATCGGAGTCTGGATAAAGTTCATGTGCCGTGGACGTAGTAGCCGATGGGCAGCGCGCGGCGGCAGTGTGTCTTCAGGGACTGGAAGACAACGAGGCTCAGCGATCGGCTGATTGAGCCCCCGCTAGGGCAAGGCATCACGCGCGGCGAAGATGCTTGCCATTTCCGCCGCGTGTTCGGTTCCCCAAGTGCACAGTGGGATGATCGCCTCGGCCAGGCTGCGACCAAGCGGAGTCAGCGCGTAATCCACGCGAGGCGGCACCTCTCCGTAGTCCTTGCGCGCCAGCACGCGATCGGCTTCCAGATCCTTCAATTGCTGGATCAGCACCTTGTCGCTGACGTCCGGAATCAAGCGCTTGAGTTGGCCATAGCGCTTTGGGCCGCCGCGTAGGAAAAACAGGATCAGCGGTTTCCACTTGCCCGAGATGATGCGAAGCGTGGCGTTGAGCCCGCAGCCGGTGTCGCAGATTTCAGGGGGCGTCGTCATTTTACCGGTGGCGCTACCGGCATCGGTTTTGCCGCAGCAAAGCGTTTCATCGAAGAAGGCGCGTTCGTCTTCATCGTCGGCCGCCGGCAGGAAGCGCTCGACACCGCCGTGGCCCACCTCGGGCCCAATGCCCGCGCGGTGAAGGGTTCGGTTTCCGATGAGGCCGACCTCGACCGGCTCTACGCGGCGGTGAAGGCCGAGCGCGGCACCCTCGACATCGTCTTCGCCAACGCCGGAGCGGGAAGCCCGCTTCCGCTCGGGCAGATCACCGCCGAGCACATTGACGAGACCTTCGACACCAATGTGAAGGGTACGATCTTTACGGTCCAGAAGGCGCTGCCGCTGATGAGCGCGGGCGGTTCGATCATCCTGACCGGATCAAGCGCCGGGACCACGGGCGCCCCGGGATTCACTGCCTACAGCGCGAGCAAGGCAGCGGTGCGCAACCTTGCGCGGACATGGGCGCAGGACCTGAAGGGCACTGGCATCCGGGTAAATGTGCTCTCGCCCGGCGCGACGGCGACCGAACTCGCGAAGGAAGCGCTGGGCGAGGAAGGTCAGAAGGCCTACGGTGCGATGACTCCGCTCCTGCGTATGGCCGAGCCGGCTGAGATCGCAGCGGCGGCCGCCTTTCTCGCGTCGCCGGACAGCAGCTTCATGACCGCCAGCGAGGTCGCCGTTGACGGCGGCCTGGCGCAAATCTGACGTGGCTTCGCTCTATGGCGCTCCTTTCAATATTTCGGAGCCCGTAGGGCGTGCCAAACCCGGCACAGCTTCGACCCAGTCAAATTCGATACAAAGGCCGGTTGGACCTCAATGGAAATCAACAGAATGGAGAAGTTATCGTGAGTACTGAAGACGATGTCCAGATTGTGAAGGGTTTCTTTGGAGCTATCGGCCGCGGCGATAAGCAAGCTCTGCTGGCGTTGTGTGCCGAAGATATTGAGTGGATCATTCCGGGCGAAAACTGGCCGCTGGCCGGCACGCACCGCGGGCACACGGGAGTGGCGGATGTGCTTCAGAAGGCATCCCAAGAGGTGGAAATGACATCTCCAGAGCCTCCTGAATTCGTAGCGCAGGGAGGACGGGTAATGGTCCTTGGCGTCGCGATAGGGAAAATCAAGGCTACCGAAAAGCCGTTCAAGGACGACTTTGTCTTCGCCATCACCGTTCGAAACGGCAAGATAACGAACATCCGGGAGTACGTCGACACCCAAGCCTTGGCGCGGGCCTCGGAGATGGACGCATCCGGGCCGGCGTAGCGCTGTCCATCTCCGGCCATCGGGTCAGGATAGACCGGTAGATCAGCCGCGGATCGCCCCTCCGCATGCCGCGCGTGCGCGAGAGGACAAATATAAGAGGGCGGAGGTGCCGTGCTCGGCGGCAGAGCTCGACCAGACGACCGACAGCCACGTCTTCAGCGACCAAGTTCACGGGCCTGTGGCCCCAACTGAGCCCCGAAATCAGAAGGTGCGAAGTTAGCTGATGAAACCGTGTCGAGCATGGCATCTACTCATTAGATGGATTGAAGCGATATTTCGTCAGTTTTCAAGATGATTCACTTTAACTATCTTCCATATCACGCGAGCCCACTTGGGCGACGCTTCAAAGCTGATAGGAAACAGACCGAAATGCCGACACTTCTCGCGATACAGGCAAGCCCTCGCCACGAACACTCGACCTCCCGCAAGCTCTCGGCGGTATTCGTTGAGAAATGGCTGGTCGCACACCCCGGCGGTAAAGTCATTGAACGCGATCTGATCAAGACCAATCTGCCGTTTGTCGATCTGCCGTGGATTGGCGGCGCGTTTACATCCCCGGAGCAACATTCGCCGGAGAGCGCTGCCGCCATCAAGATATCCAACGATCTGGTCGCCGAGCTGCAGGCAGCCGATCGCATCGTCATCGGCACACCGATGTACAACTTCACTATCCCGGCGGTGCTGAAAGCCTACATCGACCATATCGTCCGGGTCGGCGTCACGGTGGTCGACAATGTCGGGCAGCTAACCGGCAAGAAGGCCACCGTCATTCTTGCGAGCGGGGGTGATTTCAGTCCTGGCTCTCCGATCGAAGGCTACGATCACGCCAGCAGCTACCTCCGTCAGGTGCTGGGGTTCATCGGAATTACAGATCTGGAAATCGTACTCGCCGGATCGGCGCGCGCTGGAATGTCAGGCGAGACGGCGGTGGAGGCGTTCGGCGAGGTGATTGCGTCGGCCGCAGTTGCTTGAGTCGTCGGTTGATCTCGGAGAAACGGTCATGAAAGTTGGGTTCATCGGCGCCGGTCGCATGGCTACGACCATCGGTCGTCACTTGATCGGTGCGGGCCATGAGATCGTCCTGTCCAGTTCGCGCGGGCCGGAGGCTTTGGCCGAAATCGTCAGCGAACTTGGTCCGGCCGCCAGCGCAGGATCCAGGCAGGACGCTGCGGAATGCGATGTGGTGATCCTCGCCACGAATTGGGCGGACGCGCCGGACGCGCTCAAGGATATCGACTGGAGCGGCCGCATACTCGTCGACGGGACGAACCCCCACATGGGCGAGCAACCGGACATCAGCGCTGCCGGCGTAGCGAAATCGGTTGCCGCGCTGGGGGGCCGCACGTCGAGCGAGATAGTCGCCGCAATGGCGCCTGGGGCCAGGCTGGTGAAGTCAATCAGCAATATGCCGATGGCCTGGATACAGGATTTCTCGCCACAGAAGCGGAAGACCGTACTGTTCGTGTCGGGCGACGATCGCGATGCCAAGGCGCTTGTGGTCGAACTTATCAATTCGACGGGTCTGGTCGCGCTCGACCTCGGCTCTCTTGCGGACGGCGGTGCGATGCAACAGCTCGGTGGCCCTCTGTCCGCTGTTGAATTGCACTTCGTCCGCCGGATCGTTCGCTAAGGAGAACTCGAGCCGCGTGCATTGTGAGTTCGCGAATTGGTCGCCGTTTCAGAGGAATGCAGAATGAACACCCCAAAACCGATGTTTGTTCGAAAAATAGCCCGCATCGACGACCCCCAGTTCGTATCGGGACAAGGAGCCGGACATCGCGCTCGCCGTCTGATCGACGCACCGGACGCCGTATTCGCCGATCCGTTCGTCCTGATGGCCGAGGATTGGACGTCCGAAGGGGTGTTCCCTTTTCACCCACATCGCGGCATCGAGACGGTTACGTTCGTCATTGAGGGGGCGATTGAGCATCGAGACAGCGCCGGATATAAGGGGGTCATCCGTGCCGGCGATGCCCAGTGGATGACCGCCGGCCGAGGCATCCAGCACGAGGAAAACCCTCCGGCCGGGACAAGTGCTCATACCCTGCAGCTCTGGGTGAATTTACCTGCGGCCGAGAAGATGGCCGTTCCGCGGTATCAGGATCTGGTGGCTTCCGGCTTGCCAGTGTGGAGTGAGGACGGCGTTGAGGTCAGGATCTTTTCCGGCGCGTACGCCGATAGGGTCTCGACCACGCTCAACCACCATTCTGTCACGATGCTCGAGGTGCGGGTCGAAAACGGCGGCGGGTTTCAGCACTCGCTTGCGGCGACCGACAATGCTTTTGTCTACGTCCTCGAAGGTGCGGTCGAGATCGGGGCCGCCGGTGACCTTTTGGAGACCAGCCAGCTTGGCTGGTTAACGCGATCGGAGGAGCCGGGATTGTCGGAAATTACCATAACGGCGCGGGGCAACGCCGGCCGCTTTCTTCTTTTCGCCGGGCAGCCTTTGCATGAGCCGATCGCGTTTGGAGGCCCCTTCGTCATGAACACGCAGGCGGAAATCAAGCAAGCGTTCGCCGACTTCCGAGCCGGCCGATTCTGAATCAGGGCAAGCGGGAGTGTTCAGGAGTTCGACATATGTCGACTTCCGCCAGCAACTCACCTGGCGACTCGCGCAATCCCTGCTCCATCGCTTTGAGGTCCTGCATCCGCTGCCTGACCTTGCTGATCTTGTCGCTGATCCGACTCGTATTCGCCTCGGCAACATCGGATTTAGCCCGATCTGCCGTCTTCATCGCGCAAAGATATCGCGCGATGCTCTCATCGACCTGCTGCAGGCGCGCCTTGACCTTCGCGCTCGTAAAGTCGCGATCGCGATTGTTGACGGCCTTGAACTTGTTGCCGTCGATGGCCAAGAAGGACGTTCAGGCCGTCGGCTTCAATACCGACGGCGGAGCGTGGGCAGGCGTCGCGCCATCGGCAGGTTGATCACCCCCTCTCCCCGGCATAGTCGGCTACCCGAATACGACGGCGCGATCTGATACGCATATTTTGACAGATAACTGCTACTCGCTTTCGGACCGCAGTCACGTCATAGTACGCAACTGAGATTCGTGTACAGGGATTTCTGTATTTCGTTCATTCCGCGCATCGCACCCAATGTCAAAGATCATGAACACGATATCCTTAACGCCTGTCGCTCAAACCCTGTTTATGCGGGACCCAAATTCAAAAGGCTGTTAGAACCGAGACACTGTTATGCTTGCCGCGCCCATTCCCAACAACGAACCTGCGCGCCTCGCCACGCTGCGCGCGTTGCGACTGCTAGACACGCCCAGTGAGGAACGATTTGACCGGCTGACGCGAGTCGCACGTCGCCTGTTCAAAGCGCCGATCGCGCTTGTAAGTCTCATCGATGAGAACCGACAGTGGTTCAAGTCATGTATCGGCTTAAACGTCGCGGAGACGTCGCGCGACATCTCCTTTTGCGGGCACGCCATTTTGCACGATGACGTCCTGGTGATTCCTGATGCACGCAACGATGCGCGCTTTTATGACAATCCGCTCGTCACAGGCGCGCCCGGCATACGCTTCTATGCCGGGCAGCCGCTGACTGCACCGAACGGTAGCAAACTCGGCACGCTCTGTGTGATCGATACGCACCCGCGAGAATTCGGCAGCGAAGAGCGCGGACTCTTGCGGGATCTGGCGCAGATCGTGGAACGGGAGATTGCGCGATCGAACTCGCCACCATCGACGACCTCACGCTACTGGTAAACCGGCGCGGCTTCGAAGCGCTCGCGCAACAAACGCTGCACGTCTGCAAGCGCCTCGGCCGGCACGCGTCGCTGCTGTTCTTTGACCTCGATAGCTTCAAGCAGATCAACGACACGTATGGGCACGCCGAAGGCGATCGCGCGCTAGTGACGTTCGCCGATGCTCTACGTGCCGCGCTCCGCGACAGCGATGTAATCGGTCGTCTCGGCGGTGACGAATTCGTCGCGCTTCTCACCGATGCCAACGATGAAGAGACACATCGCGTGCTCAAACGCCTGCGCGACACGCTCGCGGAGGCCAACGCTGGATTGACACGCGGCTACGAAATCCGCTTTAGCGTCGGACAAGCACAGTTCGATCCGGAGCGGCATCAATCGGTCATCGACCTGCTTGTCGAAAGCGATGTCGGCATGTATGCGCACAAGGCTAAGCAGAGGGGCGGCAGCTCGACGCGGCAGATGTAGAAGTTTGGAAAGCTCGTCGGCGCTCTAACAGAACAGCGCAGATCACTCGCCGCGTGTCCTTGCGGCTTTTCTCGCGGCTGCGCGCCTCCATTACCTCAATCGAATTGAAATCGCAGTTCGTGCCATGCGAAGCGATTTGAATGATTCGGTGCGTCGCTTCCGCGCACATTTCCTTCGGCCGGGATAAAAGAATGCGTGGTAGCTGTCGATATCCGAGCAAGCGGTGGAACGGATTAATCTAAAACAAGGAAAAAGGATGACAAGAACGCTAAGCAAAATGGGATTCAGCCTTTATATTTTGCAGGCCATCGGTATCCTCGGCGTCCTGATTTCCCTTGCTCACCACAGAGTCGCCGAAATCTTGATTTTTGGCTTGCTGACGGGACTTAGCGGCGTGCTCGTCAATCGCATCGTGCGCCGGAATCCGGGCGTGCTTCAACGGTCTGGATTTATCACGCGAATTCACACGCTATTTTTGTGGTGCGTCATAGGGTGCATAGCTTTGCTCTTGATTGGGCCGCCCTTGCTCCAACTTCTGAATCAGCATCATTGATATCCTCCATCGACCCGGCAGCGCCGTGACCGGGCATAACCTCATCTGGATGACGGGTATGTCGCAGACCTTGTGTGCCACCTAGTCAGCTACAAAGGTGTGGTGTTCAAGGTGAAAAGCCTTCAGGAAATCTACGACCCCGCAACAAAAAACATCCTGCTGTTTATTAACTGGCATGTGACTTACGCTTGGGGCGGCCCAGACTCAATTGACGTGAAGCGGCTTATGAGCAGCCGGTAAGCATCGCTTCACGGCGTCGATTGTTAGCAATCCAGACACCCGTGGGCAACGTCCGCAGTTGGCCGAACCCGGAATTTCGTCAGCCTGATCGCACTGCACCCATGCAACTCTTCGCCTAGGACGACGAATTCGCGCTTAAGGCTGTCGGGCCAGTTGCACCGAAGCGGCGTGCAGTACTTCCAGCGCTAAAGAAACTCCGCCGGCCGCCGTAAAACAGAGGCTCCCACTCTGCGGCAAGGTTTATAGTGGCGTCTGCCGCAGCTGCGCCTCCTTCTTCCATGCAAACAACGCTTATCCACCTGCCGTCCACGCCCCGGCATCGTGTCATGGCCGCGATTGTCGCGGCGCTTGCGATTGCCGCCGCCGCGCTGGTCTGGCCACACGCCAAAGATCCGGGCTTGGTGGTTGCGCCGTTTTTTCCGGTGTTCATTACGTGGGTTACGTTGACCGAAGGCCTGACAGCGCTGCTGCTGTGGACGCAGTACGCCGTCTCGGGCAGGCTTCTGTTCGCGGCTCTGAGCGGCGCCTACGCGTTTACCAGCGTCATCGCCGCCATCCAGCTGCTCGTCTTTCCGGGCGTGTTTTCGCCTACCGGCCTGCTAGGCGCGGGACCGCAGACAGCGGTATGGATCTGGGTGTTCTGGCACGGCGGCTTCCCCGCGTTGGTGACGGCATCGCTGTTCGCCCGGTCCGTTCCGCCGAGCTTGACGCACCGCGCTCGCGGCAGAGCCGTCGCAATCGGTGCCGCGGCTGTGGCGGTCGGCCTGTGCATCCTCGCCACCGCCGGACACTCGCACCTCCCGCCTGTTGTCGCGACATCGGGTTCGTACGCCCAGTTGTCCGACAGCCCCGCTGGGATCGTTGTCGGAGCGCTCTGCCTCGCGGCGCTGGGACTGCATGTGTCGACGACCCGCCTGCGCTCGTTGATGGACTTGTGGCTCGCCATCGCGCTCCTCAGCGCGCTCATCGATGTGACGCTCACCCTCTCCGCGGGCGCGCGATACAGCGTCGGGTGGTACGCGGCGCGCGTCGCCTCGATGGTGTCATCGAGCGCCGTGCTCGGCATGCTCATCTACGAGACGACGGGCCTCTACCGGCGGTTGTCCGAGACCCACCGGAAGCTCGTTGAGACGTCGGCCCGCGACGGCCTGACGGGCGTTTTCAACCGCGCCTATTTCAACGACCGGTTCGCGCGCGACTTTGCCGGAGCTTCCGCCAGCAACCAGCCGTTTTGCGTATTGCTGCTCGATGTCGACCACTTCAAGCAGTACAACGATACGTTTGGACATATGGCGGGCGACGACTGCCTGAAGGAAGTCGCAGGCGCGCTCTCGAGCACGCTGCGGCGGCAGAGCGATTTCGTCGCGCGCTATGGCGGCGAAGAATTCGTGGTGGTTCTCCCGGCGTGCGATAAGGCGGCGGCACTGCGCGTCGCGGAATCGTTGAGAGCCGCCGTCGAGAAACGCGGGATCCGGTCGGCATCCCCGAGCGGGGCACCCGTCACCGTCTCGGTCGGCCTGGCGAGCACGTTCCCACATCAGCCAGAGTCGGCGTCCGCATTGCTGGGGCTCGCAGACACAGCCTTATACCGGGCGAAGGCATGCGGTCGCAATCGGGTGGTCGATGCCACGGAAATTGCCGGGCGGGAGTCGCCAAACGCGGTCGCCGCCACACAGATCCTCACTTCCGGAAAGCAAGCCGAGTCCAGATGACTCCCATGTTCCTGTTTGCTTGCTGAGCTGAGTCGCTGCAAACATTGAGCAGAAGTTGCAGACGATGGGCCTCGGCAAGCCTGATCGTGTCAGCGGCGGAGACGTCAAACATGCGCCGCCGCGCCGGGACCGGCCCATGACGCAACGACATGATGAGGAGGCCGCCGTCGTCTAGCAGCTCAGACAGGGTGCCCATGCCTCGTCGACGCTGCGCTTCGTCGAGATGCATCCATACCGCAGTAATCATGACAACGTTGAAGGTGTTCGCCCTCTCCCGGACGAGGCGAAGTTCTGGAAGGCTGTCGTCGAGCCAGACGACGCTGGAAGCCGGATAGAAGTTGATCGCAGCAGCCCGCAATTCGTCGACGGGCTCAACCGCTACCACCGCGTGCCCCATCGATGCCAATGCGGCAGCGTCGCGGCCCATGCCGGCACCCACGTCGAGAATGCGCGAAGGCGCCGTTGGTATCAAATGCAGAACGGGCTGGTGGTGGTCTCGGAACGAAATCTTGTGCCAATCATTAGCCAAGGCCGCGGCATACTCGGCATAACCTTCGGTTCCCGGAACGTCGATCGACATTGATGAAAATTGGATTGTCAGATCGGCTGATTGTCGACGATTCAGGCCGAGGTGTCGAATGACTGCGCCTGGCCCACTCAGGTCCGGCCTGGACCGAGGCGGCCTGCTCGGCCATGTCAGATAACAAATCGGTAATCTGCGCGTCGCTGTTCGGTAAGCAGGGCCACGGAGAATAGGAGTTCACCAACCCTACACGGCGCGCCCATCATGCTGTCCCTTCGTTCCAGAATTGCGACGATTGTCGCAACCGTTGCTGCGTTGTTCCTTTTGCTTGTCGCCGCAGGTTTGGCCTTTATGTATTCCGGCGTGTATGACGTCTCGGCAAGTTCTAAAGACAACCCGCTCGTAGCGAAGCTGTTGCATGGAACGTATGAAGCCTCGTTGCACCGGCACGCCGGATCTGACGTCGCGCCTGGCGACCTGCTGTCGTTTGAAAACATTCGTTCAGGTGCGCGGATGTACGACTCCACCTGTGCCCTCTGCCACGGTGCGCCCGACCGGCCACTGAGTGCCACCGGACAAGGTATTCAACCCGCCGCGCCCTCGCTCTTGTCTGCCAGCCGTAGGAATAAGCCGGCGCTGATGTTTTGGACGATCAAGCATGGGGTGAACATGACGGCTATGCCATCGTTCGGGAAGACGCAGTCAGACCAGGCGATGTGGCAAGTCGCTGCCTTTATCTACGCCGAGCGCGGAATATCGAAGGATAAGTACGACGAGCTCGCACATGGCGACGCCCAGGGTGACAACGCGCGCGTGTCTCTTAGAGGTCCGACGCCGGAGCCTGGTAAAGAGTGACTGCGCTGTTCTGATTCACATGCCCGGTTGGTTCAGTGGTCATCCTAGGTCCATAACATGAAGCGCGTTGTCATTGCTTTCCAATTTTTAGTGCTGTTGACCGCTTGTACAACAGAACCCGCGACCCGCTCGGTGACCGACGAGCCGACTACGCAGGGCGAGATCGTCGATTACGCGGGCCACGTATGCAGCAATCAAAACATGCATGTGAAAATACCTCTATGCCTTTTCCCCCGAACGATCACGCAGATACCCACGCAACCTTCGCAGTCTGGGTAAGACAGCTCATTGTCACAGCGACCGGTGCTTGTCTCGTTCCGTGTGCCGCGTTATGCTTTGGCACTTAAACCGATCCCACATCGACTCGATTATTACCGCCGCGACAGTCTCGGCGGAATATCTATTGAGTTGACGATACACATTCACAACCCGCCCAGAAGGCGGGTTTTTGCTTTCTGGGCCCCCATTAGCGCGCCTGGAAATGATGAGGGAGAGATCGGCTAATAGAGGACGCATAAATCGGGCACATTGAAAAAATAGCGCCAGATACTATCCTTGATGCTGACATCGTAAAGCCATACGTTCGACTCCGAGCATCCCGCACCTGTGGCGCGAAGCCTCCCTTGCGGTCATTCACGACGAGACTTGCGAGATGATCAAGCGGCTGTCGCTTATTTCTGCTTCTATCGCGCTGGGCTGCATAGTTACGGTCGCCCCAGTACTGACCAGCATCTATATCGCTGACGAGGATGCAGAACGTCGCGAGCAGGAAGATCTGCAGCAGTTCGCCGCGAAAGCCGTGATGCGCGCGGAGCTTGTCACCTACCAGGCATTCGCCGCTATTGCCGACATGGAAGCGCTCCCCGGCGGTCTCTGCTCTCCCGCCAAGGTCGCGCAGTTTGCCCGCGTGGTTTTCAATTACCGGTACGTACAGGACGCAGGTGCTTACAGTGACGGACAATATCTATGCTCACCGCTTCTAGGCGACGTTCGGGCACAACATCTGACGACGCCCCCGCCCGATTGGCGGAGCAAGGACGGCTATCTGTTCTGGTACAGGCAGCGAAACCCCCTCAGCGACGAGCGCCAGGATATTCAGATTGGTCGCAATGGAAATTACGTCTCGATCGACCCCCAGTCCTACGTCGATATTATCGACCCCGCTGGAAGACCGGTCGCGGCGATCAATGTCGAGACAAACACAATCCTTGCTTCGTCGCCTGGTGCGGACGCCGACGATATGCTCAACGCATGGAAGCTGGCTGGGAATGTGAGCGATGAACAATGGCACTACGCTGTCGCCCGTTCGTCAAGCCGGCCGCTCGGGGTGGTAGTCAAGTCTCCTCGCAGCAGCCTCGTGGGTCACTGGCGTGGGTTGCTCGTGATGTGGCTTTCGATTGGTCTCATTGTCGGCGCTGTGCTCGGCTGGATTGCGTTCAGGCGAATCTCGCGGCAACTCTCCTTCCCGGCGACGCTCGCATGGGCGATAGCACGCAAGAAACTCGATGTGGTGTTCCAGCCGATCATCCGCCTCGCGAGCGGCGAATGCGTTGGCGTAGAGGCGCTGGTCAGGTGGAACCTGAACGGACGCAACATCTCGCCGGAAATCTTCGTCGCGGTCGCGGAGCAAAACGGTCTTATTCAGCAGTTGACTGACCTCGTACTGGACAAGACGATTGACGAGTTGTCGAAGCTCTTGCGCTCATGTCCCTCGTTCTACGTGTCACTCAATGTGAGCAGCGACGATTTGCGGACGCGGCGCTTCCTGAGCGTTCTTACAGCGCGGCTGCAGGGGACGGGTATTCGACCCGCTCAGGTCAGAATCGAAGCAACAGAGCGAAGCTTCATGGATGCCGACGCAACGCGGCAAACCATAGCCGCATTCAGGGACGCCGGCCACCCTGTCTATATCGATGACTTTGGAACGGGCTATTCCAGCCTGTCGTATCTTCAAACCTTTACGATCGATGTCCTGAAAATCGACAAGTCATTTATCGACACCATTGCACAAGACGCGGCATCGAGCGTCGTCGCGCCGCATATCATCGAGATGGCACACGAACTGGGGGTTGAAATCGTGGCCGAAGGCGTCGAGCGCGAAGTCCAGGTCGAATATCTGGTGCACAGAGGTGTGCAGTATGGGCAGGGTTGGTTGTTTGCGAAGGCCATGCGGGCTAATGAACTTATCGTCTGGCTTAGCGAAAGCAGATCGACGCTTCAGTTGATCCATCATTAATCCGGATGCGCGAGGCGATGGCACGCGCGCCCAATGCACGTACGAACTGCAACTGACCGACGGCACCGCTTTCCGCGCGATGCTGAAACTGATCGTGTCTTGTGTCTGGAACAGCAGACTTCTTCGGGTCCAATCCGCAGGCAGGAAACGGCCGAGCCCGTTCGACGCAAACCTCACTCGCGCGCTACTGGCGAGTTCGACAGTCGCGCCGTTATCGCGCGCCGCCTCGGTGTAACGCGAAGGTTTCCGTGCGGGGACCGTACCACTTCGTGACTTCAGCGTCCGTCAATAGTCTGGACGACTTCAGGATCGGGCTTGCCACCACATACAGTCGATCCGAATCTGGGCCGTACATATACAAATAACCGTCGTTGCCATCCACGTGTAATTCGGTCTCACCGAGTTCACCGACACCCGCATGCTTGATCGCGCTTTCTAGCCGATGCTCCAGAACGTGAATTCGCGGCAAGTCCTTAGGGTAGTAATCGAAATGGACCATCATTACCGGTCCTGGCGGCCTCGGTGACTGCTCTGAAGCTGATGCGCTGCCCGCGAATAAAGCGAGGCACAGAAAGGTGAGTGCTCTTTTTCTCAGCATGGGAACGATACTGTCGGCGAAATGGAAATCAATTGTCGACGACGTGGGCGGGCGTGTCGAGCGTACCTTTGTGGTCGATCACTCAACCCACAAGCCAATCCGGTCTCTGCACGTTCGGCATATCGTCGTAAGCCTTTTGAATTACTTCCAGCGGTGCGAGAGTGCGACATCGACGGAGGTTTGTTACTAACCCAGTGTTCATACATCTGAATACCATTCTCGTACGCTTCCAAACCGTCGGGTGACGAATCGTCGCCGGCCTGGAACGCGAACGCCATGTAGTCGTCGAGGCCATATTTGATAATTTCGTTCATCGGCCACGGACGTTTCTCATAGCGCCATGCCGCCTCTTCGAAAACCCGCGCTCGCTCCCACTCGCCGCTTTCCCAACCCGTGTCCATCCAGTCGGCGATTCCCTTCGCCCAATGCAATTGACAGCGGTAGAGGTCCTGGCTTGCTCCAAATTTCTCGTCTGTATCAATGGCTCTACCCAACCAGTCAATGCACCGGGGCACGACAGGTGCGACTGTGATTCCAAGACCAACCAGCCACGTCTTGATGACCGTCCCCAAATTGGATTGGGCCACGTTTCCCATCGGCCTGGAGCTCTCGTACTTCGTCTCAAGCAGGAATCTCAGCATGCCTTCGGTGAAGGCGTTGCGTCGTGACGTAATAGGATAGAAGATCATCAACGGGTTACCTAAAAGAAGATTCGACTATCAACTCACGAACTGGACGCGTTCCGCGTTATCGATGGTTTCCATGCACTGCTGGCCAAAAGATTGCGCCAGAATGCCGCGCTTGAATTCCGCCATGAAGGATGGGCCATCTTTGCGCACCTGCGCATGGGCTTTCCACAAGAATCCCTGAATCAGCCTGAACGGGTCCTTTCTGTAGTACACGAACACTTCGAGCGGGACGTCCAGCCCTGGTACCCATCCCTCGATCACGAGAACATCCATCTTCGCGCCGTTACTCTGAGTGATGGCTCCCTCTCGCCCAGACGACCATCCCGAGCCCGAGGTGGCCTGTTCTCGGGCTGACTGCGCGTTCGCAACTGATTCGTGTTGCGTCGCGGCGGGATATGGAACTGGTACGGGAGTTTCTTTATCCCAGTAGACGACGTACGGGACAGTCAGCTCGCCTGGCGCGAGAAGATGCTGCACTTGAATCGCATGGCTGAATGCATACCCCATGTAGAACGCGAGGCGCTTTTCATCGATCGCCGCTTGCCGCCGTTTGCTGCCGAAAATGTCCCCGAGTCTGATCATATTTTCCCGCGCCTTTGCTCAATTGCCGGATCCTTGCCGATTTCGGTCCCACCGTCGAACGGCCGCTCATGGCCGAACGCGTTCCAACGTCGGCGGCCCGAGTTCGCCCATTCGCCATTCAATGGCCCGGCGAGAACGGTGCGTTCGCACTCGTCGTATGCCTCTGCGAGAGAGGCGTACACAGGACCGCTGATCGTCATTGACGCATCTCCGATTCCAGCCGAATGCATCGTTTAACGGCGCGCGTTGGGCGATCTTTAATGAAACGTCGAAGACGGTCCACAGCCCGAATCGGCAACGGTTTTTGAGGCGACGCGGTACCGGCACACGCGATGACCGCCAGCAAAAGCGTCGCCTTATCCACGTGCCAGTTCATGCCGCTGCCCGTTGACCAGACGGTTGCACGATCCAGTCGAGCGGTACGATTGATCGCTTCCGGCTGCACTGAGGTGGGCCAAAACCATCTCAGTGCATGAGTTGCGGAACGATTCTGATATGTGCCCTTACCACCTGCCTGTCTCTCTTGATCGCCTAGGCGGGTGCGGAAACCGACTGTTGTGCGTTGTCCTCGACGCTCAACGCCGTGGTGTTTTCCGAGGACGACCTTTTGCGCTGTGGCGCCGTTACAGTCGTTGGGAATTCTCCTGTTCGCTGCAATAGTTCCTCCGCAAGCAGGTTTGCTGCATTGCGTGCGGTGATACGGCTTTGTGGAACGCCCTTCGCGTCTAGCGCAATCACCTCATACAACTCGCGGTCGCATTCGAGTTCCTGCTGATATCGCTCAGACGTGTCCACCAGCAATTCAAGAAGCGTCTGACGACGTCGTCTTTCTTCAAGTGTAATGGGAGGATTCCTACATATTGAGGACGCAAGTGTGATCAAGGTATTCAGTTGATCCAGATGCCGGTTACATAAATCGAATGCCGACAGCGCAAGTTTTTCGTACTGGAGTGCGTCGACAGGCGGACGTGAAGCCGGTTGGTTTTTTGTGGATTTGCTCATGGTGCGATCTCCCTGTTTCTTCCTGGATCGCCCGACACTCGCTTGGAAAAGGGTGAGCGGGCACGAAGCGGGTTAGCAGACCGGGTCGAAAACAAACCGGCGAGCCTTGCGGCTCCCCACCACGGCCCGCCCATTGAAATATAGACGTGCAGAGGTAGACGCACGCCCCGCGTGAGCGGGTGTGCGGTTTTCGACTACAGGCTGCTAAACCTGGTCACCGGGTGTATCCCGACGACTTGGTAATTATAAGGCAGGCAACACGCGTTGCCTTCAACCTTGTAGGCTAAATGTTTGATTTAGCCGAACGGATAAGGAGGACTAGGACAAAACTGGATGGCGCCCTGCCAGTTCTCCAATCTTCATGATCGAAGTGCTCCGGGTGCCCGCAGAGTTTGACATTAAACATCACTTCAAAGTTAACCTTTGAGTCCATCGCACGATCAGGTGCAATTTCATAAGGGTGGACAGCATGCAGACGATATTGGGGGCGAACGGTCAGATCGCCGTAGAACTGGCGCGGGAGCTACAGCTCAAATACACCAGCGACGTGCGGCTCGTCAGCCGCCATCCACGCAAGGTCAACGACACCGACACGCTGGTGTCCGCCAACCTTCTTGATGCGAAGCAGACCCTGGATGCGGTCAAGGGAAGCAGCATCGTCTACTTCACGGCCGGCCTGCCGCCAGACACGGCGCTATGGGAAGCGCAGTTTCCCACGATGCTGAAGAATGCCCTGGATGCCTGCCGCGTGGCGGGCGCAAGCTTCGCCTATTTCGATAACACCTACATGTATCCGCAGGACGCGCGGCTACTGACCGAGGAAGCGCCCTTCGCGCCGGTGGGTCGCAAGGGAAAGGTACGTGCGGCGATGGCCACGATGGTGCTCCAAGAAATGGCCCGCGGCGAAATCCCGGTGCTCATTGGCCGGGCGCCCGAATTCTATGGCCCAGGCAAAACGCAGAGTTTCACGAACGCGCTGATCATCGAAAACCTCCAGGCCGGCAAGAAGCCGCGCGTGCCCGTGCGCGACGATACGCGGCGCACGCTGATCTGGACACCTGACGCGAGCCGGGCGCTGGCAACCCTGGGCAATGCGCCCGATGCCTTTGGCCAGACCTGGCATCTGCCATGCTGCGACGACCGGCCGACGTACAAGGAGTTCGTCGTAATGGCCAGCCAGGTCTTTGGACGCGAACCTGGCTATTCGGTTATCAGCAAGTGGGCTCTAACGACTGCCGGGCTGTTCTCGAAGCAGGTGCGCGAGCTCAGGGAATTGCTGCCCCGCTACGAGCAGGACAACCTTTTTGATTCCACGAAGTTCAAGCGCCGGTTTCCCGAGTTCGCGGTGACGACCTATCTGGAGGGCCTGGAACTGATCCGGAAAGAATGGCCAGGTAAAGTGGCGTGAGCTCACTTATCGCTTGATCTTGAACCACACTTCAAAGTTATGGTTTAAACGTTGTCCTGATCAAGCGGATTCGCCTGACACCAAACTTTTCGCGCCGTGCAAGCCGCCGCTCGATCGTCACTTCAACCTGCAGCCAGCAAGGAGTCGAAATCATGGCCTCGTTACGACCCAGGATGGGGTTCAGATCTTCTCAGAGGGCATCATCCAGAACTGGTGGCGTCAGGGCATGATGGGCAGTGCGAAGGCCCATTACGAAGGCATCAAGGCTTTCTCGGAGACCGACCAGACCGAGGATCTGAAAGCGATCACGGTACCAACACTTGTCATGCAAGGCGACGACGATCAGGTTGTTCCCTACAAGAACGCCGCGCTTCTTCAGGACAAGCTGCTCGTCCACAGCACACTCAAGATCTACCCCGGCTACCCGCACGGCATGCATACGACCAACGCGGACGTGATCAACGACGACCTGCTCGCATTCATCCGCGCATAGCTTGCCGGTGGACAATCGCAAGGATGGTTGGCAGCGCCTGGTAGGCGGGCCGATTTGACCATTGAAAGTAGCTAGACCATCTGCAGCGGCCCCGACCCCGGTAGACGCGTCACCAGATCGGCGCCGACCAGCCTGGCCGGCGTGTAGGCGCCGCCGCCGGGCTGGGCCGCCGTCAGGTGTTCGACCACGGCCAGCGAGCCGGTGATGGTCAGGCTATAGCCGTTGGCGGTGCGGATGCGTGCCGTCTTTTTCTCTCCGCGTGCGTTGGTGACTTCCCCCCAGACGAAGGTGGGCATCTGGGCACGCGCTTCCTCGCTGGGGCCCTTCACCGTCCTGGCGATGCGCGCCTTGATCAGCTTTTGCACCCAGGGTAGCCCCAGCGCTGGCCGGATATAGTTGGCACGCCTGGCGTTGGCGATCATGCGGGGCGAGCCTGGGATGAACACCTGGATGTTAGGAATGCCAGTCGTGTGCCAGGCGGTGGATACGTCGCCCCAGGGGATGGTCATCGCGTCTTTCTCGCCATCGCCGAAGTCGATGCGGCGCACCTCGTAGGCTAGCGGCACGGTGACGATCTTCCCGTCACGGCGCACCTTGCCGCCCTGGGCCAGTCCCTCGACGGAGGTCTTGGCGGTGCCGGGCGAGAAGCCCGAGCGTGAGTCAAAGCCCAGCGCGAGATGCGTGGCATCCGGCAGCGCCGCTTTCAGCGCTGCGGCCACGCAGTCGGTGGGGATAACGTCGAAGCCCACGCCAGGGCACAGCACCACACCGGCGTCCCGTGCGCGGGCATCGAGCGACTGCGCGTGCTCGAATACGGCGATCTCGCCGGTGATGTCCAGGTAATGCGCGCCGGCGCGCAGGCAGGCTTCCATCATTGGCGTTGCGGTCGCCGAGAACGGGCCGGCGCAGTTCAGCACTAGCGCATAGCCCTGGATTTGCCCGGTCAGCGCCGCCACGTCATCGAGGCCGAACGCACGTGCCTCCAGCCCCAGCGTGCGCGCCAGTTCCTCGACGCTTTCGCGCCTGCGCCCCGCCAGTACGGGCTTGAGCCCCCGCCGCGCCGCTTCGCGCGCGATTAGCTCGCCGGTGTAGCCGTTCGCGCCATAGATCATCCAGCGCATGCGCCCGGGACTACCGCTTTGCTTGCTCATTGCATCGCTCCTGTTCAGAAGTGGGACCGCGGGCTGACGGGGGAACCGTCATGGCCTGCCCGGGGCCGGGGCGGCTTAGACCGGGGTTGGCCGGCTGCTTTTCCCAACGTGAGCGAGATGGCCATGTCGGCGAGCCGGCCGAAGGGCGCGTGCAGCAGACCGGGGAAGTTCCAGCGGCCCTGCACAAAGACGCCCTTGGCGTGGCTCATCGCACGGAAACCCTCGATGCCGTGATAGGCCCCCATGCCGCTCGGGCCGACGCCGCCAAAGGGCAAATCATCCTGCGCGACGTGAATCAAGGTGTTGTTGATGCCTACGTTGCCGGATGTGGTGTGCGCCAGTAGTCTGGCGCAATCGCGGTCCTCGGCGCCGAAGTAGTAGAGCGCCAGTGGGCGGGGCCGTGCGTTCACATAGGTGATGGCCTCGTCGATGGTGCCGTAGGTACGCACCGGCAGGATAGGGCCGAAGATCTCCTCCTGCATGAGGGGCGTTTCATCACCCGCATTGACGACGAGCGTCGGCACCAGGGTGCGCTCGCGCCCGGGCATGTGGGCAGGGCGTTCTCCCACCTCGATCACGCGGGCGCCATTGCGGCGCGCGTCGTCGACCAGCCCGCGCAGCCTGTCGTAGTGGCGATCGCTGACGATGGTCGTGTAGTCGCGGCTGGCGGGGCCATCCGGGTAAAAGCGATGAACCGTGGCGGTGTACTGGGCGATAAAAGCTTCCAGGTCTTCCTTGTGCACCAGGGCGAAATCCGGCGCCACGCAGGTCTGGCCGGCGTTAGACAGCTTGCCGTACACCAGGCTTTGTACGGTGCGGTCGTTGACGTGGCCACGCGCCACGATGGCCGGACTCTTGCCGCCCAGCTCCAGGGTCACGGGCACCAGATTGTCGCTGGCAGCGCGCATTACCTTGCGACCGACCTGCGTGCTGCCCGTGAACAGCAGGTGGTCAAATGGCAGTGCACTAAAGGTGGCACCGACCTCTGGGCCGCCTAGCACCACGGCCACCTCATCTTCCTCGAAAGCCTCGGCCAGCATACGTCGGAGCGCCTCGCTGGTGCGCGGAGTCAGCTCCGAAGGCTTGAGCATGGCGCGGTTGCCTGCGGCTAACGCCGTTGCCAGCGGCACCAGTGTGAGAGAGACGGGGTAGTTCCACGGCGCCATCACGCCCACGACGCCCAGCGGCTGGTATTCGACATAGGCGCGCGCCGCGCGGTAAAAGAAATGCACGCGGCGGCGCTCGCGCTTCATGAAGCGTCGCAAGTGGCTGGAGAGATAGTCGATGGCCTGGATGACGCAGGACAGCTCCATGATGTCGGTCTCATGGCGCGAACGGTTGCCGAAATCGGCGCTGACCGCATCCTTGATTGCTTCGCGGTGCGCAAGCACGGCGGCACGTAGCCGGGCGAGCCGGGCCTTGCGCAACGCCAGGTCCGGCGGGCCGTCGTGGAGGAATGCGTTGCGCTGCCGGATCAGCAGGTCGGCCATGCGAGTGTTGTCTTCAGTCATACCGTCTTTCCCTGTTTCTGAACGACTGCTGTTAATGCCCGGCGTCGAATTTGAGCAGTTGGGGTGCGTACAGCGCCGCCTGGAACTCGGGCACGTACTCGTACTTGAGCATCTTTCCCAGCTTCAGCGACGCGATAAAGCGCGAGAGGCTGCCGTCCGTCAGCATCAGCTTCACAGCGTCCGCGCTGGACGTGCTGGCGTGCCGTGACTGGCGAGAGATGGTGTAGCCGGTGGTCAACCGCCCTTGCGGGTCGATGTTCGTGAAGCTGTTGGTCACCACGGTTTTCTTGCTGAAAGAAACATCGAGCTTTCGTGTCTGAAGCGTGACGTCCAGCGCCTGGGTTTCGCTGTCGAAGATCTTGACGACGACGTTGTTCTCGCCCTCGCTGTAGTCGATGCGCGTGAGCCACTTGGGCAGGTTGTAGCCAACCACGCCGCGCACCCGTGCCAGTTCGGTATCGACGGGCAGCTTCAGCACATAGCCCCACAAATCATTGGAAACCGACTGCCCCATCAAGGAGAACGGCCCCCAGTTCGACGAACCAGGTTTGTTGGTGACGACGGACAGGCCGATCTCGTTGTAGCTGTCGTTGTCGCAGTAGTGGTACGCGTAAGCGGTCAACGCAACAACGCCTCTGCCCGGCCATACTTGCAGCGGCTGCACCAGTTCCAGAACCTTGAGCGGTATCAATTCCCGCAGCCGTGCGAGGTCGGCGGTGAAGACGGCCGTTACACGGCTGTTTTCGTAATAGAAGTTGGGCGACCAGGTTTCAAAGCCGATGTCCACCTTATCCTTGGTGATCCCCTTGAACCAGCTCAGGTCGGTGGCCGGCGACTCGGTGGCGATGACGGAAAGCGGCGGCATGGAGCGGAAGCGGTCGTACAGCCCGCCTTTTACCACGGGGACATCGTGCTTACCGATCTTGATCACAACAGTTTCGGCCGTCGCAGCGGCCGTGGCTGTGGCCGGTAGGGAGGTGTCGACGGAGGAAGCCAGCGAAGTGCTTTTCATGCTCTTGCCTCGAAGGTGGAATGGCATCACCGCCGAGCATAGGCTTTAAGCTAACTTCAAGGTCAAGCCTCTTGGAGCACTTCATGCGCCACGGAGCATCCCGCGTCGACAATGTGCCGCTAACAACACCTGTTGAACGACCCCTATTGGCCGATGTGATGGGCCACTCAGGGTCGACAAGGGAAGTTTGCATAGAGGTTGACAGGTGACTGACGAGCACGGGCCGAAGTTCCGGGTTCGGCCAGTTGCGGACGTTCGACGTCGTGGCCTGAATCGTTGACACCTTCAAGGCCAAGTTGACTGGATGCGCCGTCCGCTACCTTTTCAATAGGGCCACGTAGTAGTCGGCGATGTTGTCCTCCGTCCCCTTTGTGATCCGATTGAATACGCGTCCCCATGGCCAGAAGCTGGAACCTGAGGTGGTTCGCAGACCCGGGAATCGGCTTCCGCCAAGGGTGACCATACCCCATTCGCCACCGTGATTGCGGCGATACACCTCTCCGACGTAACTTCCGTAGGCTTTCGCAAATGACATGACTTGTTCGTCCGTTGGCTTGGAACTCGTGCTGACGTAGGATGAACTCATTTGCGCTAGGGCCTTTTCGACATTTGCAATACTCGCGTCCGACCAGTCGAGTTTTATTCCAAACTGTTTCGCGGAGAAGTCGACGGCGTCTAGCGAGTAGGCTTCCGCAATTTTCTGGATTTTTGGATCAGGAGAAAAGGACTGGTCAGGTGGGGTTTCTGCCAGCGCAACTCCACCACGAACGCAAGCCGTCAGGGCGATCAGCGCTAACAGGAAGCACTTTACGATTGTTTTCAAGAGGATTCCCGCTCCAAAACAACTCTGAGTCGCTGCAGCGAGTCAGAGTGTTGCATTTTCGCCTCGACCGATCTTATACGTCGGAGCAGCCTATAAGCTATGTAAACGGCAGCTTTCGGCAAATCTGATGGTCCCCTGTGGGTCGAAAAGGGAAGTTCGGCCACGACGTACGAGGGACGATTGCCTGCGTTGGCCAGAGGACCGTGTTCGGCCATGAAGGGACATCCGCTCGGACAATGGAAGCGACATCCGAGCGGTTGACGTCTCAGATAAAGCGGCCATCCCGATGACGTTATCGATTAAGCGGATCGGGCATCATTTTTCTGGATTCGCCGAACCATCGCGTCAAGGCCTCGGCAAATGCCTCAGCGCAAGGAATGCCCTCACTCACCCAAGCGACGAATCCGTCAGGACGCAACAGTACAGCGCTCAGCCCCAACTGTTCCTTGGCACCGGTCGGGACGTATCTGACCTTCTCTCGCCAAAGACTTGCAAGCTCCTGCAGCGATGCGCTCGAGTCGAACTGCAGCAAGATGCCCTTGCCATCGCGTAAAAGGGCTCCAACCATGGTTCCGTCGATCAGCTCGAAATCGGGCGCACTGTGGCCCACCAGTGGATGATCGTTTCCAAGGTCGTAGCGCAGCGACACGCCCCATATACGCTCAGCGAAATAGGTTGCGCCATCGCGGGTCTCGATGAGATCCCGGATCACGGCTGCTAGCGCGCGCGTGCTTTGCGTGGGGCGCATAAGTGCAACCTGCGCGCGCGACCAGTCGAGAACGTCTGCCGCTGCCGGATGCCTTTCTCGCTCATAGCTGTCGAGGAGATCGGGCGGCGCGTCGCCACGGATAGTCGAAGCCAGCTTCCAGCCCAGGTTCATCGCGTCTCCCAGCCCGAGATTTAGCCCTTGACCGCCCAATGGAGAATGGATGTGTGCGGCATCGCCTGCTAGCAGCACGCGCCCTTTGCGGTAGGTCGTCGTCTGGAAAGCGCGATCCGTCCAGGTGGTAGCGAGCTGAAGTCTGGTCAGGGTGATATCTGCGCCGGACACCCGGCGCAACACCGCTTGCACGTGCTCTAGCGTAATTGGGTGGACTCGGTGAAAGGCGCCGCCATCGAATTCCACCATCGCAATGGTGCCGGGCCGCGCGTAGGTGAACATCCCGGTCGGCGTGTAGTGCCGGCCGGGTCGAAGTGCCTCGGGGTCAGCCAATTCGACTTCGACGGAATACCCGGTGAATTCGGGATCGGTGCCAACGAATTCGAATGCCGCCGCCTTGCGTATTGCGCTGCGACCGCCATCGCAGCCGACAAGCCACTGTCCGACAAAAGCTTGGCCGCCCGCGTGGACACTCACCTCGTTGTCTGAAGCATGAATCGCGTCGACGCTTAAGCCGCGCCGGATATCAACCCCCGTCGCAAGGGCGCGGTTGGCCAGGACGGTTTCTAGTGATTCCAGTGCGACCGCCATGCTGGTGCCGGCCGGGCTTGGCAGACGATACGGCCACTTCGAGGTGTCGATATTGTCGCGATAGAACTGGATGCCGGCGAAGTGGCCGGCCGCTCGGCGCTGCTCCCCCATCCAATGCGGGGTGCTCGCTTTCGTGCCTGCGGCATCGCTTTCACGCTGCACCGCGACTACCTCGTCCAGCAGTCCACGGCGATACAGCGCGTCCAGGGAAAGCGCCGAGAGGCCGCGCATGCCGAACGGAAGGCGTTTCAGAGGCGAATGCGGGCTTTCGGCTTGCTCCAGCACCAGCACAGAGATGTCAAACAGGCGCAACTCGCAGGCGAGTAACAGCCCGACGGGACCGGCCCCGGCAACTACAACGTCGTAGATATCTGAAGGATGCGTGTGCATGAAACACTCCTGTGTCGAAGTCCGACCGGAGCGTTTCTCGGTTGAGATCCACACGGACGAACGTTCAGACGCCTGTGCAGCGTCAAATGTTCGTCGTGGAGATCTTGCGCGCGAGGCCAAAGACCAGAGCTTTCGTTACCGAAAGGACTTGGGCTTACCGAACCAAGTCTGCCTTTTCCGACATGGCGTATATAGCATCAAAACGATGAGACGGCAACAGGTCGGAAGGCAAGTAATTGATCGGGCTGTCAGCGGTTTGCGGGGCATAGACGGTGGGCAAAGGCCGAGGTCCGGGTCGCCGCGGCCGTCGGCATTGATCCAATGGCTGAACCGCCAGATGGATCCGGGAGCCGAATGGCGTCTGTGTATCGCAAGCGGACATCGGATGATTCGTTGACGATTGACCCTTGAGGGGCGACAAGGGAAGTTAGTGTCGAGGTTGGCAGGTGACTGACGAGTGCGGGCCGAACTTCCGGGTTCGGCCAACTGCGGTCACTCGCCGTTGGCGAGCGATCGTCTGCTCCCGGTTCTAGTTCGGCCGATGCTGGAGGCTTGCCGTTTAAAATCTGCGGATAATCGAATCATACGGCGGGGAATGCATGACGTTCGAGCGAACGAAAGACTATCTGTTTTCGGGGCGACGCAATGCCGATCGCGCCCGGATGCCAGCGAAGGCCATGCGGGAAACGCCGAGTCGCGCCGGAGGCATGGCGTTTCGTTCGATGTCTCTGACGATTGCGTCCATTCTCTTGTGTGCAATGGGTTGCGGGTGTGCATCTGCCCCGGAACCACGCGACTACGCTGCCGACAATTCGAAGGCCGTTCGATCACCCGAATGCCCCGACTTGAGTGGAGTTTACGAAGGAAGGGTGCGTCAGATCGTCGAAGGCTACGGACCGAACGTATTACCTTTAGCCGACGAAATATTCCACGCGGAGAATATAGAAGCAGCAGAAGCGATGCGTGCGGGCTATAGGAGAGATGCGAACGGTCGTCGAATTGCGCCGGATGCAACTGTCTTCCAGAAGAATGCTGACGGCAACTACACGGTCACGACTTACTATGGCACCTTCCAGCTAGGCAGCTTGAAAACCCGATTCAACAGTCAGGTCAAGGTATCCTGCGAAGCGGGAACTATTGGTTGGATCGCTCCTGAGCAATCGTCACGATCCGAATTTGGCCCGAACTATTCCTTTTCCGGCCGTTCAGTCAGGCTGGATAGCAATGGCGACATTCTGCTTACCACGTGGACTCATATGAGCTATCACATGGCGCTATTGTGGCTTCCCATGGGTGCCGGCACGGATAAAACGGTTTATCGCTATAAGCGACTGCACTCATCAATCGATCACTAAAGGCCCCGGCACTGCGAAATGCGCAGCGCTACCGGTCTGTAAAGCGCCCCGTGCGTTCACGGAAACGGGCGTCCGCTTTTTGCCCTAAGTCGGACAGAGTTGCTCGCATGCTATCTGGCTGGCTTCGGGTCGCGAGCGGTCCCACGAGGCACTCTAAAGCGGCCAATCGCCGTCGGCAGGACATGCTTCGTTACGAACGACCGCCAATGCCGACTTGCAAACTCCCAATACTCAACCCCAAGACCCAACGCCACCGCGCCCCGGGACGGCCGGCGAGACCGCCCCGTCCCCACTCACTCACCCCCTCCCCTTGCCACCACCCTTCCCCTCCACCGCCACCTTATCAAGCTCAAACGGCGTCTCCCTAACCCTCTTCCCCGTCAACCTGAACACCGCATTAGCCACCGCCGGCGCCACCGAAGGACTCGACAACTCGCCAACACCGCCAGGCTTAGCCATATCCCCTTGCACGATCAAAATATCAACCTCCGGCATATCGCTCATCCGCATCACGCGATACGAATCGAAGTTCTTCTGCTCCACCTGCCCATGCCGAATATCGATGCGATCCGCCGTCGCATGCCCTAGCCCCCACATCAGCCCGCCATACAACTGTTCTTCAACCCCACCCGGCGACACAGCCAGCCCGCAATCCGCCACACAGGTCAGCTTCTCAACCACAACCGCATCGCCCTTCCGCACAACCCGCGCCACCACCGCAACATAGCTGCTATACGCCTGATTCGTCGCGACACCCAACGCCGTACCCGCAGGCAACGCTTTCCCCCAGCCGGCCCGCTCCGCCGCCTCGCGCAACACGGCCTTGTGCCGCAGGTCCTTCATATACGCGAGCCGGAACTCAATCGGATCGCGCTGCGCGGCATGCGCGGCCTCATCCATGAAAGACTCCACCGCGAACACGTTCGGGATATAACTCACCGCACGATACCAGCCGGTCGGCACACCGGTCTCATGGCGCACCCAACCAATGTCGACATGCGGCGCATCGTAAGCGAACTCGTACTTGCTGATCGCTTCGGTGGTGCTGTAGTCCATCCGATCCGGACGATCGAAATACCCCGGCTCCCATTGTTCCGGCGAAGCGGGCATCACAGCGCGCAACTGCAACGTTGTGAGATTGCCATGCGCATCAAACGCAGCTTTGGCACGGTGATAACTTGCCGAGTGATAAAAGAGCGCGCGCATTTCATCTTCGCGACTATTCATCAGCTTGACCGGCTTACCGACTTTCAACGCAAGCCACGTCACTTCGAACAACCAGTACTTCGATTCACGCGACCCAAAGCTGCCACCCGACACAAGCTCATGCAGCACGACGCGCTCAGCGGGAATGCCACCGATCACCTCAGCCGCTTCCTGCACCGTAGAAGGCACTTGCAAGCCGCCCCAATACTCAATGCGCCCGTCCCTCGCCCAGGCCGTGACATTGATCGGCTCAAGCGCGTTTTGCGCCTTATAGGGCATCGAATACGACGCCTCGATCACCTTCGCACCATGCGGCCATGCAGTCTTCGCGTCGCCGGTCTGAATCGTCGGCACGACATGCGCGACAGGATCATCGAGCCACGCAGCCTGACGTGCAGCGAGCGTACTGCTGTCGAAAGTTTCCAGTGGGCTATCTTCCCACTCGACCTTCAGCGCCGCCTGGCCTTGATGCGCCGACCAATAATCATCAGCCAGCACAGCAACACCAGCCTGATTCCCGCCGAGAAGATCGGGCCGGCCGGGAATCTGCAATACCTGTCGTACGCCCGGCACCGCCAACGCGGCTTTCGCATCCACGCTCCGCACGCGCGCATCGATCACCGGCGCACGCGTGACAACCGCGACCAGCATGCCCGGCAACGACACGTCGATACTGTACGGAAACGCCCCTCGCGCTTTCAGATCGGCGCCGCGTTTCTTCTGCAGCTTGCCGATGTATTTGAACTGCGACGGGTCTTTCAACGCGACATCTTTCGGCGCGGGCAATTGCGCGGCCACGCTCGCCAACGAGCCGTAGTTCGTACGTTTGCCGCTCGCCTTGCCGACAACAAACCCGTTCTCCGTCGAGAGCGAAGACGGCGGCACATTCCATTGTTTCGCGGCAGCCGCCATCAACATCGCACGCGCAGTCGCACCGGCACGCCGCAAGCGCTCATACTCGAGCGACACGCTCGTACTACCGCCCGTCGAAAACACTTTCCACAGCGGATGAATATAGTCACCGAAGAACGGATTCTCCGGCGTAATCACCTCCACGCGAAACGGATCGACATCGAGTTCTTCGGCGACCACGGCAGCCAACGCGGTGCGCGTCCCCGTCCCCGAGTCGTGTTTATGAACCACGAGCTTGATCGTATCGTCGGGCAGCACACGCACCCATGCGTTCGGTTCGAACTCGCCGGGCTGTGGTTTCGGATCGCCGCTTGCGTTCGCCTCGGCCGCGAATGCTTCAGGTAACCGAAAACCGATTGCGAGACCCGATGCCAACAAGGCCGAGCTTTGTTTGATGAAACGCCGACGTGCGGTGCCGTGCGCGTCTTTCAGCGCTTGCTTGTCGTTGTGCATGTCAAGCCTCCTCGTTAGCAGAGGCAGAGGCCGCGGCACAGGCCGCCGCGCACGGCGGCGCAACCGCCGCCAGCGCCGCATCACCCGAAGCCGCGCGCTTGATCGCCTTCCTGATCCGCGAGTAGGTTCCGCAGCGGCAGATATTGCCGGACATCGCCGTGGCAATCGTTTGGTCGTTGACGGTCGGCTTATCCTTCAGAAACGACGCCGCCTGCATCAACTGACCGGACTGACAGTAGCCGCATTGCGGCACGTCCTCGGCCACCCACGCGAGTTGCAGCGGGTGCGTGCCGTCTTTCGACAATCCTTCGATCGTCGTGATGTGCTTGCCGGCCACCGCTGCTATCGGCAACAAACAGGAGCGCACGGCCTCGCCTTCCAGATGCACCGTACACGCGCCGCAAAAGCCGCCGCCACAGCCAAATTTCGTCCCAGTCAATTTGAGCCGGTCGCGCAACACCCACAATAGGGGCATGTCTTCCGGTACATTGTCGAGCGAGTGCCGCGTGTCGTTGACCACGATCTCGATCATGCGTGTCTCCTGAATGTTGTTGTGCAGCGCGGCGTGAAGTGCAGTGGAATGCCTGCCACTAGGGCCGCGTGCTTGCGGCCATTATTGAAAGCCGTTAAGCACAACGCCAGCGACGATTTCTTCCATCACCCGTAAGTCCGGCTAACACCCATGCTGAAGCGCTACCCTTCTATCCAGTCGATGCAAGCCTTTCTGCAAGCGGCACGCGTCGGCAGCTTTTCGAGCGCGGCACGCCAGTTGTCGCTCACGCATAGCGCGATCAGCCAGCAGATCCGCACGCTCGAAGAGTTCGTCGGGCAGCCCTTGTTCGTCCGCGAAAGCGGCCGCGTGGTGCTGACGGACGCGGGCGTACTGTTCGCGAACCAACTCGCGGATGGCTTCGAGCAGATCGATCGCGCGTTGTCGTCGGTGAAAGAGCGCACGGTCAAGCAGTCGATCACGCTCGACGTCGACCCGGAACTTGCGCAGAGTTGGCTGGTGGGGCGTTTGCCTGCATTGCTCGCCGCGTTGAGCGGCACGTCGCTCACCGTGTTGTCCACGCCGCGCTACGAGCGCAGCGCGTTCGACCGCGTGGATATTGCGTTGCGGTATGGGTATGGAGAATGGGACGGCCTCGAGAACGCTTTGATCTGCGGCGACCGCTTGACTGCCGTGGGTTCGCGCGCGCTTCTTGAGGCACGCGGGCTGAGCCTGCCGCTCACGCCGGAACAGGTGCTCGATTTACCCTTGCTCGGCTATACGAAACGCTCGTGGATTCCGTGGCTCACGGCGGCAGGCCTACCCGCCGTCGAACCGGATGCCGTCGCCGTGTTCGATAACGCCGCCGGCCTGATTGCAGCCGCGAGCGCAGGCGTAGGGGCCGGTTTGGCACGCGGTCTGCTCGCAGTGGACGCGCGACGCGCCGGGAAGCTGGTCGAACTTACGCAAGTCGAAATCCCGACGCATTACAACCTGTATGCCGTCTGGCCGCGCGAGAAAGCCGAGCGCGTTGCACCGTTGATCGACGTGATTCGCGAGCTGGTCGCGCAAGCGGTGGTCGCGGGTTAGCGTTACGGTCAGTCGCTCTGCGCATTCACGCCCATGCTAGCGGCCACCTCGCGCACGGTATCGAGAAACAGCGCAAGCACCGGCGACGCGTCCTCCGCACGATAGCGCGCATGCAGCGACACCTCGGGACGCGGCGCTGCAAGCGGTACGAAAGCGACACCCCCGGTCGTCAATTGTCGCGCCGACGAAGGTAGCAGCGCCACGCCCAGACCTTCACGCACCAGACAAAGCAGCGTGTGCACCTCGACCACCTCCTGCTCGATCTGCGGTGTAAACCCTGCCTCGACACAGCAGTCTTGCAGATAGCGCGCTAGCTGCGACTGCCGCAAACCAAACGACACAAACCGCTCGGCCTCCAACTCGCGCAACGCGATCTCGTCACGCGCAGCCAGCCGATGCCCTAACGGCAGCGCCACCACCGCCGATTCGCGCATCACGACTTCGCTGCGAATCTCCGGTTCCTCATGCGACACGCGGAAGAAACACACGTCCAGGCGCCGCTCCTTGAGCGCGAGAATCTGCGCGGCGGGCGTCATCTCATGCAGCGTCCACTGCACTTGCGGATGCTTCTCCGCAAATGCCCGTAGTGCGCGCGGAATCGGCTCGACCATCGCCGAACTGATGATGCCGATCTCGAGACTGCCCACTTCGCCGCGTCCCGCGCAACGCGTCAGATCGATCGCGCGTTCGAACTGCGCGAAGATCAACGGCACCTGTTCCTTAAGTGTTTTCCCTGCCTCAGTGAGTTCGACACGGTGCTGCGAGCGCATGAACAACGCGGTACCCATCTCCTCTTCGAGGATACGAATCTGCTGGCTGAGAGGAGGCTGCGAAATGTGCAGCCGTGCGGCTGCCCGGCCGAAATGCAGTTCGTCGGCAAGTACCGCGAAGTAACGCAACAGCCGGATGTCCATATCGGGAACGTATCAAGATCGTGGTTAAAAAATATTGTACAGAGCGTTTTTATCTTGTGAGACTGCATCGCAAGCAGCAGTGCACATCAGTGTGACACTCGATGCCGGCGAGGGGAAGGCGCACAAAAATGGCGCCTTGCAAAGGGCCGCATGGGCAAGCCTGTCTGGGCTCCGTTCCATCGATGCGCCTGCCCGCGATCCGGCAACTGGATACACCAGTTCCTCTCAAGGAGATCGAGTACATGATCATCGACACCAGCTGTTATCCGACCAATCTGGTCGACCTCGCCTGGCGCCACGACGGCGAGCCATTTACCGGCGAGCGTCTGATCGCAACGATGGACGGCCCCTACATCATCAACGGCAAGCCGCGCCGCATCGACAAGGCTTTCATTCAGCCGCCGCAAGGCAACACGATCTATACGTGGACCGACGGCAACCGTTCGGGCCGCGAATCGATCGACGACTACATGGCGTACACCGTCGAAATGACGCAGAAGTATCCGGACCGTCTGCTCGGCTGCTTCGTCTACAACCCGCGTTGCGGCCCGGAGAACGGCGCCGAAGCAATCGAGTTCTACGCGAAGGAACACGGCTTCAAGATGGTGCAGTTGCAGGCCAACATGCATGCGTATCGTCCCGACCGCGCGCTTGACTGGCTGCGCCCGGCATTGCGTAAGTGCGCGGACCTCGGCCTGCTCGTGAAGCTGCACACCGGCGACGGCCCGTACAGCATTCCAAGCGAATGGTATCCGTTGATTCGCGAATTCCCGTCCGTGAATTTCATCATGGCGCACTTCGGTGTGCAGACGGGCGGCGTGTATTGCTTCGAGCCGTATCAAATGGCGCTCGATACGCCGAACGTGTATTGCGAATCGAGCTGGTGTCTGCAATCGCGGATCGTCGAATTCGCGAAGGTGCTGCCCACGCACAAGATTCTCTACGGCTCAGACACGCCGCCGAACGAACCGGGCATGTGGCTGCGTTTGCTCGAAGTGTTGTGCCACGAGCCGCCGCAAGGCCTGAATCTCGACGAAGACACGCTCGAGGATTACCTCGGCAACAACCTCGCACGCATGATCGGCATCGAGCCGAGCGCGCCGCCGCGAAGCGTCGAAGAAGCGCAAGCCTATCTGAAACAGCATGCCGGCGCGTCGCAGAAACACGCCGCCCAGGCATCTCAAGCAGCCTACGCAGGAGCCCGCTGATGATCATCGATACCCATCTGCACCCGACCAATCTCGTCGACGAAGCGTGGCGCCATACCGGCGAGCCGTTCACCGGCGAACGCCTGCTGAAGATGATGGACGGTCCGTACATCATCAACGGCAAGCCGCGCCGTATCGACATGGGCTTCATTCAGCCGCCGCCTGGCAACACCGGCTATCGCGACGGCAATCGCCGCGGCCGTGAAGGGATTCGCGACTACATGTCGTATATCGCCGAGTTGACGCAGAAGTACCCGGATCGCTTTATCGGCAACTTCACGTACAACCCGCGTTGGGGTCCGGAAAACGGCGCGGCCGAACTCGAATTCCACGTGAAGGAGTACGGCTTCAAGATGCTCAAGCTGCACGCGAACATGCACGGCTATCGGCCGGATCGCGCGCTCGACTGGCTGCGTCCGGCAATGAAGAAGTGCGCGGAGCTTGGCGTCGTCGTGCTGATTCACACCGGCGACGGACCGTACACGATTCCGACGCAGTTCTATCCGATCATCCGCGAGTTCCCGATGGTGAATTTCATCATCGGTCACTTCGGGATTCAAACGGGCGGCAACTACTCGTTCGAAGCCTTCTGGATGGCGATGGATACGCCGAACGTGTACTGCGAATCGGGTTGGTGCTACCAGTCGCGCATCGTCGAATTCGCTCGTGAACTGCCGCGCAACAAGATCGTGTTCGGCACCGATTCGCCGCCGAACGAGCCGGGTATGTGGCTGCGCGAGCTCGAAATGTTGTGCGGGCCTGCGCCGCAAGGCATGGATCTGGATGAGGACGGTCTCGAAGACTATATGGGCAACAACATCGCCCGTCTGGTCGGTATCGAGCCGACCAAGCCGCCGAAGGATCTGGCCGAAGCGGAGAAGCGTTTGAAGGCGACTTACGTGAACGACGTAACGCAGCCCGCTTAACGCGCTCAATACGTTAGCGCTTGCTGTACGGCAGGCGCGGCTCACCCCGCGCCTGCCACTCCAAACATTCCGCTTTCGACGGAGTTCACTATGGCGGATAACCTCTTCCGCGCCACGCAGGATTTTCATCGCTTCGCACAAGCGTATCGCGAGCAGTTTCCCGACGACGTACTGACTATCAAGCAACCGTTGGCGGCGGATCAGGACGTTACGGCTATCGTCGCTGAAATGGCCGCACGCGGACGGCACGACATGTTGATTTGTGAGAACGTCGACGGTATCGCGACGCCGCTGGTCACCAACTTCTTCGCTTCACGCACACGCATTGGCCGTTTGTTCGACGTCGATGCGTCGGGCTTATTCGACGCGTACCAGCAGCGCGCGAACGCTCCTATCGCACCGGTTTATGTTCCGACCGGTCCCGTTCTCGATCAGGTTATCGAAGGCGACGCCGTCGATCTCGCGCAACTGCCGATGATCCGCCACTTCGATACCGATCGCGACCCATACATCACCAACGCGGTGATCATCGCCGAAGACCCGGTAACGGGCGTCGCCAACCTGAGCTATCACCGTTCGATGCGTCATGCCCGCAATGCGCTGGCAACCAGCCTGCATTCGCGCGGCCACCTCTGGCGCATGCTGCAAACCGCCAAAGCGCGCGGCGACACGTTGAAAGTCGCCATGGTGATCGGCGCGCATCCGTTGTTCATGCTGGCCGCCGCGGCGCGCGTGCCCTTCGGCACGGATGAGCGCACGATTGCAGGCGGCCTGTTCGGTGCGCCGCTGGAACTGGTCCGCACGCCGCGATATGGAATCGGCGTTCCCGCTTCAGCCGAATTTGTTCTGGAAGGCACGATCGATCCTGACGCCCATGCGGAAGAAGGTCCGTTTGGCGAATTCACGGGTTATTCATCGGACCGCTCGACCAATAACGTGCTGCGGGTCGACACGATGATGCGGCGTAACGATGCATGGCTCGTCGATGTAGTAGGTGGCCCGTACGCCGAGCATCTAACGCTGGCCCGCTTGCCGCGCGAAGCGGAAATGAGCGAGAAGCTGAAGGCGCGCTTTCCTTCGGTCACTGCGCTCCATTATCCAAACTCGGGCACGCACTTTCACTGCTACGTCGCGCTGAATCAGACACGCGATGGTGAAGCACGCCAGATCATGCTCGCGTTGCTCGGCTGGGACCCGTATCTGAAGAACGTCGTGGCGGTGGATAGCGATATCGACATCACCAACGATTCGCAAGTGTTGTGGGCGATCGCCACGCATTTCCAGCCGCATCAGGACGTGTTTATCGTCGACGGTTTGCCGGGCAGTCCGCTCGATCCATCATCGTCCGCGGCGGGCACCACGTCGCGCATGGGGATCGATGCGACACGCGGCTCTCACTTCGACGGCATTCGCGCGAAGATCAGCGAGCGTGCTGCACAACACGCGGTTGAGATTCTGGCGCGCGCCGCCGCCGGAGCGCAAAAATGACCCCGCGGCGACTCGTAGTCGGCATCAGCGGCGCGTCCGGTTTCACGTACGGCGTACGCCTGCTGCAACTGCTGCGTGAACTCGGCATCGAAACGCATCTGACCGTCTCGCGCAGCGCGCTGCTGACGATGACACACGAAACCGACTACAAGTTCGCCGACGTCAGCGCCCTCGCCAGCTTCACCTACCGCTGCGACGACATGGCCGCGGCCGTTTCCAGCGGGTCGTTCCGCTCGCTGGGCATGATCGTCGCGCCTTGTTCGATGAAGACGCTGGCCGAAATTGCCAACGGCATGTCGTCGAGCCTGATCTCGCGCGCCGCCGACGTCACGTTGAAAGAACGGCGCCCGTTGGTGCTGCTGGCGCGCGAAACGCCTTACACGTTGGCGCATCTGCGCAACATGATCGCCGTGACTGAAATGGGCGCGATCGTCGCGCCGCCTGTGCCGGCGTTTTACGCGCGCCCTGTTTCGCTCGACCAGATGATCGACCACACGCTGGGCCGCGTGCTCGATCTGTTCGGTCTCGAAGCGGGCACCGTCAAACGCTGGCGAGAACAGGACATAGCAACCGAAGTGGCAACGCAAACACACGCACCGCCTATCGCCTGACCAGTTGAACAGCACGAACCGCAGTACGAACGAAGAAACGGAGACGAGTCATGAATCACATTCACACCACCCACAACGAAATCGAGAAAATCCCTGTCACGGTGCTGACCGGCTTTCTCGGCGCCGGCAAAACGACACTGCTCAATTACATTCTTCGCGAGAAACATGGCCGCAAAATCGCGGTGATCGAAAACGAATTCGGCGAAATCGGCATCGACGGTGGTCTCGTACTCGAATCGACCGAAGAAATCTACGAGATGACCAACGGCTGCGTGTGCTGCGTCGGTGCAGTGCGCGAGGACCTGGTGCGGATCGTGCGCATGTTGGTGGAAAGGCCGGACCGGCTCGATCACATCATCGTTGAAACGAGTGGCCTCGCCGATCCGTATCCGGTCGCGCAGACTTTCTTCCTTGATGATCCCATTGCAAAACAGGTGACGTTGGATGCAGTCGTCACGATGGTGGATGCCAAACACATCGCCGCGCATCTGGACGATCTGGTGCTCGACGGCAGCGACAACCAGGCGGTCGATCAGATCGTTTGCGCGGACCGTATCGTGATCAACAAAGTCGATCTGGTGACCGCGGACGATATCGCTTCGCTGACGCAGCGTATTCGCGGCTTGAACGCCACGGCCGAGATCGTCGAATCGAGCTACGCGCAGATCGACCTCGACAAGATTCTCGGCGTCGGCGCGAACGAGTTCTCGCAGATTCTCGTGGAAGCGGACGGCCTGCATGAAGAGGAGCATAGCCACGATCACGCGCATCACCACGACGAGCATGACGAACACGAAGAGGATCACGAACATGCGCACGATCATGCCCACCTCGACGACGACCACTCCGACCATCAGCACGACGAAAGCGTGTCCTCGGTCGGCATCGAAGTCGACGCGGACATCGATCTCGACGCGCTGCAAGCCTGGCTCACCGAACTGCGCGAGTCCGACGCCGTCAATCTGTTCCGTATGAAAGGCATTCTCGCCGTGCAAGGCCAGTCGCACCGCTACGTGCTGCAAGGCGTGCACAACGTCATCGAACTTCGCGCGGCACAAGTGTGGGGTACGGAACCCCGCTCGTGCCGCATTGTATTCATCGGACGCGATCTCGATCGCGCCGCGCTGACCGACCGCTTCCATGCCTGTCTTGCCGTGCCGGTTGCGGCCTGACGGGAGATTCGGCCGGCGCGCGAAGTGATGCTGCACGGCAAGTCCGTGCGGCGTGCTCCGGCCAGAAAACGATATTCAGGAGACACGTCATGAACACCGCCATACATCCCGTCGATCGGATTCTGCCGAAGCGCCAGATGATCACGCTCGGTTTGCAGCACATGCTAGTGGCTTACATCGGCGCGATTGCCGTTCCGCTGATCGTTGCGTCGGCGCTGAAGATGTCCCCCGCCGACACCACCGTGCTAATCAGCACGGCGCTGTTTTGCTCGGGCATCTCGACGATCTTGCAAACCGTCGGCATCTGGAAGTTTGGTGTGCGTCTGCCGATTCTGCAAGGCGTCGCGTTCAGCAGCGTCGGACCGGTCATCGCGATCGGCCTGAGTCCGGGTGTCGGCTTCGCCGGCGTGTGTGGCGCGGTCATTGGCGCGGGTCTCTTTACGATGTTTGCAGCGCCTCTGGTTGGACGCTTGCGAAGATTCTTTCCACCGGTAGTGACCGGCTGCATCGTAACCGTGATTGGTTTGCAACTGTTCCCCGTTGCGTATCAATGGGTCGGCGGTGGCGAGGCAGCGCAGCAGCAGTTCGGCGCGTTGCCGTTCCTGAGCGTCACCTTCTTCGTCGCAATTGTGATTCTTGGGATCAACCGCTTTGCCGGTCCGTTCCTGCGCAACCTGGCCGTACTGATCGGCCTGGTCGCGGGCGCCATCCTCGCGTGCGCGCTCGGCATGGGCAACTTCTCGAGCGTGGGCGCCGCACCGTGGTTCACGCTGCCGATGCCGTTCCACTTCGGCACGCCAGTGTTTTCGGTGGTGCCCGTTTTGACGATGATCGTCGTGATGGTGGTGCAGATGGTCGAATCGATGGGGCTGTTCGTCGCCATCGGTGACATCGTCGACAAAAACGTGAGCGAGGAAGACGTGGTGCGCGGCATGCGTGCGAATGGTCTGGCGAGCGCGATTGCCGGCATGTTCGCGGCGTTCCCCTTTATCGCCTTCATGGAAAACGTCGGTCTTGTGATCCTCACCGGTGTGCGCAGTCGCTGGGTTGTGGCAATCAGCGGCCTGCTGATGTGCGCGGTAGCACTGGTGCCGAAGATCGGCGCGGTGGTCGCCGCAACGCCCGCAGCGGCACTGGGCGGTGCCGGTATCGCTATGTTCGGCGTGGTGGTGGCAGCGGGCGTGCAAACGCTGGCGAAGGTGGACTTCGAACGCAATCGCTACAACGTGCTGATTGTCGGCTTCACGATTGCCACCGCGCTGATTCCGGTGATGGCGCCGCAAGTCTTCAAGCACATGCCCGACTGGACGCAGCCGTTCCTGCATAGCGGCGTGGTGCTGGCGTGTTTGGTGTCGGTTGTATTGAACGCGGTGCTGAACGGCGCGCCAGCGGACGAAAAGATCGTCGAGACGCACAGCAATCTGGTGCGTGAATAAGCGACCGAGGCCATAAGGCGAGCGCGGCCGTTGCGCTTTCTGGAGCCGGCGGCCGCTTCGAGATACCTGAGAGGACATTGAATCGTGAGCATGCAAACTGAAGCGTTGCTGATCAAGAACCCTGCGGCGGTCATGAGCGGCCTTCGCGGCGACGCGGCGCGGGCAGGCCAAGTCGATTTGCGGATTCGCAATGGCCGTATCGAGGCCATCGCGCCGAACCTGGAACCACGCGCCGATGAACGCGTAATCGATGCGCGTTCTTGCGTTGTTTATCCGGGCTGGGTGAACACTCACCACCACCTGTTCCAGAACCTCCTGAAAGCGGTGCCGTCCGGCATCAACGCCGACTTGCAGGAATGGCTGGCCGCCGTGCCGTATCCTCGGCTCGCGCGCTTCACGCCGGAGCTGGCGCGGGTCGCCGCGCGATTGGGTATGGCCGAGCTGTTGCTGTCCGGCGTGACCACCTGCGCCGATCATCATTACCTGTATCACGCCGATGGCAACACCGAAACAGGCGATCTGCTCTTCAACGAAGCCGCCGAGTTCGGCATGCGTTTCGTGCTGTGCCGGGGCGGTGCTTTGCAGGCGGCGGGCGATCATCCGGGCTTTTCCAAAGTCGCGCTCAAGCCGGAGACGCTCGATCAGATGCTCGCGGATATCGAACGCCTGAAATCGCGCTATCACGATGCCAGCGACGCTTCGATGCGTCGCGTTGTGGTCGCGCCGACGACCCCGACGTTTTCACTGCCACCGGAGCTGCTGCCCGAAGTCGCACGCGCGGCGCGTCGAATGGGTTTGAGGTTGCACACACACCTTTCCGAAACGACCCGCTACGTCGACTTCTGCAAAGAGCGCTTCAACAAACTACCGGTGGAATTCGTCGCCGATCACGAGTGGCTCGGGCCGGACGTGTGGTTTGCTCACCTCGTACATCTTCAGCCAAGCGAGATCGCGATGCTGGCGGAAACCGGCAGCGGCTGCTCGCATTGTCCGGTGAGCAATGCGCGCCTCGGCAGCGGGATTGCGCCGGCCCCGCAAATGGCGGCGGCGGGTGTGCCGATGTCGCTGGCCGTGGACGGCGTCGCCTCGAACGAATCCGGCAGCATGACCAATGAAGCTCACTTCGCGTGGCTGGTGCATCGCGCGGCGCAAGGTGCGTCGGCGACCACCGTCGAAGAAGTCATTCACTGGGGCAGCGCGGGCGGCGCAGGCGTGCTCGGCCTGGATGCGGTCGGCACGCTTGAGGTTGGGAAGGCCGCGGATTTCGTGCTTTACGACGTCAGCGATCTGCGCTTCAACGGCTTCCATGACGTGGCGGTGGCGCCGGTCACGGCGGGTGAGCCTGCCCGGGTTCGCTACAACGTGGTGAACGGCCGCGTCGTGGTGGATAACGGCGTGATTCCGGGCCTCGATCTCGAGCAGCTTCGCCATGAAGCGGCCGAGGGCGTGAAGCAACTGCTCGCCGACTAAACCGCTCACGCATGCACTCAAGCACCAAAGGGGTACGTCGCGATGCAGCATAGAAGAATCCGGCTCGGCATTCTCACGCCTTCGTCAAACACGGCGTTAGAGCCCATGACCGCGGCGATACTAAGCGAGCTGCCGCACGTTAGCGCGCATTTTGCGCGCTTCACGGTCACCGAGATCGCGTTATCGGAGCAGGCGCTCGGTCAGTTCGACGCGAGCCGGATTCTGGCGGCCGCACGTCATCTGGCCGATGCGCGTGTGGACGTGATCGGCTGGAGCGGCACATCGGCCGGATGGCTGGGCTTTGAGCGCGATCAGGCGTTGTGCCGGCATATCACCGAAGCGACCGGTATCCCCGCGACAACCTCGGTGCTGGCGCTCAACGAAATCCTCGTCAAAACCGGCGTGCGGCGCCTGGGTCTGGTATCGCCGTACCTCGACGACGTTCAGCAGCGGATCGTGCGCAACTACGAGAAGCTGGGGATCGAATGTGTTTCGGAACGGCACCTTGGCTTGCAGGACAACTTCAGCTTTGCCGAAGTGCCGGATACGCAGTTGGCAATCATGATGCGTGAAGCCGCATTTGCAAGACCCGATGCGGTGACAACATTCTGCACGAATCTGCACGCGGCGCATCTGGTCCGGGCGTTTGAGATGGCTACCGATATTCCCGCTTACGACACGGTAGCCACTGTGGTTTGGAAGGCTCTGAGAATGCTGGAGATAGATACGAGGCCACTCGCAAGTTGGGGCAGGCTGTTTACCGACGTGGTGTAGCACTGCGGTATCACGCGGCACGTCGCGCCGTGGCACAGCGCGCGGTGGCCGGTGCGCGCGGCGGCCTATCGGTTTCCGCGCGCACCGGCCACCTCTCCCGCGTGTGAATTACCGCGACATCATATTCATGCTCACGTTGTGCATCACCCACACCGTACCGCCGATCAGAATGATCGCGGCGACCGCTGTATAGCACAGCGCCATCACATTCCACCGTTGGCCGGAAGACGTGTTCAGATGCAGGAAGAACACTAGGTGAACAACGATCTGCACAAGCGCAAGCACGGCCAGCACAACCATGGCGGAGCGTGGTTCGAGCATGCCGTTCATCACCAGCCCGAACGACGCCGCGGTTAGCACCACAGCCAGTACGAATCCGACGATATAGCCCGAGAGACTCCCGTGCCCCTCTTCCTCATGAAGTGATCGCGTATGAGCCATTTAAAGCACGCTCCCAAGATAGACAAACGAAAACACGCAGATCCACACGATGTCTAGAAAGTGCCAGAAGAGACTCAGACAAGTCAGGCGCGTAATCTCGCGTTCGGACATTTCTGGCTTGAGCACGACCTGAACGGCAAGCACGACCATCCAGATGAGCCCCACGGTGACGTGCAAGCCGTGCGTGCCGACGAGGGTAAAGAAAGATGAAAAGAACGCGCTGCGGCCAGGACCCGCGCCTTCGGCGATCAGATGCGAAAACTCCTGCACTTCGAACCAGAGAAACGCGAGGCCCAGCACAAACGTGATCGCCAGCCACCCGAGCACAACACCTGACTTGCGCTTGTGCGCACCGAGCATCGCGAAACCGTAGGTGATACTGCTCAGCAGCAACAGCGCGGTTTCCAGCGCGACGCCCGGAATATCGAACAGATCCTTACCGGTCGGGCCGCCTGCGAACTGGTGCGACATCACGGCAAACACCGCGAATAGCGACGCGAAGAGCACGCAGTCGGTCATCAGGTAGAGCCAGAATCCGAATACCGAATGGGACGGCGCGTGCTCGCTTTCCAGTTCGCCCAGCGCGGCAAAATTGGTTTTCTGCAACATCAGTTGACCTCCGCAGCAGCAAGCCGCTCGTGACGCTTCGTTTGGCCTGCCTTGCCACCCTTCTCTTCGGTCTTCCGAACCGTCTCCGCCGAAATGTAATAACCGTCGTTATCGCCGAAGCTGCGTCCGATCACTGTTGCCATGATGGCAACCAGCGCCGCCACCGCGAGCCACGTGATGTGCCAGACCCCGGCGAAGCCCAGCAGCAGGCTAAAGATGCCGATAAAGAAGCCCGCGCTGGTATTCGACGGCATATGAATCTCGCGGTACGCCACGTCTTTACCGAGGCCCTGCCCCGTTTCCTTCATGTGAGTGAATGCGTCGAGCTCATGCACCACCGGGATAACGGCAAAGTTGTAGACCGGCGGCGGCGACGAGGTGGCCCATTCGAGCGTGCGGCCGTCCCATGGATCGCCCGTGACGTCGCGGTACGCCGGCAGCTTGCGGTTACGCACGCTGACAACCACCTGCAGAACCTGACAGACCACGCCGAGCGCGATGAACACCACACCGCACGCCGCCACAATCAGCAACGGGTGCCACGCCGGGTTGTCATAGTGATTCAGGCGCCGCGTCATGCCCATGAAGCCCAGCACATAGAGCGGCATGAACGACACATAGAAGCCGACGAACCAGAGCCAGAATGCGGCCTTGCCGAGCTTCTCGTTCAACTTGATGCCGAACACCTTCGGGAACCAGTAATGCACGCCGGCCAGATAGCCGAACACCACCCCACCGATAATGGCGTTATGAAAGTGGGCAATCAGAAACAGGCTGTTGTGCAGGACGAAATCGGCGCCGGGAATCGCCATCATCACACCGGTCATGCCGCCGATCGTGAAGGTAATCATGAAACCGATCGTCCACAGCACCGGGGTGGTGAATTCGAGGCGGCCACGATAAATCGTGAACAGCCAGTTGAATATCTTCACGCCGGTTGGAATGGCAATGACCATGGTCATAATGCCGAAGAACGCATTGACGTCCGCGCCAGACCCCATCGTGAAGAAGTGATGCAGCCAGACGAGGAACGCCAGCACCGTAATCACGCAGGTGGCGTAGACCATGGTCTTGTAGCCGAACAGAGGTTTCTTCGCGAAGGTCGCGATCACTTCGGAGTAGATGCCGAACGCCGGTAGAACCAGAATGTAGACCTCGGGGTGGCCCCAAGCCCAGATCAGGTTCAGATACATCATGGCGTTGCCGCCACCGTCGTTCGTGAAGAAGTGCATGCCCAGGTAACGGTCCAGACCGAGCAGCGCGAGCGCAATGGTCAGGATCGGGAACGTCGCCATGATCAGCACGTTCGAGCACAGCGCGGTCCATGTGAACACAGGCATCTTCATCAGCGACATGCCGGGTGCGCGCATCCGGATAATGGTGACGAAGAAGTTGATCGCGGTAATCAGCGTACCCACGCCTGACAACTGCAGGCTCCATATGTAATAGTCCACCCCGACACCCGGACTGAACTGCAATTCCGAGAGCGGCGGATACGCAAGCCAGCCGACTTGCGCGAACTCGCCGATCACGAGCGACAGATTCGTCAGAATGGCGCTGATCGCGGTCATCCAGAAGCTGAGGGAGTTCAGGAACGGGAACGCCACGTCGCGCGCACCGATCTGCAGCGGCACAATCAGGTTGAAGAGACCCACCATCAACGCCATCGCCATGAAGAAAATCATGATGACGCCGTGCGCGGTAAAGATCTGGTCGTAGTGATGCGGCGGCAGATAGCCCGGCGAGTCGAAGGCGAGCGCCAGTTGCAGGCGCATCATGACCGCGTCGGCAAAACCGCGCAGCAGCATCAGGACCGCGACCACGATATACATCACGCCGATCTTCTTATGATCGACGCTGGTAAGCCATTCGCTCCAAAGCCATTTCCACTTGCCGAACCACGTCAACGCACCGAACGTGGCCAGGACGATGATCGCCATCAGGACGCCCGCGCCCATGATGATAGGCTGATCGAACGGAATTGCCGAAAGTGTCAGTTTTCCGAACATGTGTTACCCCTTCGTACTGCAATTGCTGTTCCGCAGATCGAGAACGTGGCCGTTGTTGTACTTCGCAATGATGTTGTAGAACAGCTTCGGATCGACCGATGAGAAGTAGCGCACCGGCGCCTTCTCGCTCGGCTGCGACACCGTGCTGTATTCGTTCATGTCGAGCCGGTCCGACGACGCCTTGACCTTCTCCACCCACGCGTTGAACTGCTCCCGGTTGGTGGCGAGCGCACGGAACTTCATGTCGGAAAAGCCCCTGCCGCTGTAATTGGCCGACACACCCGCGTAGTCGCCGGCTTCGTCCGCGATGAGGTGTAGCTGCGTTTGCATGCCGGCCATCGCGTAGATCTGGCTGCCCAGTTGCGGAATGAAGAACGAGTTCATCACCGAGTCGGACGTGATCATGAAATTAACCGGCGTGCCCACCGGAAAAGCCAGTTGATTAACCGATGCAATGCCGAGGTCCGGATAAATGAAGAGCCATTTCCAGTCGAGCGCCACTACTTCGACATTGATCGGTTTCACAGCCGACTCAATGGGCTTGTAGGGGTCGAGTTCGTGCGTGGTCTTCCACGTCAGAATTCCAAGGCACAGAATGATGATGGACGGCACGGTCCAGATGACGACTTCAATCGCTGTTGAGTGCGCCCATTTCGGTGCGTACTTCGCGTGGCGATTGCTCGCGCGATAACGCCATGCAAACCACAGCGTCATCAGAATGACCGGCACCACGACAATCAACATCGTGAATGTTGCCGTGCCTATCAGCGACTTTTCGGCGAGACCGATGCTGCCCTTCGGGTCGAGCACATCGAGATTTCCACACCCGGAAAGACACGTAGTTAGCGCGGCCGCGATAGGTATCGACGCCCGGCTATGGGCTCCCTTTGTTTTCATATTTCCCGGCTTCTCATAGAACTTTCGCCTAAATTCGCTGCGCCCATAGCAACATGGGACACGCACTCAGAATGCGCATGCCGCAGGATTTTACGAAAGACCGAGGATGCGAAAGTTGATCCTGGGTAAGATAACCGCACAGAAACCGTAGTTTTCGGCAAAGAATTTTCAACACCCCAAAGGTGACTTTCTATGGGGTGTCGCGAGGTTCAATCTCGACGTATCTGTATCGGAAATTTCTGTCAGATCACAGAAGAAAACGGGCGTAGTTTCGCCATACGATTTTTTTTACTTTTGATTATTCGTCAAGCACGTTTCGCCAGTTCCTCCGCATCCGCGAGCCACTCCTGCAACGTGACCTCCACCGTGATGAACGACAGATTCATCCCGCGCACCACGCGGCCTGCAAACACCTGACTGTCCGTGCCGGACAGAATCGCGGTGAGCTCCGTCGTGCCTGTCTCGTCACGACCCGGCACGGCACACGCGAGCTCACCGAACAGTCCCACGATCTCGACGCCCGGCCCTTTGACAATCTGCGTGGCCTGCACGGCGCCCGCGCCGTTTGTCAGATATCCGTCGATCAGACTGCCGACCGCGCTGCGCACCACCGCGCGGCCGATGCCGTATTGCGCGCACAGGCGCTCGAGCGATTCGACGATGTCCTCATTCGGCTTCAGGCGTGCAATCAGGGTGCGTCCGTAGCAGCCGGCTTCGAGTTTGACCTCGGACGAGTTGGATTGCGCACTCATGCGGCATCCTCCACCGTCGGTCCAAACAAGGTGTAGCGAGTTTCCTCGTCGACATATTGCGTGAAGCCACCATGCGCGAACGCGCAGAGCCGCAACACCAGCGGTTCGCGGCCCACCTCGAGGCGATCGAGGATCACGTGGCCACCGTGCAGCCGGCCATCGCCGCCGACGAACGCACCGTGACAATGCAGCGCGACGCTGCCCGCACGATCCTTACCGATCGTTACCGCGCCGTGCAGCAACGCGACTTCGTCATTCTCCATGTTAGGGGTACCGTAGATGTAAGGCCGTTCGCCTTGCGCCGCCTTGATGACGACGTGGTACTGCAACGCGCGCGCCGAACCGCTGCAGATCCGGCCGGTTGCGCCGCAAAAGCCGTGGTGCATCATCAGGTCGCGCAGCACCGTGCCGGCGTTGCATCCGCTGGGTATTTCAACGCGCAGTTCGCGCGGCTCCCGCACTACCGTGGCCAGCACCCGCGGGTGAGCGGCTGCGCCAGGATGGCGGAATGCTTCTGTCTTTGACGTCATGAGAGGGTCACGTAAATTACGACACCCCTGATTAGCAACTTCAATGCCATTTGAACGCGATGCGCGAGGCACGCGGCGCGGCAGGCCTCAGCCCGCATGAACAGCGCCGCCTGCGCAGCAACATCTGTCGCGCGCCGTGCTACAGGTGTCGTGTGCGTGTCATAGGGTGAAGCGACTCGCTAGCTGCCCGAGCGCGTACCGACCAGGCCCAGTTGCGCGGCAATGTCTACGAACCGTGCCACGCAGGGATTCAGCGTATCGGGACTCCACACCAGCGCGACGTCGACATAAGGCGCGTGCTGCAAGGGCACGAACCTGACGTTATCCGCGTGAGTACTGCGCATCGAGCTATGCACGAGCGCAACACCGAGTTGCTGCGCGACGAGGTTCACGATGGTCTGCTGAAAATTGGTTTCGAGGCGGATACGTGGCGTAAATCCCGAGCGCCGGCAATGCTCGACGATCGTGTTGTAGATGAACGGCGAGGCCGCATGTGGGGAAATGATGAACCACTCGTCGCGCAACTCGGCAATGGAAATCGCCGCCCTTGTCGCCAGCCGGTGCCCTTCGGGGAGCACGGCTACCAGCTGCTCGCTGAAGATCGTGCGGGTCTCCAGTTCGACCGCCGAATCCGACGGATACATGATGCCGACATCGGCCTTACCGGCGCGAATATCGGCCACGAGCAAGGTGGGAATGCTTTCGCTGAGCTTCAGTTCGACCCGCGGAAAAGCCGATGCGTACTCACGCGTCAGCACCGGCACGATGCTGTACGCGGCGGCGAACATGAAGCCCGCCATCAGCGTGCCCTCCTCGCCAAGGTCGGCGGCACGCGCATGACCGCGCGCCTGGTCGACGGTGGCCATCACCGTCTTGGCATCGCGATAGAAGCGATGCCCGGCTGCCGAGAGCCGCACGCTGCGGCGTGTGCGATCCAACAGCACGACGCCCAGTTCCGCTTCGAGCAATGCGATCTGCCGCGACAGCGGTGGCTGGGAGATATTGAGCAGCGCCGCCGCCCGCCCGAAGTGCAGGGTCTCCGCAAGTACGACGAAGTAGCGTAATTGCCTCAGCTCCATGCCCGCCCCAAGTCCGCAAATAGGAATCCGACTTATACCTAACCGGTATCAGTCGTCGCATCATAATGTATTGGAGACTATTAATGAATCGCACTATGCTTGGTTTCGGAGACAAACCGCTGGCAGCTTTTTCGATCCGCCGGGCCACAAGCCGGGCCGATCCTGCCAATCAGATACATAAAGAGAGATGCCATGACCGCCCACGACCCGCTGGACCGCGCCCGTGCAGACTCATCTCGCTCATCGGGGCTACCTATTAGCCGACTATGTGGCGACGATCCTACGATGCTGGCCACGCTATCGCGTGCCCGCCTGCTCATCGACCGGCAACTTCCCATTCTGATTCTCGGCGAGACCGGTACCGGCAAGGAATATCTCGCGCGTGCGCTGCACGACTACAGCAACCGCCGGCATGCGGCGATGGTGTCGGTGAATTGCGGCTCGATTCCTGAGAACCTTATCGAAAGCGAACTGTTCGGCTATGCGCGCGGCGCATTCTCCGGCGCGCTCTCCACCGGCATGAAAGGCAAGGTCGTGCTCGCGCATCGCGGCACGCTGTTCCTCGATGAGATCGGCGATATGCCCGCAGCGCAGCAAACCCGCTTGCTGCGCGCACTGTCCGAGCGCGAGGTGACGCCGATAGGTTCGGCCGAACCTATCGCGGTCGATCTCCAACTGATCTGTGCGACGCATCAGAACATCGAATCGCACGTCGAGGCGGGAACGTTCCGCGAAGATCTCTATTACCGGATCGCCGTGGGCATCGTGCATTTGCCGCCGGTACGCGAGCGGCACGACCGTGCATGGCTGTTGCAATCGATTCTCGAACGCGAAGCACCGGGCATGACGCTCGAGGCCAATGTCGATCGCGAGGCGCGCGAGATTCTGCTGCACTGCAAATGGCCGGGCAATCTGCGGCAGATGCGTGCGGCACTTCAGTACGCATGCGCGGTGAAGAACGGCGACATGATTCGCGCGGGTGACCTGCCAGCCAATGTTCAGCCCGGTAAAGGCATGGTCGGGCGAATCGGTCTGCACCCGACCTTGCACCCAGCGTTTCAGGCAGCGCCGCAGCCGTACGCCGCGTCACGTGACAGCGGCGGCCACGCCGCATCGCATGCCGCGCGTTTCGCAGACGCGGCCCGCTTGCCGGTCGCGCCGCCGAGCGAACGCGACAACATTCTGCGTGCGCTGTCCGCGAGTCGCTGGAATATCTCGGCGGCGTCGCGCGAACTCGGTATTTGCCGCGCGTCGCTCTATCGCAAGCTCAGGCAGTTTCGCATTCCGCACGTGCGTGACCTAGGCAGCGATATGCTGATGGCGGATCACGGCTGAACGCGTGCATGCAACAACGGGGCGACGTGTTTGCCGAAACACGCGGCCCCGTCAGATGTCCCTCGTTGCGACCTAGTCTCGCGCCGTGGCCGCTTGTGCCGCGGGCCGTTTGAACATTTGCGCAACGATCACGCCGACCAGCGCCGTACCGCCGCCGAGCACGTGATACATATGCAAGGTTTCGCCGAGCATGGTGATGGCGATGAGCGCAGTCGCGATCGGCAACACGTTCATGAAGAGCGCGCAACGATTCGGGCCGAGATGCTTGACCCCCTGCATCCAGAGAAACGGCAGCACCACCGAGGCCAGCACACCGGCATACAGGATCAGCGGCACGCTGGCGCGCGTCGGCATGGCTTCGGCCGCCGGCAGACGCAGCAGCATCGGCAGCATGAACACCAGCGCGAAAAGCGCCTGCAGGTAGGTGGATTGCCACGACGGCAGCCCCACGTGCCAGCGCTTGAGCAACACGCCGTACAGCGCATACGCGAGCGCCGCTAAAATCATCAGCAGATCGCCAAGATGCGCGCCGTTGGCAAGCAGCATCGCCGGATTGCCTTGCGTGATCAGATACACCACGCCGGCCAGCGACAGGACCCCGCCACCCACCATTCCCGTGGTCGGCGCTTCGCCGAGCAGCAGCGTGCTGGCCACCATCGTCATCAGCGGCACGAGCGCGGTGATGATCGACATGTTGGTCGCCGTGGTCGTTTTGGCCGCTTCATAGGAGAGGCTCTGGAACAATGCCATCGCCAGAAAGCCGAGCACGGCGAGCTTCGGCAGTTGCGGCACGATAGCCTCGCGATTGCGCCAGGCCGGCTTCAGCGTGAACAGGCTCATCAGCGCGACCGCCAGTAACAGGCGGTAGAACGTGATGGCCGAAGGGTCGATGGTGCGCGCGGACAGCTTCGACACAATGACATTGCCGGCCCACAACAGGATTGCCACAAAGGGAAACAGGAAATACGATTTCTTCATGTCACGCTCTAACTGATTGTCGATAGGAATCGGGGGCTCCGAAGTGACATGAATTCTTGCGCTCGCAGGCAAGGTCCGTCTCACGCCAAAAGGTCTTTATCTGTCGTGAAACGGTCAACCATCCGATGAAGGGCAACACGACGAATGAACGCGCGAACTCCAATGCCCGCGGCACGCCACACCGAAACGCCCACCGCGCCGGGCGCGCACGTGCCGTTCGAGAGCACGCCCATGCCGGTCTCGGCGATGGCCGCGTGGTATCCGCACGGCACCGTGATTGCGCCGCACCGTCATCGGCGCGCGCAATTGCTCTATGCGATCGAAGGCGTGATGTTGATCGAATCGGCAACCGGCTCGTGGGTCGTGCCGCCCACGCGGGGCGTGTGGCTCGAACCCGAGGTCGATCATTCGGTGCAGATGAGCGGCGACGTGAAGATGCGCACGGTGTTCGTCGAACCCGGCGCGACCGCGCATTTGCCCACCCGCAGTTGCGTGGTCGAAGTCCATCCGCTGTTGCGCGAGTTGATCCTCGCGGCGATCGACGTGCCGCCGGATTACACCGACGGCTCGCGCCACGATCATCTGATGCGCCTGCTGCTGGCGGAATTGAATGCGGTGCCGTCGCTGCCGCTTTATCTGCCGTGGCCGACCGATCAGCGTCTACGCGAGGTATGCAATAGCCTGTTCGCCGCCCCCGACGACAACCGCACCATCGGCGCATGGGCCAGCACGCTCGATGTATCCGAAAAGACGTTCCACCGCTGGTTCCAGCGCGAAACCGGTTTGACGTTCGGCCGCTGGCGCCAGCAGGCGCGCTTGCTGCTCGCGCTCAAACGGCTCGCGCACGGCGAGAAGATCATCGCGGTCGCGCTGGATCATGGCTACACCAGCCAAAGCGCTTTCGCGGCCATGTTCAAGCGGCATTTCGGCGTGGTGCCGTCGGCGTTTTACGCGTAGCGGCTCAAGCGGCTCCACTTCCCTGCCCGGCGCGCGGCTAATCCAGCACGCGGCTGCGCCGGGCAAGCTGAAGCGTTAGCGCTCCGCCGTCACGGCTTCCATAGGCGCGGGCAGCAAGGCCTTGATATCTTTCTTGACGATCTTGCCGTAGGCGGATTTGGGTAACGCGTCCCAGAACACACAGCGTTTCGGCCATTTGTAGCGTGCGAGATGCGGTTCGAGATGCGCCAGCAAGGCTTCCTCCTCGAGTGCCCAGCCTTCGCGCCGCACCACCACCGCGACGCCGATTTCCCCCCACTTGGGATCGGGCATGCCGACTACCGCGACTTCCTGCACGGCCTTATGCGTAAGAATCGCTTCTTCGACTTCGCGCGGATAAACGTTCGAGCCGCCGGAGATGTACATGTCCGATGAACGTCCGGTGATGTACAGAAAGCCCTGTTCATCGAGGTGGCCCAGGTCTCCGGTATGAAACCAGCCATGACGGAAGGCCTTTTCGTTCGCTTCCGCATTGTTGTAGTAGCCGATGAACACCGCCGGCCCGCGCACGCAAATTTCGCCGCTCGCGCCTGCTGCGAGGCGATGGCCTTCGTCATCGAGAATGCCGATTTCAATGCCAGTGCGGGCGTAGCCGCAAGTGCCGACGCGGCTGCCCGCGGCATGGTCGTCGGCGGTGTGCAGCGAGGGCGGCAGCACCGTGATATTGCCGGTCACTTCGCCCAGACCGTAATACTGCACCAGCACCTTGCCCAGCTTGCGCAGCGCATGTTTCTGATCCTCGCGATACATCGGCGCCCCGGCATAGATCACGTACTTCAGCGAACTGTGATCGTAACGGTCCACCGATTCATGCTCGGTCAGCATCTTGACGATGGTGGGCACGGTGAACATATTGTCGACGCGATGTTTTTCCACCAGTGCCCAAGCCTCTTCAGCATCGAGTTTCTCCGACGCCGGCAGAATGCTGGCCGCCGCGCGCGCGACGTTGACCATCGCATGAATGCCCGCGCCGTGCGATAGCGGCGCCACCACGAGCGAGCGCGACTCGTGCGTCAAGCCGGGCATCAGATCGGCAATGTGATTGGTCAGCACAAAAGCCATCTGTCCGTGCGTGAGCACGCCCGCTTTCGGGCGCCCTGTCGTGCCGGACGTATAGAAAAACCACAGCGGATCGTCACGGTCCACATCCACCGCGGCGAACGGCGGTGCGTCCATCTGCTGCGCGAGTGTCTCGTAAGCGAGTTCGCCCACCCGCGGCGTGCCGATTGCGATCACATGCTGCAAGGCCGGCGACGCCGCGCGCACCGCGTCGACGTGGGCGTCGAAACCGGCTTCGTAGATCATCGCCACCGCACCGCTCGATTCGCCCAGATACGCCGCTTCCGCTGCGGTAATCCGGCAGTTGGTCGGCACCCACACGGCGCCGAGTTTGAACGCGACCCATGCGCTTTCGAAAAGCGCCAGGTTGTTGCGCGAATGCACGAGAATCTTGTCGCCCTTGCCGATGCCGAGCCGGCTCAAACCGTGCGCGACCGCGTCGACGCGTGCGTTGATGTCGTGCCAGCTCACGCTGCGTTCGGCGTGAATGAAGCCGGGTTGATCGGCGTGGCGTCGGGCTGCGTCGGTCAGCAGATTCCCGAGGTTCATGACGGTGGTCAGCATAAGCCAGTGCTTTGAACAAAGAGAGGTTGAGAGGCGCGCATACCTGGTCCAGATGATCGGATGCCTTTCAGCGGCGTGCTTCGAGAATGCTCAGATAATTGGTCACGGCCGCGCCGCCCATGTTGAACACCCCGGCCGTGCGTGCATTTGGAATCTGCATCGCGCCGGCCTGGCCGCTGACCTGCATCGCCGCCATCACGTGCATTGACACGCCCGTCGCGCCGACTGGATGCCCCTTCGCCTTCAATCCGCCCGACGCATTGACCGGCAAGCGCCCCTCTTTCGTGGTCACCCCGTCGAGAATCACGCGGGCGCCCTGTCCCGGTTCGGCCAGACCCATCGCCTCGTATTCGATCAGTTCGGCAATCGTGAAGCAGTCGTGGGTTTCGACCAGCGACAGATCGTCGAGTGTCATGCCGGCTTGCGCCAGCCCTTGTTTCCACGCGAGCCGCGCGCCTTCGAACGCGATCGGATCGCGCCGCGACAGCGGCAGGTAGTCGCTCACCTGCACCGTCGCGCGAAACCCGACCGCGTGACGCGCGCGCCGCGCGATGTCCGGCGACGCGATGATCAGCGCGGCCGCACCGTCGGAGATCATCGAGCAGTCGGTGCGCTTCAACGGCCCGGCAACGAACGGGTTTTTCTCCGACGGCGTGCGGCAAAAGTCATAGCCGAAATCGCGGCGCATATGCGCATACGGGTTCGACACGCCGTTGTGATGATTCTTCGCGGCAATCGCCGCGAGCGCATCCGACTGGTCGCCATAGCGATCGAAATACGTTTGCGCGAGCTGGCCGAAAATGCCCGCGAATCCGCCCGGCACGTCCGCTTCTTCGCTCGCATACGAGCACTTCTGCAACACCTTGCCCACTTCGGCGGTCGGCAGGCTTGTCATCTTCTCGTAGCCGATCACCAGTGCGCACGCGGAGCGGCCCGAGCGCACCGCATCGAGCGCGGAGTACACCGCGGCCGAGCCGGTCGAGCACGCGTTTTCACACCGTACGGTCGAGGTGAAACGCATTTCGGGAATCGCGTTGAAGACGAGCGCCGACGGAAAGTCCTGATAGACGAACCCGCCGTTAAACGTGCCCACGTGAATCGAATCGATCTGACCGGCTTCGACGCCGGCATGCTCGAGCGCACCGAGTGCGCTGTCGGCAATCATGCGTTCGATGTCCAACGCGTCGAGCTTGCCGAACGGGATATGGCTCCATCCGATGATGGTCGGTTGCATTGCGAACAACTCCTTGGCTTGGGGATGGGAATGACGGCTCTTCATGCAAAAGCCAGGCCAGCCAGGCAGGTCGTTTCATGATCGCGACCCCGGCCGGCACGGCGCGCATGACGCGAGCGCCGCGCCGATGCGGGCCACGCGCCGCAACGGCTTCCAATCCTGCTTTCGCGCCACGGATGAATCCGCAGTCCGCCCCCGGCTCGCGTGCGACACAAAGCATGCGACACGTGTCGCATTTGCTCGACACCTGCACGGCGTGCCCGCCCTGGCAATAACCCGGGGTTGCCGGCTTAACGCCAATAGCCACGCGGCTCCCGCCAAATGGCATCCAATTTGCTTTTAGCTGGCCGCCGGCCTTCGAAGCGGCAAACATAAAACTCAGGAGACAGACGATGAGCGTTACCACCCGGCGCGACTTTCTCAAATGCGCTTCTCTTACCGCCGCGGCGTCGTTCGCCGGTCTGCACGGCCGCTCCGCGCACGCTGCCGAATTCACCCTCAAGTACGCGAACAACCTGCCCGCCACCCATCCGATGAACATCCGCGCGAAGGAAGCCGCAGCGCGCATTGCTTCAGAGAGCAAGGGGCGGGTCGACTTCCAGGTGTATTCGAACAACCAGTTGGGCAGCGATACCGACATGCTGTCGCAGGTCCGCTCCGGTGCGATCGATTACTTCACGCTGTCGCCGCTGATTCTCGGCACCCTCGTGCCCGCCGCGCAGATCACCGGCGTCGGTTTCGCGTTCAAGGACTACGACCAGGTGTGGGCTGCGCTCGACGGTGCACTCGGTGCGCGCGTGCGCCAGGAGATTGCGAAGACCTCGGTGTTCGCGTTCGACAAGATCTGGGACAACGGCTATCGCCAAACCACCACCAGCACCAAGCCGATCCACCTGCCGGGCGACCTGAAGGGCATCAAGCTGCGCGTGCCGATGAGCCCGATCTGGACCTCGATGTTCCAGGCGCTTGGCGCCTCGCCGGCCAGTATCAATTTCTCCGAGGTGTATTCGTCGCTGCAGACGCGGGTTGTGGAAGGTCAGGAGAATCCGCTCGCCACCATCACCGCGGCCAAGCTTTACGAGGTGCAGAAGTATTGCTCGATGACCAATCACATGTGGGACGGCTTCTGGTTCCTCGCGAACAAACAGTCGTTCGCGCGTCTGCCGAAGGATCTGCAAACCATCGTGCAGAACGCCGTCAACGATGCGGCCATGCGGGAACGCACCGACGTCGCCAAATTGAACGCGTCGCTGATGCCGGAGCTGAAAGCAAAGGGCCTGCAGTTCAACGATGTCGATATCAATGCGTTCCGCAGCCAGTTGACCTCAACGGGCTTCTACGCCGACTGGCACAAGAAGTTCGGCGACGACGCGTGGGCCGCCCTCGAAAAATACACCGGCAAACTCGCCTGACGCGCCATGCATCTGACCTTGACGAAGAAACTGGAAAACGACGGCTGGCTCGCGCGCGGCCTGACGACGGCCGTCGATTGGGTGATGCACGGCGTAGGCGCGGTGGCAGCGTTCCTGGTGGTCGCCGAGACGGTGATCCTGCTATGCGGCGTGATCTTTCGTTATGGGCTGGACCAGCCGCTAATCTGGTCCGACGAACTCGCGTCGATCCTGTTTAGCTGGCTGGCCATGCTCGGCGCGGTGCTCGCGTTGCATCGCGGCGCGCATATGCGTCTCACCGCGATCGTCACGCGTTTGCCGGAGAAATGGCGCGGCTGGCTCGAAGCGGTCAGCGCACTCACCGTCTGTACCTTCGTCGCGCTGATCATCACGCCGGCCATCGAGCATATGAACCTGCAGATGCCGGTCAGCACGCCTGCGTTGCAATTGCCGGACGGCTGGCGTTGCGCCGCGCTGCCGGTCGGCGCGGCGTTGATGCTGTTGGCGGCGCTTGCCCGCATCGCGCGTGAAGTGAGCCCGGGACAGTTCGCCGGTGCGTTGCTCACCGCGGGCGTGATCGCTGCCGCGTTATGGATCGCGCAACCCTATCTGCTCGCGCTCGGCAATCTGAACCTGATCGTGTTCTTCGTCGTGCTGGTGGGTTTGTGCGTGGCGGGTGGCGTGCCGATCGCATTCAGCTTCGGCACGGCAACACTCGCCTATCTGGTGCTGATGACACATGCGCCGCTCGGCATTGTCGTGAGCCGGATGGATGAGGGGATGGCGAATCTGGTGCTGCTGTCGGTGCCGTTGTTCGTGTTGCTCGGTGCATTGCTGGAGTTGAGCGGGCTCGCGCGCTGCCTGATCGACTTCATGGCCGCGTTGCTTGGCCACGTGCGCGGTGGTCTGCAATACGTACTGCTCGGTGCGATGTTTCTGGTGTCGGGCATCTCCGGCGCAAAAGCCGCCGACATGGCAGCGATTGCACCCGCGCTGTTCCCCGAAATGCAGCGGCGCGGCGCGAAACCCGAGGAACTGGTCGCGCTGCTGTCGTCAACCGGCGCGATGACGGAAACGATTCCACCGAGCCTTGTGCTGATCACGATCGGTGCGGTGTGCGGCGTATCGATCACCGCGCTGTTCGTCGGCGGAATCATGCCGGCGGTGGTCGCGACCATCGCGATCGGTTTCGTCTGCTGGCGGCGCGCACGGCACGAGCCGGCGAGCAACAGCACACGCGCCCCCTTGCGCACGATTCTGCGGACCTTCGTGATCGCGCTGCCCGCGCTTGCGTTGCCGATGCTGATTCGCGTGGTGGTTATCGAAGGTGCAGCCACTGCCACCGAAGTGTCGACCATCGGTATCGCGTACACGCTGATTGCGGGCGTGCTGCTGCATCTGTGCGGACGGCGGATCGAATGGCGCCGTCTCTACTCGCTGCTGCTCGATACCGCCAGTCTGTCCGGCGCAATTCTGCTGATCATCGGTCTCGCCACCGCGATGGCATGGGCGCTCACGCAATCGGGTTTCTCCGCGTCGCTGGTGGCAGCGATGGAACAGATACCAGGCGGTCCGCGCGCGTTTTTGTGCGTATCGATCGTGTTGTTCGTGGTGCTCGGCAGCGTGCTCGAAGGAATTCCCGCGATCGTGCTGTTCGGCCCGCTGCTGTTTCCGGTGGCTCGCGCGCTCGGGATTCACGACGTTCACTACGCGATGGTCGTGATTCTGTCGATGGGGCTCGGCCTGTTCGCGCCGCCAATGGGCGTGGGTTTCTATGCCGCGTGCGCAATCGGCAAGGTGTCGCCGGACCGGGTCGTGAGCCGCGTGTGGGGTTATCTAGGCGCGCTATTCATCGCGCTGCTGGTGGTCGCGTTCGTGCCGTGGCTGTCGATCGGTTTCCTGAAGTGAATGCGCGTTGACGTTCGTGCTTTGACATCCAGTTTCAAGCCCTTTTTAAGCCGATTTTTTCCCGCTGTTTCCGATCATTCGAGAGTTCGCTGTGAATCTGAATACTGAAACTTCCCGCCGTACCCCGTCTTCCCTCACTCATCCGCGCGTCGCGCTCGTCACCGGCGGTGGCGCGGGCATCGGCGCGGCTATCTCGCAGCAGCTTGCCGAAGCCGGGCACATCGTCTTCATCGGCGACATCAACGCGCATACCGCGAACGATCTTGCCGGTTCGCTGTGCGCAGCCGGGCACGAAGCGTATGCCGTGCAGCTCGACGTGTCGGCGTCGGCTTCGATCGAAGCCGCCTTCAGCACCATCGAGAACCAGTTCGGCCGCTGCGACATCCTGGTGAACAACGCCGGCATCGCCAAGACATTTCCGTTTCTCGACTATCCGGTCGAGCACTGGCGCAAAGTCTTCGACGTGAACGTCACCGGACCCATGCTATGCGGCCAGCACGCTGCGCGGCTGATGCGCAAGAACGGCTGGGGGCGGATCGTGAACATCGCCTCGGTCAGCGGACTGCGCGCGAGTTCGGGCCGAACCGCCTACGGCACGTCGAAGGCCGCCGTGGTCGGACTGACGCGACAGATGGCGATCGAACTCGCCGAATACGGCATCACGACCAACGGCGTGGCGCCGGGGCCGATCGACACCCCGATGACGCTCGATCTGCATTCGCAAGTCGCGCGCGACAACTACACGCGCGCGGTGCCGGCGAAGCGCTACGGCATCCCTGCGGAAATCGCCGCGGTAGTCCAGTTCCTGTGTTCCGAACAGGCGTCGTATGTGAACGGGCAGACGGTGCCGGTGGATGGCGGCTTCATGGCCGCAGGCGTGCTGGAGATTTAGGAGGACGGCGCCCGCGCGCTATGCCGGGCGCCGCCTCCGGTGCTCAAGCCGTTTGTGACAGGCATCAGCGCGTGGCGGGCGGCAGCGCAGCCAGCCGCAAACGCTCGACGCCTTCCGCGAGCGCAAGCGTCGACTGTTGCCCATCACGCATGCGAATGCTGATCGTCCGGTCGCGCTCGTCGCGGGAGCCGACCGCGACAAAAATCGGCACCTGCTTTTCACGTGCGTCGACGATCTTCTTTTCGAGCCGCTCCGGCCGGCCATCGAGCAGCGCGCGGATGCCGGCGTCTTCAAGCGCTTGCATCACTTCTTGCGCGTAGGCCGCATTCGCATCGCTGATCGTCGCGACCACGACCTGTTCCGGCGCGAGCCATACCGGCAGCCATCCTTCATGATGTTCGAGCAGCATCGCAATAAAACGCTCCATGCTGCCGAGTACCGCATGATGAATCATCACCGGCCGCTCACGTTCGTTGCGCTCATTGACGAACTCCGCATCGAGCCGTCCGGGCAACACGAAATCGAGCTGGATCGTGCCGCATTGCCAGCTGCGTTCACGGCTGTCCGTCAGATGAAACTCCAGTTTCGGGCCGTAGAATGCGCCCTCTCCTTCGAGCACGTCGAATTCGAGGCCCGCTGCACGCGCTGCATTGGCGAGCGCCTCTTCCGCACGATTCCACGTTTGATCGTTGCCCGCCCGCATCGCGGGCCGCGTGGCCAGCGCGACTTTGAAAGCGGGGAAACCAAGGTCCGCATAGACCGCACGCAAAAGCGCACAGAAGCGGCCGACTTCGGCTTCGATATGCGCCTCCGTGCAGAACACATGCGCGTCGTCCTGCACGAATGCACGCGTACGCTTGAGGCCTTCGAGCGAGCCCGAAGGTTCGTCACGATGACACGCGCCGAACTCGCTATAGCGAACCGGCAATTCGCGATACGAGCGCACGCGCTGGTTGAACACCTGCACGTGACACGGACAACTCATCGGCTTCAGACACAGCGCGCGCCCTTCTTCCGCGTCGGCGAGCGAATACATCGCCGCGCCGAACTTCTCCCAATGGCCGCTTTTTTCCCACAACGAGCGCGCCAGCAATTGCGGCGTGCGGATCTCGCGAAAGCCCGCGCGCCGCATGCGGGCGCGAATGTAGTCCTCCAGCACGCGGTAAAGTTCCCAGCCGCGTGGGTGCCAGAAAACCATGCCCGCACCTTCTTCCTGCTGATGGAAGAGGTCGAGTTTGTTGCCCAGTACGCGATGGTCGATGTCGTTCATGATGACGCTCCATTGGGTTTGATGTTGCAGTTACTGCAGATCGGTACCGCAAACGGAGGTCCAGAAACGCCGAAGGCCCCGTCCGTTTCCGGCGGGGCCTTTGGTGGTTTGCCACAGTTTCCTGCTTCTAGCGTGCGCAACCTCCAGACGACCCGCCTGTAAAGGTGGTCGTCGTGGTGGTGACGGCAGCGAAGGGAATCGAGTGGAAGTCCATGGATCGACAGTAAACGATTTTATGGCGGGAGGTCAATCGCGATTTCGACCAGCGTCGGTTTGCGTTCGGCTGTGCGTCAAGGTCAACCATAAACCGGCGTCGCCTCGTATGGGCGCAAGGCGCCGCCGATGCGGGAATGGGTGCTCGATTGTCTCGGCGACAGTGAGAAACACCATCGCGAATGGATATCGCGAGTGACGCGGCAACCCATGTCACTACCCGGAACTTTCAGTCCCACGTACTATAGCGAGTAGAAGATTGGCCGCCATGTTTGGCGGCTCCTGCACTCCGCACTTCAGACCAACCGAGTACTTCGCCTTGACCATCCATATCCGCCCCGCCCAGGCAGCCGATTCCGCGCTGATTCTTCGCTTTATCACCGAACTCGCGGTGTACGAAAAAGCAGAACACGAAGTTGTCGCGACCGTTAAAGACATCGAAGCAAGCCTGTTCTCAGCGACCTCATCCGCGAAGGCGCTGATCTGCGAAATGAACGGCGAGCCGATCGGCTTTAGCGTGTACTTCTTCTCTTATTCGACGTGGCTCGGCAAACACGGGCTTTATCTGGAAGACCTGTACATATCGCCGGCCGCGCGCGGCAGCGGCGCGGGCAAGCAGATGCTGCGCCACCTCGCCCGGATTGCGTGCGAGAGCGGCTGCGGCCGCTTCGAATGGAGCGTGCTGGACTGGAACGAGCCGGCGATCGGCTTCTATGAGTCGATCGGTGCAAGCGCACAAAGCGAATGGGTCCGCTACCGGCTGGCGGGCGACGCGCTCACGGCGTTTGCGGAAGGCAACAGGTAAGACACGCGTGCATTCGAACCGACACCTCGCCAGGTAGCGAGTTATGCGCGCCTTGTTTGCGGACCGGTCAGCCTCCCGACCCGCTCGCCGCCGGTTCGACTTCAAATGCATCGCCCGTCGCGAAGAATGTGCCGCCGGCCACGTAGTGGCATGTGCGCAGATTGGGATCGTCGCCGAAGTGCCAGCGGTTGTTCGAATAGACCCGGCTGTCCGCGTAGGCGGCAACCACTTCGCCGATAATCAGATCGTGCCGCTGGCTATCGTCCGGGATCACCTTGCATTCCATCCACGTGATGCAGCCGGCCAGCATCGGCACGTCGATTTGCTGTGCCGGGAAGGTCTCGAGATCGAAGGCCGAGAACTTGTCGAGTTCGGTGCCCGCGTTCGTGCCCACCGCCAGCGTCTGCGCCGCAAATCCACGGCTCGGCAGTTGCAGTCCGAACACGCCGCTCGCTTCGATCAGTTGCCGGGTGAGCGTGCGGCTGTCCACCACTACTACGACTTTCGGCGGCGTGAAATCGAGCGGCATGGCCCACGATGCCGCCATCACATTCGAACGGCCACCGTGCGCGCTGGTAATGATCGTGACGGGGCCATGATTCAGCAATTGCGTGGCGCGCGACAAGGCGACGGGTTCCCGGGTGATTTTCATACGTGCTGTTCCGCGTCAAATGGATCAGGCAGATTGTAGCGGGGACACGCAAAGCGAGTGGCGCAGCGTCATGAGCGCCATGAGGGCGAGCCGCCGTACCCGCCGGATCGGCGTCGTTTCCACATGCGAGCGCTATGTCCCGCCGATCCAGGCGAGAATGCAAAACTGCCACAGATCATTGGAGAGACCGTGCGTATCGTCTGCTTGCACACCGCCAACAGCAACATCGCCATATTCGACGCGGCCGCCCGCGCCGCCGGCTACGAGTCGCTCGAGCTTGTGCATGTCGTCCGCGCGGACTTGCTCGCGGCCGCTGAGCGCGCCGGTGGGTTGACCGGCGAGATCGCGGCGCAAACCCGCGAGGTACTCCTCACGCTCACGAACAATGCAGACGCCGTGTTGCTCAACTGTTCGACGCTCGGCCCGTCAGTGGACGACGGCCTCGTCGCACAGGCCGCTCCGGTGCCCGTTTTGCGGGCCGATGCCGCGCTGGCTCAATGCGCAGTGGAAAGTGGCGGCAAGGTTGTCGTGCTGTGCACCGTATCCACCACACTCGACCCGACCACACACCTATTTGCTCAAGCCGCCACGCTTACCACAGCGAGCGTCGAGGTTCGGTTGATTAGCGGCGCCTGGGAGTGTTTTAAAGCGGGCGACACGGCGGGCTATCTGTCTACAATCGCCGCCGCTACGGATACCGCCTACGAAAATGGCGCGGATGTCGTGGCGTTTGCGCAAACATCGATGGCGGGCGCAGCCTTGCTGGTCGCGCACGGAAAGAAACCGCTGACCACGCCGGCGATTGCCCTCGCCGCCGCGGTGCACGCGGCCACGCTTGCTGCCCGAATAAAATAGAGATCGGCAGATTGGCGGCCGAAGCGTTGAGCGGCAGCCGACCGGCTGCCGCTCAAGCATTCCGTCAACCAATGCTCAATGTGCTTTGCCGTTAGGCATGGCGTCCAACGGTTTGTGCTGTTCTTCGCCGAGTCCCGGGAAAAATGCGTTCCATGCGGCGCGCACCCCTTGAGCCGCAGTGGCCTCGGCGCCGATCGATTCGGCCTCGCCATCGGCCGCTTTCGACGGGTCGGCGGACAGGCCGCGCCAGTGCGTGAACACCAGCAACGGTTTTTCGGTCCACACGCCGTCGCCATATTTCGCAAATGCCGTGTCTCCGCTCGTCAACTGCACCTCGTACCAGCCTTCGCGGACAGGTTCATGGGCAGCAAGCTCAAACCAGGCGGTCGGTTCGATTTCCTTCATGTTGTCTCCAGTCAGATAGATCGTCATAGATAAGCACAACAAAGGCATGCTTCATGCCCGAACCCGGCAGCGGCCGGGCCAGCCGGGCGCCGCGTGTCATGCGATATGGCAGGGCGGTGCGCTGGGCATGACCTGCGGGCAATTCGTCGACGTCGCGCACTTTCGAATTGCCGCGCATAAACGACACGATAGCGCGACATGGGCCATGCGGACAAACGTAAAAACTTACACGGCGCGCTTGTGTGCTGTTGCGCTCGTCGATCCGCCTGTCGACCTGCTTTCCGCCCTATTTGCCAAGGCGCCGCCCGACTCGCCTGCCATCGCGCGCGCCAGCCTGACCAGAACCCGCACAGCCGGCGCCAGTTGCCCGGCCGGCGTGCTGCCATAGCCGATCACAAGTCCGTTTGCCTCGTCGCGCTGCTGCAATGCAAAACCCGACAGTGCACGCGGATTGAGCCGCTCGGCCAGCGCGCGTGCGGCGAGGGTCCGATCGGAAATAGACGGCGGCAAGCGCAGCGTCAGATGCATGCCGCAATTGCCGCCCAGAATCGGCGACGGCGCGAAGTGTTCGGCGAGCGCATCGCGTAGCGCCTGCTGGCGCTCCCGGTACAAACGCCGCATGCGGCCCAGATGCCGCCCGAATTCGCCGCTGTCGATGAAATGCGCCAGCGCCAGTTGCTCCAGACGATGTCCGCCACGCAATGTCTCCTGCAACGCCACGGCAGTGTGCGCGGCAATGGCGCGCGGCAACACCACGAAGCCGATGCGCAAGGCCGGAAACATGGTTTTGCTGAATGAGCCGACGTACAGAACCGGCGCGTCGTCGACCAGCCCCTGCATGCTGGCGATCGGCTCGCCGGTGTGGCGGAATTCGCCGTCGTAGTCGTCTTCGATCAGCCAGGCGCCGCAGCGGCGCGCCTGGGCGATCAACTCGAGCCGACGCGCCACCGAGAGCACCGCACCGGTTGGATACTGATGGGCGGGCGACGTGTAGATCAGCCTGGGCGGATGTGTGTCCCATGCGTCGGGCGGCACCGCGATGCCTTCCGGGTCCACCGGCATCGGCACCGTAGTCAGATCGCCGAGATTGAACGCCGCCTTGGCGCCGCGATAGCCCGGATCTTCCACCCACGCGATGTCGCCCGGATTGGTGAACAGCCGCACGCACAGGTTCAGCGCCTCCTGCGCGCCTTCGGTAATGATCACCTGCGAGCCCTCGCAGCGCACGCCGCGCGCCATCCGCAAATGCCCGGCGATCGCGTCGCGCAGTGCCGGCTCGCCGGTCGGGTCGCCGTAGCCGAGCGCCATTGGCAGCGCACGCTCCATCGAGCGTTCCAGCGCACGCCGCCAGGCGGCCACAGGAAAACGATCCAGCGCGGGAGTGCCGGGAGTCATCGGCAAGGTGTTGTCGACGTGGGTGCGCGTTGCCGTGAATTGCTCGACGCGTGCCGCGCAGGCGACGTTCGGCGCGGGCGGCAGGGTTTGCGGTTCACCGCGTGCCGCCGGACTCGAGAGCGGGCTCACGCGTGTGCCCTTTTTGTCGGCCACCACATAGCCAACCGCGGCCAGATGCTCGTACGCGATCACCACGGTATTGCGCGACACGCCCATCTCCGCGGCCAGCAGGCGTGACGACGGTAGCAGCGACCCGGCCGGCAGGCGCCCAGCGAGGATGGCCTGCTGCAAACGCTCAATCAGTTGTTTTTGCAGGGGCACGGACTTTTCGCCGCTGCCGGCGGCCGGATTGGCGAGCGGACCAATGATCTCGATCATCGTGGCTGGACCTACCAAATGCTGTTCTGCTGGATCTTTTTAACATACCACGTTTACCGTATCGTTTCTCCGTAAGCAACGACGATCCCCTATTCACAGGACAACACACATGGAACCCAGACATAACGCTTTCGGGCAGCCGATCGGCGCCCCCGTGCCGGGTTGGAAAGGCGCTCAAGCACCCAGCCGTGAGCCGCTGCTGGGCTGCTATTCCCGGATCGAACCGGTGGACGTGGAGCGCCATGCGGCGGACCTGTACGAGGCGTATAGCTCGGCGGCCGACGCCCGCGACTGGACCTATCTGGCGGTTGGCCCGTTTGAGAGCCTTGCCGCGTATCGCGAACATCTGACGCGCATGGCTGCATCGCCGGATCCCCTGCACTACGCGGTGATCGATCTCGCGTCCGGGAAGGCCGTCGGCACACTCGCGCTGATGCGCATCGACCGCGCGAACGGCGTGATCGAAGTCGGGCACGTCACTTTTTCGCCGCTCCTGAAGCGCACGCGCGTTGCCACGGAAGCGATGTTCCTGCTCATGCGCCATGTGTTCGACGAGCTCGGCTATCGCCGCTTCGAATGGAAGTGCGATTCGCTCAATGGGCCGTCGCGCAGAGCGGCGTTGCGCTATGGCTTTACGTTCGAAGGCATCTTCCGGCAGGCGATCGTGTATCACGAACGCAATCGCGACACCGCGTGGTTTTCGATTATCGACAGTGAATGGCCCGCGCTGCGCCCGAGCTATGTACGCTGGCTCGATGCCGGCAACTTCGACGCGCAGGGCAAGCAGGTTGAACGCCTGGTGGATCTGATCGCGCGGGAACGGGCAGCGGCCAGTGAAGGCGGTCAATAAGACGGTCTGTACGGCGGTCAATAAGACAGCCGGTTCACACGCCGGCCGAGTGTCGGCGCGTGAACCGCGCATATGCCGCGCGACGATTCAGGCAATGCCAGCCGCTCGCCGCAGCACGATGGTTGGTTTGCCTTTATACGTCGTCCGATGTTGCTCGCGATAACCGCACTTGTGCGCGACACGCAATGACGGCTGGTTTTCCGGCGCGATGATGCAGACAGTCTCGCCGTCGGGCCATTGCGCGTCGGCCCACGCAAGTGCCGCACGCACCGCTTCGGTCGCGTAGCCGCGATTGTGGACGGCGGGGTCGAGTGCCCAACCGATCTCAGGTGTGTTCATCAACGAAGGTTCGATATCGCGGTGGTAGTCGGCAAAGCCGACTTCACCCAGGAACCGGCCGCTGTCCTTTTCCCGCACCACCCAGTAGCCGTATCCCAGCATCGCCCAATGTCCGGCGTAACGCAGCAGGCGCGCCCAGACCTCTTCACGTGTGAACGGCTTGCCGCCGATGTAGCGGATCACCTCGGGATCGGACCACATCGCGTAGCTCTCGAGGAAATCGTCGCGTGTGTGCGGACGCATGGTCAGACGGTCGGTGGTGAGGAGCGTGGGGTGGGTGGGCATGGGTGGCTGGGGTTGGCGTGGTGGCTTGGAAAATTAGGTGTTTGCTGTGCGTAGATTTTAACAACGCCACCGTCGCTTGGTCGCGCAAAAAAATTGCCAGCCAGGTTAGCTCAGTGACGATGCACAGGCCATCTTTTCATCACCCGATTTTGCAACCACATCCTATTAATATAGGCACCCTAAATAATGGTATGTTTACGGTCCCGCTCCTGCAGAGGTTGACGTACCTCGTTCAGGAATAGCTCAACCAAAATAGCCCGCAACAACTTCTCGCAAGCTATCGCACTGCAGGGAGGTATCTGATTGCGGCAAAACGCGGCGAGGCCAAACACCAAGATGATTGTCGAACAACACACCATTGACATTCTGGATCGCTACAGCGACGTTGCTCCGTTTGTAGACTCAGTCAATAAGGCAGCGGACAGCGATAAAAATGCGCTCGGGTTCTTCCCGTCACGCGTCTTTGAAGACTTCGCCCGGAAAGAACAACTCTTCGTCGCGGTAGAACGCCATGCAAATAGCATGTCATATGCGGGTCACTTACTATTTGAAGCCAGACATCCGAAAGGACGAGTACGACAGATTTTTGTCGCGCCGGCGCTCAGAAAACATGGAATAGCAACTCGCCTATTGCGGCACCTCAAAAAATATCTGACAAACCACGCTTTCATTTCCATGTATGCACGTGTGGCAGAAGATCTCAGTCAGGCCAACAAATTCTGGGAAGAGCAAGGTTTCTATGTGCAGAGCATCGTAAGAGGCGGCGAAACAAGAAACCGCACGATCGTCGTCCGCAGCCATGAGTTGGACTCGCCACAATTGTTTGCGACAAGCGGGCTCAGCGCCGCCGATCCCTTGGGTTTGAGTTCGGCATACGGCGCAACGACTCCCCTCTTCCTGCTGGACCTGAACGTCCTTTTCGACCTGGGTCCGCGCAGACGTAGAAACGAAGAAATCCTTGACCTGTTTCGAATTGAAAGAGCCGGTTCCTGCCAGTTGGCCCTGAGCACCGAAATTACGGATGAACTCACCCGCACAGCACGCGTTGGGATAACAGATCCGATGCTGGCGTATGCGCGCATATTCCCCTCTTTTCCTACTCCGAGTGCGGAGGAGTGGAATGCACTCAAGCCGGTATTGGCCTCTATCGTATTCCCGGAACGCTATCGGGCCAATACATTAAGCGATAACGACGTTTCCGATCTACGACATTTGGCCACCGCTATCCAGAACGGGCTCACCGGCCTCGTCACAAATGATTCGTCGATACTGAACGCCGCCGCGAGACTGCACGAGCGATGCGGAATCCAGGTAATCTCGCCCGGCGCTTTCAAAGACTTGAACACTGGCGAAACGAGAGAAGAAGTGTTTCAAACCAGCGCAAATGACGCACTCTCAATCGCGTCCGTTACTCAGACAGACGAAGCCGAGGTTCGTCGGCTTTTATCCCGGCTCGGAATACCGGTCGCTGCCCTTGTCGCCGAGTGGGCTGCGATCGACTCGAATGAACGAGTCTGCAACCGTCATGGCGTTTGGTCCAACGGCATCCTGGTGGGATACCTTATGTGGCCTAGGGTAATCGCTGGCGTCGATCTCAATGCTCACGTGGCCATTGATGAAACTCAACCCGGTGCGATGCATGCAGCTCGCCTTCTGCTTGGACACCTGATAGAACAAGCTATGGCGGAAGGCACTTCCCGAATCAGACTGACCTTTCCTGCGCAGCAGGCGCAAGTCCGCGAGGTGGCGGCCGGGCTGGGCTTCGGCGGATTGCCGGGCCAAACATCGCTAACCAAGATTGCCCTTGGACGCGTCGTCACGACATCGAACTGGTCGGACTGCAAAGATTGCCTTTTTCAGGCAGCCCGTGTGCGCCTTCCCGATACGCCACCGGTATATCGGGACGTTGACCAGCAGGTTCGCCTCGTCAGACCTGATGGAAACGTAGGACATGCCTCCTTGATGACGCTAGAAACGCTTCTCTCGCCTGCACTCTTTTGCCTACCCGGACGAACGGCCGTGATTTCTCCGGTGCGACACGAGTTTGCAGAGGACTTATTGGCTCATTCGCCTCAAAAAAGCCTCCTTCCGCACGCCCGAGCGAGACTATACAAAGAGCGTCACTATTTGAGCGGCTCCGCGACGCTCAGACACTTTAAGCGTGGTAACCTCATCTTGTTCTACGAATCCGCGAAGAACAAAGGTCTCGGCGCCATTGTCGCGATCGCGCGCGTACGGCACGCGTATTTGAAATCCCAAGAAGCGATGGAAAATTCGGACCTCGATCCGTCAGTTCTCGACTCCGCTGGGCTCGAAACGATTGGTCGATCCAAGACGAAAACCGTCACGGTGTTTGACAATATTATCTGCCTTGAACGTCCAGTTCCGCTCGCCACATTGCGGCTACTGGGTTGCGGCAGTCCGCAAGATCTGCTTACCACGCACGCGATCAATGATGCACAGCTTCAAGGAATCCTCCAGGAAGGATTTGTCAATGGAACATCCAGAACACGTACTTATTTCGCTTGAGGAACGGCACGCCGAAAACATCCTTGCCGGCACCAAGCATGTGGAACTTCGGCGCCGTGCAATGAACGTGAAAGCGGGTACCGTAGTATGGATTTACGTCAAGTTACCGGTTGGCCGTGTGATCGGTTGTGCCAAGGTGAGCGCGGCCCATTCGCTTGCGCCCACTACGCTATGGCGGCGATTTTCGAGTGTGTGCGGCATCACCCGGCGCGAATTCTTCGACTACTTCGACGGGTTATCCAAGGGCTTCGCTTTGGGCTTGTACGAACCACAACGACTCTCCGGCACCATTTCGCTGACGGAGTTAAGGGCGGTATCGGCGGGCTTTCAACCTCCGCAGTTCTTTATTCGCATTGCACCCGACAGTCCGCTCCTTCACGCTATTGAAGGCAAACGCGTCTAGTCGGCGCTTATCGCGAACGTGCGCGATGTGGGGTCTACGTCGGCCTAACGGCCTGAACCTTCTCTTGCCGACCGCAGCTCAAGCAGAGCGCCGTGCGCTATCCCGCAGACCCAGCGGATGCCACGGACCGTCTTGCAAATTCATGAAGCCCCCCCTTCACGCCAACTCAAGAAACCGCGCCAGACACGGATTGCGATTAGCCGGCGACCACGCCAGCACCTGCTCGATCAGCGGCGCATCGACCAGCGGCCGGAACACCACGCCCGCGAGTTGCGCCTTACGCATCGAGGCTGGCACGAGCGCCACCCCTACGCCTTCTTCGACGAGACTGAGCACGGTCTGCTGCAACTGCACTTCAAAGCGGATATCCGGTTCGAAGCCGCCCGAGCGGCAATGCTCGAGGATCGTTGCGCGCAAGCTCGGCGCGACTTCCTCCAACGCCAGCACGAACGGCTCGGCCGCCAGTTGCGCGATCGCCAGACGCCGTGCGCGCGCTCGCGGATGGTTGCGCGACAATGCCACGCACAAAGGCTCGCGCAGAATCGTCCGTGTCGCGATGCCCTTGTCGGGCACGCCAGGAAACATGATCGCCGCGTCGATCTGCCCGGACAGCACCTGCGCGGCCAGATCGTTCGACACGACTTCGCGCAGATTCAATGCGACCTCGGGAAACGCCGCGCCGAACGCGCGCGCATAGCCAGGCACGACGTTGTACGCGGCACACATCGTAAAACCGATGGCCAGCTTGCCGGCGTCGCCGTGCGCCGCCGCCTGGGCATTGCTGACCGCCTGCTCCACCGACGCAAGGATCGCCTTCGCATCGGCGTAAAAGCGCTCGCCTGCCGCGGTCAGCGTGACACTGCGCGGACTGCGCTCGAGCAGCGTCACACCGAGACTCGCCTCCAGCGCCGCCAGTTGCCGGCTCAACGGCGGCTGCGACAGATTCAGGCGCGCCGCCGCACGGCCGAAATGTCGCGTCTCGGCGAGTGTCACGAAGTAGCGCAACGGCTTGATATCGATCACGACGCCCTCGGGCTGATTGACGATGCAGAAAAGGTATTATTGGACTAAAAAAACAGTATTGGATTGTATCAACGCAAGCCACTACGCTGGCGCATCGTTCTCCGCGCCCCTACCTTTTGCACCGATGTTAGCCACTCTAGAGATTCTTCTTCCCGTATTCGGCCTGATTTTCGCGGGCTTTGCCTGCCGCCGGCGCGGCGTGCTCGGACCGAACAGCGCGTCCGAACTAAACCGCTTCGTTGTATGGCTGGCATTGCCGGCGCTGCTGTTCGACACCATGGCGCATGCCACGTGGCAGCAGCTCTATCAACCGGCCTTCGTCGCGGCATTTTCGATCGGTTGCCTCGGCGCGTTTCTGCCGATTCTCGCCATCCGTATGTTCAGCGGCCGGCATCTGGCTGACGCGAGCGTCGACGCCATTGCGGCGTCGTATCCGAACACCGGCTACATCGGCTTTCCGCTCGGCATGATCGCGTTCGGCCCGGCCAGCCTGACGCCGACCACGATCGCCACGATCCTCGTCGCGTGCGTGCTGTTTGCGCTTGCCATCGTGCTGATCGAAGTCGGCTTGCAGACCGAACGCACGCCGCACAAGCTGGGGCTGAAAGTGCTGGGCTCGCTGGCGCGCAATCCGTTGATCGTGTCGCCGATTGCGGGCGTGCTGCTGGCGGCCACTCACGTCGCATTGCCGCAAAGCGCGGAGACCTTTCTGAAGCTGTTGAGCGGCGCTGCCAGTCCGTGTGCGCTGGTCAGCCTTGGCCTGTTCCTCGCAGAAAAACGTCCATCGTCCGAAACCGGCACCGGCACCGGCACCGGCACGCGCGGCATCGCGTTGCTGCTGAGCGGCGTCAAGCTCCTGGGGCAGCCGGCGCTGACCTGGTGGCTCGCGGCGCGCGTGTTCGGGCTCTCGTCCGCGCTGGTCGAAATGGCCGTCGTGCTGGCCGCGCTGCCCACCGGCACCGGCCCGTTCATGCTGGCCGAGTTCTACCGCCGCGAGGCGCACATCACCTCCCGCACGATCTTGCTGTCGACGGTGGGATCGGTGGCGACCTTGTCGTTGCTGCTGCTGGTGATGGGGCATCGCACGTAGGCGAAACGCGCGGAATATTCACCCTTGCATGCCTCGCGCTATGCTTCGCACACGGACCATCCGGGTCCACACTCTTCATGCGCGAAGAGCGGACCGTGAACAGCGAAGCGAACCGCCGTGCCCAAAGCCCGCCCACCCGAACTTCACGACGACGCCGACGCCCGCTCGCTCGCGCGGCACTATCCGCGCGGGCTGCGCATCGATCCGCATTCGCATACGTGGGCACAGGTGCTGTACGCGGTATCGGGCGTGATGTGGGTGGAAGTAGGCCGCGAGGCGCTGGTGGTGCCGCCGCAGCGCGCGGTCTGGCTGCCGGCCGGCACCGTTCACTCCATCCACATGATGAGCGAGGTGGAAATGCGCAATATCTATTTCCACGAGCGCAACGTCGGCCACCTGAGTCAGCGCAGCGACGTGTTCGAGATCAACGGGCTGTTGCGTGAACTCATCACATCGATTGCGGAACACGAGCGCACCCATGCTCGCGACGAGACCTATCTCGACGCCGCCTATCGTCTCGCGATGCTGGAGCTGGGGCACGCCCCGCGCTCGTCGCTGCGCATCGCGCTGCCCGATGCGTCGGACCGGCGGCTCGACGCCTTGTGCCGCGCGGTCATCGACAACCCTTCGATCGCGATCAGCTTCGAACAGCATGCGGCGTCGGTCGGCGCCAGCGTGCGCACGCTGGCGCGTCTCTTCACCCGCGAGTTGGGGCTTGGTTTTGCCGAATGGCGGCGCCAGGTGCAACTGGCGGTCGCCGTATCAGGTCTCGCCGAGGGACGCCCGGTCAGCAGCATCGCCCGCTCGCTGGGTTTCCAGCCGAGTAGCTTCAGCGACATGTTCCGGCGTGAGTTGGGCGCACCGCCGACCGGCTTCGATCCGGGCGCGACGCTGGGCGACGCGAGCACGGCGAGTGCGCCGGAGCCGACGAAACATAGCCAGTCTACGAACGCCGCAAACGGGTGAGCCCTGCGCGCCGGCCGCCCTACAGTCCAGCATGGCCCAACACGGCCGCAGCAGCTCACACCGCGTTTTGTCCGAAATTCGAAAGTCTTTGTCTCAACGCTTCCATACCGGCCACGTAGACTACGCTCATCCGCTGCACGAAGCAGCACAAGACCTGACAGGAGTAACAAGCGATGAAAGCGATTCAGTTCAAGACTTTTGGCCAACCCCAGGTACTCGAAATCGTCGATCTGCCGACGCCGCAAGCCGACGCGGATAGCGCCGTGGTGCAAATCAAGGCGGCCTCGGTGAATCCGAGCGACGTCAAGAACGTGTCCGGCCATTTCGAGCACACGATTCTGCCGCGCACGCCCGGCCGCGACTTCAGCGGCGTCGTGGTGGATGGCCCGCCGGCCTGGCTCGGCGCGGAAGTCTGGGGCACGGGCGGCGACATCGGCTTCACACGCGACGGCACCCACGCCGAGTTCATCAAGATTCCGCTCACCGCCTTGTCGCGCAAACCCGCGACGCTCAGCCATGCGCAGGCCTCCGCGATCGGCGTGAGCTTCGTGGTCGCGTGGCTTGGCACGGTCGAGTATGCCCATCTGCAGGCGGGCGAAACGATTGCCGTGATCGGGGCGGGCGGCGCTGTCGGCGGCGCGGTGGTGCAAATCGCGAAAGCGCGGGGCGCCCGCGTGATCGGGGTCGACCGTCATCCGCTTTCCGCCGACACCCCGGCGGCGCGTTTGCTCGACGAGTACGTCCCGCTCGACGAAAACGTGACGGCGCGCCTGAAGGCGCTAACCGGCGGCGCCGGTGCGGATGTGGTGTACGACACCGTCGGCGGTGTCGCGTTTCAGACTGCACTAAGTCTCGTCAAACGACGCGGCCGGGTGCTGGAGATCAGCGCCACGGGCCAGCGTCGCGTGGAATTCGATCTGATCGATTTCTACCACAACGAAACGCAACTCCTCGGCGTGGACAGCGCCAAGCTGGGCGTCGCCGAATCGGCACCGCTGATGACCGCGCTGGTGGAAGGCTTCGAAAGCGGCAAGCTGCAAGGGCCGGTCATCGCGCAGGAATTCCCGCTCGAACGGGCACGCGAAGCCTATGAGGCAGTGGCCGCCGGTGCGCGCGGCCGGATCGTCATCACGATGTAATTGCCGAAGCGACCAGCGGGCGTGGCAGCCCGCATTTCAGATGGGTTTATCGAACATGAAAGCGTATTTGATCTCGCTTGTTGCCGGCGTCGTGGTCGGTCTGCTGTACAGCATCATGCAGGTGAAATCGCCCGCGCCGCCGACGGTCGCGCTCGTCGGCCTGCTCGGCATGCTGGCCGGTGAACATATGATCCCGCTCGTGCGGACGTGGCTGGCCGCCGGTATTCACTGACGGTCGCCCTTCGTCCGCCTGTTCGTCCGCCTGTTGACGTTCCTCATCGACGTCCGTCATCGACAGCCCTTCGCGCCGATAGCTTTTCCATCACCGGTCGCCACACGCTAAGATTGAGCCCGCCGGGCCGGTGGGCAGCGCTTGCCGCGTCGTCCACGCAGGGGCCTGCGCCATGCGCGCCGCCCGGAGATCACAAGAAAAGCTTCGCTCGGAGAATCAGATGTCTGAAGAATATGAAGTGCATGGTCCGCACGACCATGCGGTTGAACACGCCGGCCACCACGACGAGGATCCCTTTGCGAGCCGCATGGCCGTGATGACGGCGATCCTCGCGACGATTGGCGCGCTGTGCGCCTACCAGAGCGGCAACAGCGAAAATCTGGCGCTTTACTACAAGAACGAAGCCGCCATTAAAAAGACCGAAGCGTCTAATCAATGGAACTACTACCAGGCCAAGGGCGAGAAAGAGAACCTCGCTGAACTCGGCGCGGCGCTATCGGCCGGCAATGCCGACGCCCATGCCAAATTCCTCGCCGACGTCGACAAGTACAAACAGCAGAAGGAGCCAATCCGCGCGAAGGCGGAAGCGATCGAGAAGGAAGTCGTCGATAACGACACGAAAAGTGAAGCGCTGCTGCACGGCCATCACCGCTGGGCCCAGGCCACGACCCTGATTCAGGTAGCGATCGCCCTGTGCGCGATCACGTTGCTGACGCGCAAGAAATGGCTGCGCAATCTGTCGTTCGGTGTTGCCGCAGCGGGTGTGGTTACGGCCGCTGTGGCGTTCTTTGCGGCTTGATTGAGCGACGGGCGCTGCGCCCATATCCGGCGCGATTGGCGGTTATGCTACGTCTTGCCCGATGGATGAGTTAAGGAGCAATGCGTGATTGATGGGTCCGCCGTTCTAGGCGTTTTTTCCGTGTACATAGCCGGCGTGGTGATCCCCGGCCCGAACTTTGTCGCAGTGGCGCACAAGGCCGCCTCGGCGACGCGCGTCGAGGCGCTCTCGATGGTCGGCGGCATCGTGCTCGTCAATCTGTTCTGGGCAAGCTGCGCGATTCTCGGCGTCGGCATCGTGTTCACCGCGTTTCCGTGGCTCGCGCTGGCAGTGAAGATCGCCGGCGCCGGTTATCTGATCTGGTTCGGCGGCCGCCTCATCGCGAACGCTTCCGCAGGTAAGCCGGCGCAGCGCCTGCATGCGTCGACCGGCGGCTTTCGGCAAGCATTCGCGCAGGGCTTTGCGACCAACATCGCGAATCCGAAGTCGATGGCGTTCTTTGCCGCGGTGTTTTCTTCCGCCGCGCCGCCGCATGTCAGCGTCGGCACATTTGCCGCCATGCTCGGCATGGTCTGCGTGGTCGCGAGCAGCTGGTATGGATTCGTCGCGCTCACGTTGTCGCAAGCGCGGATTGCTTCGGCGTACCGGCGCTGCAAGGCGTGGATAGATCGCGTGTGCGGCGGCCTGATCGTCGCGCTGGGCGTGCGCCAGTTGATCCGGTAAGTTGGCCGGGTACGCTTCAGGTTCAATGCGTGCGGCCGCGCGCGGCACGCTCGAGCAACAGTTCGCGCTCGCGCGCATTGCGCGTCATGGCGGCAGCGCGTTCGAATTCGGCGCGTGCCTCATCCACGCGGCCAAGTTTCTCCAGCAGATCGCCACGCACGCTCGGCAGCCAGTGATAGTTCGCGAGCGCCGCATCGGCGGCGAGCGCATCGACGATTTCCAGTCCGGCAGCCGGCCCGAACGCCATGCCGACTGCCACCGCCCGGTTCAACTCGACCACCGGCGAAGGCGCCACCTGCGCCAGCGCGTCGTACAACGCAACGATCTGCACCCAGTCGGTCTCGTCGGCGCGACGCGCGCGCGCATGACACGCGGCTAACGCGGCCTGCAACGCATACGGCCCGCTCGCGCCGCCCAACGCGTGGGCGGTGGCGAGCGCGGCCAGGCCACGGCGGATCAGCAACGGGTCCCAGCGGCTGCGGTCCTGATCGAGCAGCAGCACCGGCTTACCCTCGCTATCGGTACGCGCGTGGGTGCGCGACGCCTGGATTTCCATCAATGCGACGAGGCCGTGCACTTCGCCTTCGTCCGGCACGAGCCCGCTCAGCACGCGCCCCAGTCGCAGCGCTTCCTCGCACAACGCAGGTCGCATCCAGTCGTCGCCGGCAGTGGCCGAATAGCCTTCGTTGAAAATCAGATAGATCACCTGCAGCACCGAGGCGAGCCGCGGCGCACGCGCATCCGCCTGCGGCACTTCGAACGGCACCTTGGCCGCGGACAGCGTGCGCTTGGCCCGCACGATGCGCTGTGCGACGGTCGGCTCGGGCACGAGGAATGCCCGCGCGATTTCGTCGGTGGTGAGACCGCCGAGCAGGCGCAGCGTGAGCGCGACGCGGGCGTCGGTGGACAACACCGGGTGGCACGCGGTGAACACCAGCCGCAGCAGGTCGTCGCCGATATCGTCGGCGCGTGCGGCATCGAGGCTATCGACGAAATCCGGCACGAGGTGCGCCTCCCTTGCGTCGAGATCGTGGCCCAACTCCTCGCGCTTGCGGGCATGCAGTGCTTCCTGGCGCAAGCGGTCGAGGGCACGGTTCTTCGCGGTTGCCATCAGCCACGCCCCCGGATTGTCGGGCACGCCCGCATCCGGCCAATGTTCGAGTGCCGCCACCAGCGCGTCCTGCGCCAGCTCTTCGGCCAGTCCCACGTCGCGCACGATCCGTGCGACGTGGGCGATGACCTTGGCGGATTCGATCCGCCAGACTGCCTCGATGGCACGATGGGTGGCCTGTGTTGTCACGGAATCAGCCCGCCGCCTTGGCGTTCGGGTCCATGTAGATCAACTCCCAGATATGGCCGTCGATATCTTCGAAGCCATGTCCGTACATGAAGCCGTAGTCCTGCGGCGCGCGCGGCACCGTGCCGCCGGCGGCAAGCGCCTTCGCGACCAGCGCATCGACTTCGCCCCGGCTCTCGCATGAGAGCCCTAACAAGGCCTCCGTGCTTTCCTTCGGATTGCAAAGCGACTTGCGCGTGAAGGACTTGAACAGGTCCTTGACCAGCAGCATCGCGTAGAGGTTCTCGCCGAGGACGAGGCAAGCGGCCTGCTCGTTGGTGAATTGCGGATCGAAAGTAAAACCGAGTGCGCTGAAAAATGCCTTCGACCGTCCGAGATCGTCGACAGCGAGATTGACGTAGATCTGCTTATGCATGATGGAATCCATTGATTCTGCGATGTGTCCGCCCGTGCAGCACATCGCGCGTATTCAGTTCGCCTCGGCAAGCGTTTTCAGGTTGCTCAGGCCGTCTTCGAAATCCTTGCCGACCATTCGGTCCATGCTGAAGAACACCTGCATCAGCTTCGACAGAAACGGCGCGGGTCCGTGCATCGCCCATGTGACCTGGGTTTCGCCCGCCTCCGGCTTCAACTCGAATTCGGCGACGTTGTGCGCTTCGAACGGCTTCAGAAAATCGAGCTTCATCGTTACGCTCGACGGCACCGCCGTATCGACGATCTCCATCTGCCCCACGCCGATCTTCTCGCTTTGCCACGCATAGCGCGCCCCCTTGCCGTCCGGCGTGCCGCTGTAAGTGCCTTGCGTCGCGGGATCTTTGCGCAGGAACGGATTCCAGCGATTGAATTGATGCAGGTCGTCGATCAAACCATAGACCCGCTCGGGTGACGCCTTGATGCGCACGCTGCGCTCGATGCGGAAGGTATCGGGCCGCGTTGCCGCGTAGATGAGCACAAGACCCACCACCGCAACGATGGCGATCAGAATGGTTTTGAGCATGATGAATCCCTTTCGATGTGGCCGGATCGGCGCCTCATGGGGCGCGCGGATCGGCATGACGATCACTTGTGTAGCCGCGGTTAGTGCTTAACCACCTTCAGCCGCGTTTATCCGCGTCCAGCTCTTTGAAGCGCTCCAGTTCCGGGCTCGGCTCGAAGTCCTCGAGTTCATACAGTTGCCGAACTTCGATTTCGCCGTCGGCCTGCTCGCCGAACGGCGCCGGAAACCGCCGCGCCCACTCCATGGCTTCTTCGCGGGAGCGAACCTGGATCAGCGTATAGCCGGCAATCAGCTCCTTGGTTTCCGCGAACGGACCGTCGATCACCGTACGCTTGCCCGCGCTGTAGCGGATGCGCCAGCCTTTCGAACTCGGCTGCAGACCGGTTGCATCGAGCAGCACGCCGGCCTTGACCAGTTCTTCGTGGTACGCGCCCATCGCCGCCATCAGGGCTTCGTCCGGCGGCCCGCCGGCTTCGCTCAGGGCAGTGGCCTTCACTATGATCATGAATCGCATCGCAATCGCTCCTTGGGTGGCGTGTAGTAGATGGCGAGCCCTTCGCTGTTGGCTGGCTCCTTACTTGCACGACGGGCGATGCACGGGTGGATCGACATATTTGCCGTCGATCCAGGGAAAACCCCAAGAAAATAATGGCGAACGGGCGAGCCGGTTTACAGGAAACAGGGTCCGGTTTTGCGGACTTCAACGGTGCACCACGACGCGGCCGGACAGGCTTGCGCAATCGCCACCGCTTCTTCGCGGGTTTCACAATCGAGCAGGAAGAAGCCGCCGATCATCTCCTTGGCTTCGGCGAACGGGCCATCGAGCAGTGTGGGCTGACCGTCGCGCATCTGCACGCGCACGGACTCGGAGGCCAGCGATTCGACTGCGAGCAGCTTGCCGCGCTCTTTGAGGTCGGCGGCAAAACGCACCATCTGGTCATAGACCTCGCGCCCCGCCTGCTCGCCGCGTTCAACACGTTGATCCGGGGGTTCGACAATAAGCAGCAGGTAGGACATGGCGTCTCCGATTGATTGCGTCGCGGACGTGAACGCCAGGCCGGCGCACGACGGCAAAAACGCGCTTGCAGTTGGGTGGCGAAGGGCAGTCTAGCAAGCGCGGAACACTCCAGCAAACCCGTTTGACCGCCCGTACACCAGTACATCGCGAACTCTACGGACACTCGTAATACGGACGCGGCATGGCAATTGCTGAGCCCTTGGCATCGCTACACATCCGAGGTGACATCATGCGAAATCTGTCTGGCTTGGGCACGCTTGCAGTGGTATTTGCGGTACTGACGGCGACGACCGGCTGCACTCTTGGGGGCGCGGCGGCGGGTGGGGTCATCGGTAACGAGGCGACCAATCACAGCACAGTCGGCACGGTAGGCGGCGCGGTGGCCGGCGGGATTATCGGCCATGAGTTGGGTAAGTAAGAAAGAGACGCTGAACTTGAATGAGCGCCTCCCCGGCGCACGACACAACAGCGCCGCTTTGCAGTATTCTCCGAACGCGTTAAAGCCCGTCGGGAATGTGCCGTTTATCGATTAATCGCAGGTGATAATCGGCATCCAATCCAGCGGCCTTGCGCGACAAACCTGGAACACCGTCAAGTTCACCGGCATGTCTGGTCTGCCAGGGTAGCAAGCGAATCATATAAACGAAGCATCGGGGAATTTCATGCATCGATCGTTAGTGCGCAGCGGCGTCGCGGCCGCCGTAGCCCTTGCCATGCTCCAACTGGGCGGTTGTGGCGGCGGCGGTTCCAGTTCAGCGTCATCATCGAGCACGCCGGCGGTCACGGCCACCACGGTAAGCGGCACAGTTGCGCGAGGCACCGCCGTGGCGAGCGCGACCGTTACGCTAACCGATGCGACCGGGGCGCAGGCCAGCACAAGCACCAACGCCCAAGGCGCGTACACGATCTCGGTGAAGGGCATGAGCGCGCCATTCCTGATCGTCGTCACCGACCCCACGGGCGTCTCCGCCCCGCTCGTCTCCGTACTCGCCAAGCTGCCGGGCGGCACGGCGCCGGCTATCGCGAACGTCACCACGCTGACCACCGCGATTGCCGCCATGCTGACGGCCTCGGGTAATCCAGCCGACCTCGCATCGACCACCGCGCTGGCCAAGGTGACGCTGACGTCCGTGCAGGTCGCCACCATCACGCTCGACGCGATACTGGCGAAAATTCTCACGCAGAACGGTATTCAGGCGGCGGGCTTCGATCCGGTCGGTACGACCTTTACGCCGAATCACACCGGCGCCGATGCGGTGATCGATACGGTCTCGCTGGTGTCGGCGGCTAATGGCGGCTTGTTGCTGGTGTCGAATGCGGCGCCGGGCACGACGGTCGCGCTGAACAACCAGACCACCCAGTCGGTCACGCTGGCAGCGCCGGCCGCGGCGGCCAACTATCTGGAGCCGCTTGCGTCCCTGCTGACTGCCTGCGCGGCGAATGGCGCGCTCAACACGTCATGCTCGCCGGCCATCGACGCCACCTTCCTCGAAAACGGCTCGACCGATCTGGCCTTAGGCCACAACCAGGCCGATGGTGTCTTCAGCGGCGCGGTGTTCGGTTCGCCGAAGACACTCGCTTTCTTCACGCGCAATGGCAAGCAGCAGGCGCTTGTGCAGTTGCCGGTCACGCTGGTGAACGGTACGTCAGCCGGTGTGCTCTACACCATCGCGCAACAGCTCGCCACGCCCGTCACGCTCCCGAGCGGCGTGCAGCTCGGCTGGGATCTGATCGGCAATCAGTCACAATTTGCCGTGTCGATCATGTCGCAAATCCAGCGCCGCACCTTCCTCGATTCGAAGCTGGCGGACGTGAACCGTTATGAGTCGGGTCTCAAGATTGCGATTCCAACCGCCTCGAATCCGGCGGTGTATTCGGCTTCCGTCACGGGGCCTGGCCTCGCTGCGCCGGTCTGGCTGACACAGCGCAACGCGCTTGGCAGCAACTCGCTGGGCCTGTCGGATCTGCCGTTGAACGCAGCACCGGTTGCCCCTGCAATGACGAACAGCAATACAGAGCTTTATCGCTGGTCATGGCAATCGCTTTCGTCGACCGCGAACTTCACGCCGGCTTCGAGCGGCTACTACGCGGCGCAATCGATCGACGCGAGCACCGTGCCGCTCTATGCGACCTACACGGTCACCTTCTACGACCAGCGCGGCGTGCAGCTCGGCCAGTCGTCGATCATCAATCCGGGCAGTCCGCTGAACGCTACGGCGGGCAGCACGGTCGCATGGCCGACGCTGTCGCAGGACGCGATTCCGTTCCTCACGCCAGGCGGGGCGCTGGCCGGCGTGCAGTACGCGATGAGTTTCACGTGGTCGAGCGTCGTGACCGGACCGAATCCCACCTATCCGGTGACGTCCGTGCAGGTCCAGGCCAGCCCTGGAACAGCCTCCGGCTCGACAACGTCAATCTACGGCTTCTCGATCGGCGCACCGAACAATACAACGGTCGGTCAGTATCAGAACACTGTCTACTCGGGGATCGATTCCACCGGCGCCCAGACCTGCACGAACTGCCCGTTCCCGGCGTTGACGTCCGGTGGTTCACGGCTCGTGCAGTTGGGTGGCGGCCAGAATGGGACCACGTACTACGATACGACGCAGTACAACAACTAGAAGCGGCCAGGCTGGAAGCGCAACATTTCCGGATTGCACAACGCTCCGCCAGGGGCGTTTTTCATATATCCGGTGCGTCGTGGAGATCAAGGGGTCACGGGTTCAACTGTCCAACGAACCTAGACAATACCTCGCAACGTGCCGTCGGCACGATTTGCCAGGATGTATTGCAGCTTATCGAGCGAAAGCGGCTTGGTCAGATGGAAATCGAAGCCGGCCGCCAGCGCTCTCGACTTGTCGGATTCAGACGCATAGCCCGTGAGCGCAACGAGCACCATGTCGTCGAGCCGGTGATTAAGGCGCACCGTTCGCGCCACCTCGAAGCCGTCCATTTCCGGCATCCCTACGTCGACGATGGCCACCTCGGGGTGCTTTTCAGACATCAGCCGTATCGCATCGCGCCCATTGTCCGACGTCGTGACCTCGTGCCCCTCGAGTTCGAGCAGGACGCTCAGCGCCCGAAGCGCATCCTGATTGTCGTCAACCAGCAGCAGACGCGCTGGCTCGGGCGTCATGCTCGGCATCTTGCGGGCCGCGATGTCTGCGGCATCCACTGCTTTCTGGAGTATCGGCAAGCGCAGCGTCACAACCGTACCTTTGCCTGAACCTTCGCTCCTGAGCGAGATGGTTCCTTGATGCAACTCGACCATGCGCTTCGCTACCGCGAGCCCTATCCCCAACCCTCCTTCAGAGCGTGCTCGACCGCGGGCGGACTGGGCGAACAGGTCGAAGACGCGCGGCTGAACCGCGCTATCGATTCCCATGCCGTTGTCTGCAACGTCAATGACAAGCAGCGCGTCTGACTGGTCGCTCGAATTGTTTGCCTCGACGCGCACGTTAAGCTCGATAGTCCCTCCGACAGGCGTATATTTCGCCGCGTTCGACAGGAGGTTGCCCAACACCTGGCTCAAGCGGACATGGTCGGCGCGCACGTAGACGGGCTCGTCCAGCCCGGTGATCCTGAGCGTGTGCCTGCGGGACAAGATGTGGTGCCTGATGGCTGTCACGGCATCAAACACAATCTCGCTGAGCGAAGTGTCACTCTGCTTGATCGCGAGCTTGCCATGCTTCAGGCGGGCGGCGTCGAGCAGGTCATCGACCAGCGTGCGCAGATGCCTCATCTGGCGTTGCGCGACCGTCAACATTTCCACGGCTCGTTCGTCTTCGACGCAAAGCCGTTTTGCCGCACTGATGGCGCCGTCGATCGGCGTCATTGGATTGCGCAATTCGTGACTGAGCATCGCGATGAACTCGTTGTGCCGCCGGTCACTCTCTTCACCGCTGTCGCGTGCGTTGACAATCGTCAGGCCAGAACCCGCGAAAACGGCGAGATTCGACAGCAGCCTGACGTCTTCGAGGTCGAATCTGCAATCTTGCGCATGCGACATGACCCAGATGGCGCCCAGCGCTCCGTTATCCGCCGGAATCGGAACGACAATGCCTTCAGGCACTTCCACGCCGGGAAACCGAAGACAAGGAAACCGGGCTTGCGGATTGATGAAAAGTTGCGGGGCGCCTGCCTCCAGTGTGACGCCGCACGGGCACTCATTCCACGTGGTGGTTTTGCCGCGCAGGTCGGCGCAAAGTCCGGCAACCGCGAACCAGCGAAAGACCCGATTATCGTCAGGTCCTTCGACCAGACTAATCCCCGCGCTATCAGCATGACAAAGGGACAGAGCCGTATCCGCGATAGCCTGAAGGAATTCGGAACGCGGGCCGGCCTGAACGCGAGCGAGTGCCACCAGCGCCCGGTTTTCGGCCGCGTAATCTGCGGCGCGAGCAGGCCTGCGGGCGAGCTCATCCGTTTGACTGGGCGCGCGATTGCTTTCCATGGCTGACAGAGCGGTTGACGAAGTAGAGAAAGTTCGAAGGTCAGAATGCCGGGGTGCTGCCAGCTCGACTGGCGGGCGCGGGAGCGATGCTCTTCACAGCGGCGAATTTCACACTACGGGAGGGAGGGCACAAAGTCAACGAGGGTTCGTACCCGCTTGCTTACCGGCAAAGGCGGCCCCGAACAGGAGGGGGTTCGGCTGTCAACCGTGCGCGTCGACCCAGGCGCGTGCCCAATCCCGCCCGGCAAGTTGCGCTTCTTCCTCAGTATCAAAATAGCCGAGGATGCCCGACGCTTCAATCAGCTTCCCGCCTAACGTAATCGTCCCGCTGGCCGCATAGCGTTCCGGCTGGAGAATGCCTTCCTGTTGCAGGATCGCGTGCCCCCACACGCTATAGCCCTTGTAGATTTCCGATTCCATCAACGCGTGACCTCAGCCGACATGCCGCGGGAATCAACTCGAAGCACGTTTCCCTCAGGGGTGATCTGGCGGGGAATTCCAGACATGTCCGGCTCGTTCGCCGGCGGACTTTTTTGTATCGTGCCCTGTTTCGCAACCAGTTTCGGTGCCGGCGCCGGAGCGCGTCGTGCCCGCACGTTAACTGGATGAGGAGCGACGTGCGGACGAACTGCGAGCTTGTGCGCGGTACCGGCTCTGCGCGGTGCGCTCGCCCGTGCCTCGGGCGGGTTCCAAACCTCGGTATAACCGCCAGCCGCGTACACGGCCGGCGTGAGCGTCGCCATCAATACGGCCAATCCAATTCTTTTCACGAGTTCTCCTTGGCTGCTTTCCGTTGCAGCCACTCCTTGCAACCCACATCCTGCCCGACGCAGCCACCATCGCACCCGGCGCAATATTGCCTGTTCCGGATCGTGGAGTCGACAAGCCAGACGCTGCCGGTCGCGGAACTTGCCGTGCCAACCGAGTTGCCATTCTCGCAGGCATAGAAGGTTGGCTCGCCAGCTTTACCTCGTCTGACTGCTTCGTCAACCGTCTCGTCTCCGAAAGCAGAGCGCAGCTTGGCCATAAAGGCTGCCATCTCAGGCATTGGATGACCCGGCCTGCGAACGCGTGCATCCATGGCCAGCCTCCAGTTAAAAGTGTCAGTTCGTGGTTGTGAAATTGCGCCCCGGATACTGTATAAATATACAGGTTTTTTCGGGCGTAGTGTCCACTGTTGTCGCGCGTCGTCATTGAGCATTGACAGGCATGGCGGATTTTCCGGGGCCATCCAGGTACGGACAGGAATGCGCGTTGGCGTTCGGGAATTCGCCGTTGTACGATTCCATGAGTGGCCGACAGCTTTCGCCATCACGGCGCGTTGCGAATTCCCCGGCGAACAATCATTCGCCGCTTATATCGGTCGCTTGCTGCCGTGCTCATCCTGCCGTGCTCGAGGACGTCCCGGATCTGATGGCCGCTGTGGCCATCCGTCAAATGCGCGCACTCGGCGCGCCACGTAAAAATCCAGTCATTTCATCAGCTTGCGATGCTTGCCCGGGGGTTGTCCACAGCCTTGCAAACAAAATCTGGGGATAACTTCATCCCACGTCGTGAACGACAGCAGCAGCCTGTCTGGCGGAACCACTGCAACAAGGCGGTCGCGTCAACCTGTTCCTGAAATTGTCATAAACTGTATATACTGTTTATATCCTTTACTGATCCGGACATGCACCGCCGCTCATCGAGTCGCAGGCAAATTTGTCCAGGGAGCGCAGATGTCGGATAAGCATCTTTCCAGCAGATTTGATTTCGACCTCGATCTGCTTTTGACCCGATTGCTGGAAATGGGCGGCTTGGTGGAGGCGCAGATTGCATGCGCAATCGAGACGTTGAACACGTTCGATCTGAGACTTGTTGAGCAGGTCCTTCAGGGCGAGCACCGGCTCAACGCGATGGAAATAGAAATCGACGAGGAAGTCAGCAACATCATCGTCCGCCGGCAGCCCACCGCTCGCGACCTGCGACTGCTGATGGCCGCCTCGAAGTGCATCACCAACCTCGAACGTGCGGGCGACGAGGCACGGAAGATTGCGAAGCGAACCCGTCGCATTGCGATGGGTTCGTCCACGCCGCAGGCCGTCAACATTTCTGAAATCAAAGCCGCCGGCAAACTGGCCGTGGATATTCTTCGTCATGCGCTGGATGCTTTCGCGCGAATGGACACCGTTGCCGCCGCACAGATCGTCAAGGACGACGAAGCCATCGATAACGAGTTCGTGGCGTTCATGCGCAGGCTCATCACGTCCATGACGCAAGATCCCCGCACCATCGCGACAGGGTTCGACTATCTGTCCATCGCGAAGGCCATCGAGCGTATCGGCGACCACGCCACCAACATTGCGGAGCTGGTCGTCTACATTGTTAAGGGCACCGACGTCCGGCACGCGCCACGAGAGTTGATCGCGCGTTGCTGAACCGTACCGGCACGCTGCTTAAACCACCGCTTCGACAATCGCCTGCGCGCGAGCCGATCTCATCAGCCCTTCGACCATCTTCGCTTCCGCATTCGCGATCTCGCTCAACGATGCGGCCGACAGTTGTCCATCGAGAATAGCCAGCGCCGTGCAGAGACTGGCGTATTCGCCGTCCTGCAACTTCCAGGCACCGTCCTGGTGCTCGCGCGCGTCGAGTTGAACCATGGCCGCGTGCGCGCTCTCGATATCGGCAAGAACGTCCTCGCCGAGACCCAGACGCGCCAATTCTTGCGACACCAGCAAATGCCGGCTCAAGGTCAAATGCAAATCCCGTGAGCCCCGACCGCGTTGGAACGCATCGAGAGCGGTGTAGCACTGCAGGAGCATCGCCGTGGTGACCGGTTCGTGGGCGGTGCGGCTAAAGGTTAGCGCGCGCAGCAGCGGGGACATCGCCGGCTGGTTGTGCTTGCGGACTCGCGATTTACTGGACATATCGATTCAACCTCCTTCGCTAACTCTCGGCTTCGCCACCGAATGATGTGACCTCCGGTGGCAAACGCCGCCGATGCGCCGGCGGCTTGACAGGCCCTTAATGTGAGTCTGTGTAGCCATCATGGCAAGCAACTATTAAGACAGACTTAAACAACTTGAAGTCTCGATTGCGCGTGGCATCTCACCGCGCACGAGCAGACTACCCGCTACGGCCGCGCCGAAATGCAACGCAGGCATATAGGTTCGAACGGGCTAAATACAAGTCACACTTCCCGCATCAACGAAAAAAAACCCTGTTCCCGCGAAGGAACAGGGTCTGACAGGATGGAACAGTCGTGCAGGCGCGTGGATGCTTGCCGACTTAAACCCACCATAAACCAACAAAACAAAGCTGTTGCTGCTTGCGCTGCTACTACGTTGCTGCTGTGCTGCTGCATTGTTACTTGCACTGCTACTGCGTTACAGCTCGGTCCCTCGCCATCAACATCACCTCGCTGCAACCCCCTGCTGATTCGCGCATGGATACTGCAACTGCGCGTTGTTTGCATTGCTTCGGCTTCCTACTGCTTTACTGCCCTGCCGCTTTAAACAACCGCGGCAAACTGCCATCAACGGTACGGTTCAAAACAACGCGGGGGAAGACCGCGTCGATGGGCGCGGTGACTTGTCGCTCCATGGAAAACAGTTTATGTGAACGAGCACGAATGCAATTGCGCGAAACGAGGGGAAATGGCCGCCCAGTTTGCCGAATCGGCGCAGCGCGCGATTTCTTCAGACGTGAGCCGCGATATTGAGGGGTCGAAACATCATGCATGGCAAAAAAGCGCGGCTGGCGCGACAATTCACGACCGTTCCAATTCGCCACCCGCGCGCCGGAGACGCCCCCGCATGTCCGCTCAAGAACCTGTCCTTACCCTGCGCCCAGCGCTAGAAGCCGACGAGCACTTTCTCTTCGAACTGCGCAAGGCCACCATGACCGAGCATCTGGCGCAGGTCGGCGAGCCCATCGACGATGCCCAGCATCGCGCGCGCCTGCGCCACCGCTACGATGCGGCGCGCGTGATCTGCCTCGGCGGCGCACCGGTTGGTTTGCTGAAAGCGTATCGCACCGAGACCGAATGGGTCGTCGTGCAGTTGCAGATTGCGCAGGCACATCAAGGGCGCGGCATCGGCGAGCGAGCGCTGCGGACGGTCTTGCTGGCCGCGCAGGCCGACGTATTGCCGGTCACGCTCAAGGTGCTCAAAGGCAATCCCGCGAGGCGTCTCTATCAACGCCTCGGCTTCGACATTGTCAACGAGGACGAAATACAGTTTCACATGAGGTGCATGCCGCACGCGCCGGCGCAAACTCAAGCAGAATGAGTGTCCGATAAAAACGGAACCGCAACGGACCTCGTTATGACCTTTCGCGACACCTCAGCCATCCAGAGTTGGCACGCCCACGTTTACTTCGATTCCGGCAGCCGCGACGCCGCATGGGCCTTTCGCGAGCAGATCGAGGCGCACTGGAACGGCAAGCTGCAATTAGGCCGCTTTCACGAACGCCCGGTCGGGCCGCATCCCATGTGGTCGTATCAGCTCGCGTTCGCGCAGGACCAGTTCGCCGAACTCGTCGGCTGGCTCACGCTGAATCACGGCGCGCTCGATATTTTTCTGCACCCGAATACGGGCGACGCGTTACGCGATCACCGCGACGCAGCGGTATGGATCGGTCATTCGCATGACCTGGTACTGAGCGCGCTGAACTAGAGTCAGCGCGTTTTTTTAATCGCCCCTACCGCCTGCGCGATCACATATTCGAATACGAACTGCACCAGCCGTGCGCGGCGACCTGCTTGTCGCCGAACAGCGTGCAGCCACCATAGGCGTCCGTGGCTTTGCCCTGGAACAGCGAACAGTTGGCGCAGGTTTGTCCAGCGGCATAGCCAGGGAATTTCGCCTTATCGACCTTGGATGCGTCCTCGGTATAGCCGACGGCTTGTGCCTTCGGATCGGCTTCGCTCAATCTGTTCGCGGTGTCGGCGAATGCGACGCGGGACAGCATGAGCGATGAGCTCACGCCCGCACTCAGCATCAGAAAATCGCGGCGTGAGGTTTTCATTGTGGTCCGATAAGAAGTGGGGAAGCCCGTCAATCGGCATCAATCGAGGAATCGCGTGAACCGGTCAACCGGTTCGCGCTCGGTGCGCAGTGTATTGACCAGCGCGCTTTCGTCGGCGAAACCGAGCGACATGCCGCACACCAGTTGCTCTTCGGGCGGCAGGCCAAGGTGCCCGGCAATCACGCTGTGAAACGGCGTAAAAGCGGCCTGCGGACAGGTATCGAGACCACGCCCGCGCGCCGCCGTCATGATCGCCTGAAGAAACATGCCGTAGTCGAGCCAGCTGCCGCGCCCCATCACCCGCTCGATCGTAAAGAACAGGCCGACCGGTGCACCGAAGAAGCGGTAGTTCTGCGCATGCTGTTCATGCATGCGCGCCTTGTCGCCCTTTTCGATGCCGAGCAAGCCGTACAGATCCCAGCCGATCTTGCGACGGCGGTCGATATACGGCGACACCCATTGACGCGGGTAGTAGCGATACTCTTCCTGATACAGCGCATCGCGCTGGGGATCGTCATAAGCGGCTACCAGGGCCTGCGACAGTCGCGCGAGCGACTCGCCCGTCACCACATACACCTTCCACGGCTGGGTATTGGTGCCCGACGGCGCGCGGCTGGCCGCTTCGAGAATCGCTTCGATATCGGCGCGCGCAACCGGCGTGGGCAGGAAGGCGCGGATCGAACGCCGCGAGATCAGCGCGGCGTCGACGGGATTGGGGGATGTCTTCATTGGCAGAATTTCGACAGGGCCAACAATTTTGGTGGTCTGCGAAGATTCTAGCGCGAGTGCCCATTTTCGCGCTGGCGGTCGGGCAGGAAGTGGGATGCGCGCGTGCTTGCCGCGGCGCCATCTAGCTCAGCGCCATGCACGCCGCGGCGACAATCGACCCGATCACCAGCACCGCGCCGACAGTTTTGCGCTTGTTCAACTCCGTCCAAAGCAGCACGCCGGTGAGCGATAGCAAAATGATGCTCCCCGCCAGCGTATCGATCAGCAGTACCCAGCCCACACTCAGGCCGACGCCCTTGTGCAGATTCGTAAGCGTCGCGAGAAACGTGTTCTCGCTGCGCTTGACCGTCACGTAGCCGTTGCCGACCCAGTACTCGGCGGTGGTGTTTTCATGGGGCAACGCGAAGTTGAGCTGCCAATGTTCGGGTTGGACCATGCTGCGCTCACCCCACGCGACCGGATGCGCGGGCTCTTTCTGCACACGCCCTGGGCTGCCGGCCAGTTTCAGTTCCTGCTTGAGCCACTTGCCGAGTTCGCGCGGCGTTGGCGGCGCCGGTTGCGGCAACGGAACCTGCACGACCGACACCTGCGGCTCGCCAGTCGACACCCTGAGCGGCCCGCCGCGATGGTTCAGCAGAAAGCCCGTGGTGCCGAACAACAAGCCGAGCGCCGCGCCCCATAAACCGATCCAGCCATGCACTTTGCGCAGCCATTTGACGAAGGTGGCCCGGCGCGAGCGTTGCTGCCGCGCATTCCGTTCGTCGCGGTCGAGCCGCTGTGGTTCGCCCGGCACGGCGCCGTTCGCCTCGGCCGGTTGGAAATCGATCACTTCAGGCACGCTCACGTTTCACTCCAGGTACGCAACAGATTGTGATAACAGCCGACCAGACTGCGACGCGCGGTATCGTCGGCCTGGGTGGCGTTCAGACGTTGGATCGCCGTGTCCATATCGAATAGCAGCGCGCGCTGCGTGTCGCTGCGCACGAGGCTTTGCACCCAGAAGAAGCTCGCGAGGCGCGCGCCGCGCGTGACCGGCGTGACCTGATGCAGGCTGGTGGCCGGATAGACGATCATGTCGCCCGCCGGCAGCTTGACCTGCTGTACACCGTAGGTGTCTTCGATCACCAGTTCGCCGCCGTCGTACTCGCCGGGTTCGGAGAGGAACAACGTCACCGACACGTCCGTACGCAGCTTCACGCCGTTGGGCAGCACCCGCACCGCGCCGTCCACGTGGCTGCCGAATTGCATGCCGCCTTCGTAACGGTTGAAGAGCGGCGGATACACCTGGTTCGGCAACGCCGCGCTGATGAACAGCGGGTTGCGCTCGATCGACGCGAGAATCACGTCGCCGAGCTCACGCGCGATCGGCGAATGCTCGGCGATCTGCTGGTTGCGTTTGACCGGCGCGCCCTGGTAACCGGCGGTCGCACGGCCATCGACCCATGCGTCGCCGGCGCTATCGAGCCGTTCGCGCACAAGGCGCAGTTGCTCGGCGTTCAGTACATTCGGAATGTGCAGCAGCATCTTGAGTTTCCCCTGGCCTCGTCACGTCGGCCTGCCGTTTGCGAAAGCGGCAAGCCTACCGTATCGATGAGGCACGCTTCAGAACCGGTAGTCGACCGTTGCCAGCAACGTGCGTCCGATACCCGGCACGGAACGGCCACCGTCCGACTGGATGAGCGCGTCGTAATACATCTTGTTGGTCAGGTTCAGCAGATTCAGCCGAACATCGTATTTCTTCGCGTGATACGCGGCGGTCGCGTCCCAACGGGTGTAGCCCGGGACCTGCACGTAGTTCGTATTCGACGCGTAGCGCGGCGACATATAGGTCGGGCCGCCGCCGATTTCCCAGTGCGGCGTGATCGCGTAGGTGGACCAGAGCGTCAGCGTGTTGCGCGGCGTGTTGGCCGGCGTGTGTCCTTGCGTGCCGTCGAGCGCCTTCAGCACGATCGCGTCCATGTACGTGTAGCCGCCAAAAATCTGCCATTTGTCGGTGATGTGGCCCGTCACGCCGGCCTGGAATCCGTCGACGCGGATGTCACCGTCGAGTTCGTATTCGGTCGGCGAAACTTGCGTGCGGGCATTGGTCATCTCCTCGCGGAAGAACGCGGAGGTCACCGAGATATTGCCGCCCAGCAGGTCCCACTTGCCGCCGACTTCATATGACCGGGTCGACTCGGGCGCGAGGTTCTGCGTCAGATTGGTCACCGTCAACGCTTCAAGCGACGGATCGAACGACGTGCCATATGACACGTAGTACGACTGCCAGTCGGCCGGCTGATAAATCACGCCCGCGCGCACGCTGGTGAAGAAGTTGGTCTGACTCGCGTACTGCGGCGCCGTGATCGAGTTGTGAATCTGCGCCTGGAAGCGATCCCAGCGCAAACCGCCAATCACCTTCCAGTGTTGTCCGATCGACACCGTATCGTTCACGTAACCGGCGATCTCGTTCGAATCGGAATTCGCGTAGTTGCCGACCGTGGTGGTCACACCCGCAGGCGACGACAGATACGCCGGGTCCACCATCGAGACGACCGGCAAGTTATTCCGCGTGTACGCCTGGTTCGAATAGCTGTCGTGACCGAGTTCGACGCCGGCGATCAGGTCGTGCCCGATCGCACCGGTGTTGAATTTGTATTCGAGGGTCGTGTCGTTGTACAGCGAGTGGTTCTCGATCACACGGTCGTGGCTTTGCAACTTGATGAACAGTTGCGACGGCGACAAGGTCGTGTAATTTCCGTTGGTCAACGCGGTGCTGCTGGCAAGCGGCCCCGTCAGCACCGCTTGCGGCGCGGTTTCGCGAGCATCGGTCAGCGAGTGCGAGAACTGCGTCTGGTTCTGCAGCGTGAGGTTGTCCGAGAACTTGTGCTTGATACCGGCCGTGAAGGTCTGGACGTCCTGAATCGTGCGATCGGTAGTCAGGCCGTAGAAGGTGTTCTTCGGCACCGGCGAAGGATGCCCGTTCAACGCCTGCACGCCGTAGTCGGGCATGTCGTAGTTGTGCTGGATCAGCGCGGAGATCGTCACTTCGGTCGGCGTGCCGATGCCGAAACGCACTTCCGGCGCGATACCGTAGTCCTTGTTCTTCATCTCGTCGCGCGTCGAGCCGAGACTCTGGCCGAACGCATTCAGGCGGATCGCCGAGGTGTCGGTCAGCTTATGGTTCACGTCGACGGTGCTGCGATAGCGATCGTCGGTGCCGATCATGCCCGTGACTTCCGCGGAGTCCTTCAGATTCGCTTTCTTGCTGACCTGGTTGATCACGCCGCCCGTCGAACCACGGCCGAACAGCATCGACGACGGTCCATAAAGCACCTCGAGTTCTTCGAGGTCGAAGGTGTCGCGATAGTACTGGTTGCGGTCGCGGAACCCGTCCAGATAGATGTCGTTCTGCGCGGTGAAGCCACGCAGGTTGATGTTGTTGCCGATCTGACCGCCTTCAGCGCCGCCGATGGTCACGCCCGGCGCGTTGCGCAGCGCGTCCTGGAACGACGTGGCGCCTTGCGAGGCGAGCACCGACTTATTGATCACCGTCACCGTCTGCGGAATATCGCGCAAAGCGGTAGGGGTCTTTGCACCGACCGTCGAACGTTCTGCCTGGAAGTCCTGTTGTTCGGCTTGCGCGGCCACGCCGATAGTCGGCAAGGTCGCGTTATCGGCCCCCGTGTTCGCCGCTGCGTTTTGAGCCGACGGCTGCGATGCGGTTTGCGGCGCGGTCTGAGCGACTGCGGGTGTGGCGAATGGAACGGCAAAAGCTAGCGCTAACGCAGTCGCAAGCGGCGTGTGATTGAGCATGGGAAATCCGGTCAGAAGTGCGCTCGCCCGATCCGCATGCTCAACATGGAATCGATGACAAAACCGCAATTGGCTGGCTGCCGGTCTCCTGCTCAGAGCAAAGACGACGCGATGGCTGGCTCGTTGTTAAATGAGAATCGATATCATTCCATACGCATAAAAACTCATCAATCGCGTCGAAGCTTACCTGGTGTAATCGAATTGTTTCGGTTTATTACTTACGTATGGCATTCGTAATTTTCAATGAGCCGTCAGCAGCTATTTATTACTCGTTTGTAATATCAGGCCGTTTATTACACGGCGATGCTTGCAGTTCACCTGCCGATAAACTTTCGAAATACTGACGGCTTATCACGCCCGCATGCGCGGGTGATCCAACGCGAAATCGCCACACCGTTTATCCTTTTTGCAACACCGCAACCCGCAACCGTTCCGCTTCGGAGTTGAACATGCAATACCGCAAATTCGGCCACACCGGCCTGACCGTTTCGCGCCTGTGCCTCGGCACGATGACCTTTGGCCTGCAGACTGAAGAAGACGTCTCGCAGCGCATTCTCGATACGGCAGCGGACGCCGGCGTGAACTTCATCGATACCGCCAACGTTTATCCGCTCGGCGGTGGCGAGAGCATTGCCGGACGCACGGAGGAAATCGTCGGGCGCTGGCTGAAGGGCAAACGCGACCGCTTCATTCTGGCGACCAAGGCGGTGGGCAAGATGGGGCCATCGGCATGGGATCAAGGCGCGTCGCGCAAACATCTGCTGGATGCCATCGACGCATCGCTACGGCGTCTCGGCACCGATTACGTGGACCTGTACCAGCTCCATTCCGACGACGCGGCTACGCCGCTCGACGAGACGCTGGAGGCGCTGGACGTGATCGTACGATCGGGGAAGGCACGGTATATCGGCGTGTCGAATTTCCTGGCCTATCGGCTGGCGCGAGCGCTAGGTCGCGCCGATGTGCTGCGCGCAGCGCGGTTCGTCTCGGTGCAGCCCCGCTACAACCTGTTGTTCCGGCAGATCGAGCGGGAGTTGCTGCCTTTGGCGGCCGAAGAACAATTGGCCGTGATGCCGTACAACCCGCTCGCAGGTGGTCTGCTGACTGGTAAGCATCGGGTGGATGCGGCGCCTGCGTCCGGTCGCTTTACTGAAACCGTCGGCAAGGCGGGGGCGATGTATCAGGAGCGCTACTGGCACAAGCGCGAGTTCGACACGATCGAAAAGCTGAAGGCGATTGCGGCAACGACCGGCGAGTCGTTGACCCGGGTTTCGCTTGCGTGGGTGCTGGCCAATCCGCTGATTACCTCGGCGATTATCGGCGCCAGTCGCGCTGAGCAGTTGAGCGATACGCTGGCGGCTTCGGAGCTTGTGCTCGATGCACAAGTCAAAGCGCAGCTCGATGAGGCCACGCTGGAATATCGTTGGGGCGATGCGGCGAGGTGATGCGTAAGCCGTGACGGTGTCGGCCGAACATCCGGCCGGCCACCGCAAGGGCAACGGCGATCACCGTCCGTATCGTAGTACCGTGCTGGTGGCAGCGAGGACATGGTCCTTCATGGCCGCCTGCAACGCGTCTCGCGTCAATCCCGCCGGCAATGCATCCGGCGGTAGGTCAAGCGCATAAATCTGCACGACATAATGATGCGGCACATCGCCGACCGGCGGGCATGGTCCGTAGTATCCCGGGCCGCCAGTCCGATTCGTTCCGGCCACGCTCCCCGCCGGCGGCGTAGTACCGCTGCCCAGTCCGGTCACCGAAGGCGCGAGGCCATATAGCACCCAGTGCACGATTCCCAATCCCTTCGCGCCGTCCGGATCGAATAGGGTGACCGCGTAACTCTTCGTGCCGGCGGGTGCGTTCCGCCATTGCAAGGCCGGCGACACGTTCCCGCCGCCGCAATTGTTCGCGCTCGCCGCGTGGCTCGAATCCAGCGTGCCGCCGTCGGCCAGACCCGGCGACGACACCGCAAAACCATCCGCCGCCCGGACATTGGCCGCAACCAGAACCAGCGTGGCGCACATGCCGGCCGTGAGCAGGCGTCGCAGATGGCTGGCGTCATTGAGTCGAGGCATCGCTGAGCGTCTCCGTTTCACTTGAAATGGCCGGTCCGCGCATTGGCCTCCGGCAACTGCCGCGTCTCGCGCAACGACTTCGGATGCCACAGGCGCGCGCCGCCTTCGATCCCCGCGTCGTTCGACACGGTCGCGACGTTCGCGGGCAACTCGAAGTTCAGCCGGGCCGCGTTGCCACCGCCGATCCACAGCTTGTCGTAGTTCACCAGCGAATCGAGAATCTCGATCACCTTCTCGACCCGTCGATTCCAGCGCTTATTGCCCGCCTTCTTGCGCGCCGCGTCGCCGATGTACTCGTCATACGCAACGCCCTTCTTGCTGACCGGATGATGCGCAAGCTCGAGGTGCGGCATCAACTCGCCGTCGCGGAACAGCGCCGTGCCCGCGCCTGTGCCAAGCGTCAGCACGAACTCGAGTCCGTGTCCTTCGATCGCGGCGAAGCCCTGCATTTCGGCGTCGTTGATCATTCGCACCGGCAAACCGCCCAGGCGCTTTGCCAGCGAATCCGCTAGCGGAATGTCGTGCCAGCCTTCAACGCCAAAATGCGGCGCCGTCAGAATGCGGTTGTTGCGCACCACCCCGGGAAAACCGATCGACATGAGTGTAGGCGGCGCCTCTTTGACCAGCGGCTCGACCAGCTTCGCCAACGCATCCACCAGTTGATCCGGCGTGCACGGATGCGGCGTCGCCACGCGCAAGCGCTCGGTTTTCATCTGCCCGTCCGCATCGATGATCGCGGCTTTCAGGCCCGTGCCGCCGACATCGATCGCCAGAATCCGCTCGGTACTGCTTTTTTCTTTCGTCTTACGTGTGGCCACGGTACCCCCGGTTGTGTTGGTGCGTTTCACGATTTACTTCTTTTCCACTGCATCCCGCTTCAAAGGCCGCCATGCGTGGCCGTCGCGCGCGAGCAGCGCGTCTGCTTCCGCCGGCCCCTCGCTGCCGGCCGGATAACCGTGCACGGGCATCGCGCCGCCGCTCTTCGGATGCAGCACATCGTCCACCACGGCCCAACTTGTCTCGATGCTATCGGCGCGCTGGAACAGCGTCTCGTCGCCGAGCATGCAGTCGTACAGCAGGGTTTCGTAACCGACGTTTGCTTTTTCCGCGAAGAAGTCCGCATAGTCGAAAGACGATTGAACCGCGCCGATCTGCATCAGCGGCCCCGGCGTCTTCACATTGAAGTCGAAGCTCGTGCCGTGCGCGGGATCGATGCGCAAAGTCAGTACGTTCGGCGTTAGCGCATCGACCGGCGTGTCGCGGAACAGACGGAACGGCACCGGCTTCAGTTGCACCGAAATCTCCGTACGGCGCGCGGCAAGCCGCTTGCCCGTGCGCAGATAGAAAGGCACGCCCGCCCACCGCCAGTTCTCGACGTACACGCGCGCCGCGGCGTAGGTTTCCGTCGTGCTGTCTGGCGCAACGTCCGGTTCCTCACGATAGCCGACGCCCGCCGGCCCCTTTTCGTATTGACCGAAGACGACGTCGTCGGCGGTCAGCGGCTGGATCGCGTCGAAGATTTCGGCCTTCTTATCGCGCACGGCTTCGGCATCGAACGAATTGGGCGGTTCCATCGCGACCATGCCGAGCAACTGGAACAGGTGGTTCGGCAGCATGTCGCGAAATGCGCCGGTCTGCTCGTAAAACTTGCCGCGCCCCTCCACGCCGATCGTTTCGGCTGCGGTTATCTGCACACTGTCGATATATTCGCGCCGCCAGATCGGTTCGAACAACGCATTCGCGAAGCGCACCGCGAGAATGCTTTGCACGGTGTCCTTACCGAGAAAATGGTCGATGCGATACACCTGTGATTCGTTCGCGAACGACAGAATGTGCGCGTTCAGATCACGCGCGGTGGCGAGGTCGGTGCCGAACGGCTTCTCGATCACGATACGGCGGAAGCCGCCGTCAGCACCGTCGGCTTCTTTCAGCAAACCTGCTTTGCCGAGATGTTCGACGATCGGCTTGAAAAAGCGCGAGCTGACCGCGAGGTAAAAAATCACGTTGCCGCCCGGCGCTTGATCGAGCTTTTGCTTGAGCTTCGTGAACGTGTCGTCGGTTTCAAATTCGCCGGCCATGTATTCGAGCCGTTGCGCGACCCAGGCCCACGCTTTGTCGTCGAGCTTGCCGGCGTGGAACGTGCTGGCTTTGTCGGCGGCGAACTGCTGCAGCGACTTATGTAGATCCTCACGCCATACGCTCGTCTCGCGCTCGCCATGATTCACGCCGATGATCTTCATGCCGTCGTCGAGCAGGCCATCGACAGCGAGGTTGTAGAGCGCGGGCACCAGCAACCGTTTGGTCAAATCACCGCCCGCGCCGAAGATCACAAGCGTGCAAGGCGGCGCAGGCCGCTTGCCGGCCGGCGAAGACGGTCCCTCATGCGGACCCGCGCTGACTTTGCAACTCGGTTCGTGGCTGGCGGAAGTTGGAGTGTTCGGTGTAGTCGACATGGGATTCACTTAAGGAAGCCAATGGAATGGACGTGGCAGTACAAGACAGACCACGCTTGAACCCACACAGTTCAAAAACAAAGACCAAACCTGCCCGGCGCCCGGTACTCGTTCGCACGCTATTTGGTCACGATCGGTTCCGGCGCGGATTCCGGCGGACTTGCGGGGCTGGACGCCGCGGCCGGCGCCTCGTTCGGGTCGCCGGTCAGCGGGACATTACCCGACGCGCCCATCGCCCGCGGCTGCAGCAGCAACGCCACCAGCCCGCTCCAGCCGGTCTGATGCGAAGCGCCCACGCCACGCCCGTTGTCGCCATGAAAATACTCATGGAACAGCACGAGATCGCGCGAACGCGGATCGGCCTGCAGCAGTGGATAAGCGCCCATCACCGGACGTTCACCATTCCTGTCCTTCAGGAACAGCGTGGTTGCCCGGCGCGCCAGCTCGTCGCCGATTTCGCTAAGCGAGAACTTCTGCCCCGATCCAGTCGGATACTCGACGCGAAAATCGTCTCCGTAGTAGCGATGAAATTCGTACAACGATTCGATCAGCAGGTAGTTCACCGGCATCCATACCGGCCCGCGCCAGTTCGAGTTGCCGCCGAACACACGGGTGTCGGATTCGGCTGGCAGGTAGCGGACCGTGACGCTGGTGCCGTTGTGATTGAACTCGAACGGATGGTCGCGGTGGAATTGCGACAGCGCCCGCACACCGTGATCGGAAAGGAATTCGCTCTCGTCGAGCGCGCGGCGCAACAAGGCTTTCATCCGGTGCCCGCGCAACAGCGAGAGCAGCAGCGCGTTGCCCTTGCCCGGCTCGTCCCAGCGCGAAACCAGCCGCGCCAGATCGGGACGATGTTCGAGGAACCAGACGAGCCGTTCGCGCAGACCCGGCAAGTGGCCATGCAAACGCTCTTCGAGCACGTGCACGGCGAACAGCGGAATCAGACCGACAATCGAGCGCAGCCGCATCGGAATATTGCTGCCGTCAGGCAGGCGCAGCTTGTCGTAGAAGAATTCGTCTTCACTGTCCCAGAGACCGGTATCGCAGCCGTCGTCGCAACTCACGGCTTCGGCGATATACAGGAAGTGCTCGAAAAACTTCACACCGATATCGACGAACACATGGTTCGCATACGCGAGTTCGAGCGCGATCCGCATCAGGTCGAGTGCGTATGCGGCCATCCAGGCCGTACCGTCCGCCTGGTCGATATGTCCGCCGGTGGGTAGCGGCGACGAGCGGTCAAATATGCCGACATTGTCTAGCCCGAGAAAACCGCCCTGAAATATGTTGTGACCGTCGGCGTCCTTGCGGTTCACCCACCACGAGAAGTTCAGCAGCAGCTTGTGGAACACCAGCTCCAGAAAATCCCGATCCGCTTTGCCCGTGAGCGCACGGTCGATTTCGTACACGCGCCAGGCAGCCCACGCATGCACAGGGGGATTCGCGTCGCCGAGCGCCCATTCGTAGGCGGGTATCTGACCGTTCGGATGCTGATAGCGATCCTTCACCAGCAGCAGCAATTGACGCTTGGCAAACGCGGGATCGATCAGCGCGAACGCGGCGGCATGAAACGCCAAATCCCATGACGCGTACCACGGGTATTCCCACTTATCAGGCATCGACACGATGTCAGCGTTGCACAAATGCCGCCAATCCACATTGCGGCCGTGCTTGCGGGACTCAGGCGGTTTGGGTTGCAGCGGGTCGCCTTCGAGCCAGCGCTGCACGTCGTATTGGTAATACTGCTTGGACCACAACATGCCGGCGAGCGCCTGACGCTGCACCAGGCGTGCGTCGGGGTCGGCGATCTCATGCTGCAACGCGCCATAGAACTCATCGGCCTCGGCGATACGGCGGGCGAACACCGCATCCGCGTCGAGTTGCGCATCATCGGGACTCGACTGCGGACGCCAGCGCATGTACACCACCGCACGGCCATGCGGGCCCAATTCGATCGGCGCGTGCGCGCCCGCCTTGGTGCCGGCGTCGCGGCGTATTGCCTGTTCGTCGCTGTGGACCAGGTAGTCGTTGAAGCCGTCCTTGAATGGCCCGGCGCCGTCCATGTTGAACAGGCGTTTGACGTTGGTGTCGTTTTCACAGAACAGCCACGTCATGTGCGGCGCGTCTTTCGACCACGCTGTCACGACGATCGGTTCATGGCCATGCTGATGGCCAACCACCTGAACTCCTCCGTCGTGGTCCTGGCCTGCAACGAGCGACGGCTTGTCCTTGTTCTCTTTCCACGACCACGAATTGCGCGCCCAGATTTGCGGCAGCACGTCGAGCGAGGCCGGCTCGCCCGCGCGATTCTCGATGGTCACGCGCATCAGAATGTCGTCGGGCGCATGTTTCGCGTATTCGACCTGCACGTCGAAGTAACGTAAATCGTCGAATACACCGGTGTCGAGGATTTCGTATTCCGGCATGTCCCCGCCGCGCCGCGCGTTTTCCTGAACCAGGTCGTCGTACGGAAAGGCGGCATGCGGGTACTTGTACAGCATCCGCATGTACGAATGCGTAGGTGTGCCGTCTAGGTAGAAGTACAGCTCCTTCACGTCCTCGCCGTGGTTGCCCTGCGCGTTGGTGAGCCCGAACAGGCGCTCCTTCAGGATCGGGTCCCTGCGATTCCACAGCGCGAGCGACACGCACCAGCCGAGTTTATCGTCGCCGAAACCGGCAATGCCGTCCTCACCCCAACGGTAGGCTCGGCTGCGCGCGTGATCGTGCGGAAAGTGGTCCCAGGCGGTGCCGTCCGGGCTGTAATCCTCGCGCACCGTCCCCCACTGACGCTCGCTGAGATACGGCCCCCAGCGCTGCCAGCGCGGGCAGTCGGTGGAGTGCAGGCGGGTACCTTCGATCGTGGCGAGCAGATTGGCAGCGCGCAGCGGTGGCATGAATATGTCCTTGCGTCGGGCCTGGAGGTGGGATACACATCGTAGCGCGGTTTACGCGGCGATGGGCTCCAACCGCGCAAGCAGGGTTTCGAGGCGCAGCAACTCCCCCAGCGACCACGCCTGAAACGGCGTGCCGGCGGGCGTGTGAGGCGAGTCACCGTCGGCGATTTCGGACAGGTGGTCGAGGCCCGCGTGATCGAGATGCGCGTACAGAGGGTCGATAAAGCGCGCTTTGGCTTGTGCGCGGGCATCCGGTTCGCCGCCATGAACCCGCAACCAGGCTTCGACGAACGGGCCCAGCAGCCATGGCCAGACCGTCCCTTGATGATAGGCGCCGTCGCGCTCAAGCGGGGTGCCGCCGTAGTGCCCACGGTAGGCCGGATCGGACGGCGCGAGCGTTCTGAGGCCGAGCGGCGTGAGCAGGTGAGCTTCGACCTGATCGACCACCGCGCGCGCCGCCGCGCCTTCGAGTAACGGAAACGGCAAACCGCCTACCGCGAAGATCTGATTCGGACGGATTGAACGATCGACTGCGCCTTTGACGAAATCCACATCGACATTGTCGACCAGCGCTTGTGTCGACGGATCGGTAAACCGTTCATGAAACGCTTGCAACGCTCGCTCCGCAGGCGCCTGCCACCGCGAATTCCACGTTGCTGCAATACGCAATGCGTTGATCCAGAGCGCCTGCACTTCCACGGGTTTGCCGATGCGTGGCGTGACCACCCAGTCGCCGACCTTGGCATCCATCCACGTGAGTTGCACGCCGGGGACGCCGGCGCTCAGAAGAGCATCCTCGGCGGATGCCTTGATGTTGAAGCGCGTGCCGTTCGTGTAGCCCGTGAGGATGGTTTCAACGGCCTGCCGCAGACGCGTTCGCGTGTCGGCTTTCGCGTGGTTCGTCGCCAGATAGTCGTGCACGGCGACGACGAACCATAACGATGCATCGACGGAGTTGTATTCCGGCGTGTCGCCATAGTCGGGAAAACGATTCGGCAGCATGCCGGCGGACAAGGTGCCCGACCATTCGAGCAGGATCGCTGCGGCTTCGTCGAGACGGCCCGTGGCGATCAGCAGGCCGCGCATGGCGATGAACGTGTCACGGCCCCAGTCAGTGAACCAGGGGAAGCCGGCGAGAATCGTGCGGCCCTCGTTACGCGCGACGACGTAGGCATCGGCCGAACGCTGCAGACGTGAGCCGAGGGCGTTGCGGCGCTGCTGTTCGACGCGCGCGAGTTCAGTTGCGTGGGCGGCAGCAGGTGCGGTGCTGACCGGCACCGTTGCCGCCCCTGAGGACGCGATCGACGCGCTGAGGATCATTACCGCTTCGCCATCAGCGGGATTGAAGCTGAACACGCCGGGCGTGGCGAGGTCTTCGCTGAAATCAAGGCCACGCTCGCGCTCGCGAACGTAGCAGAAGTTCCGGTACCAATCCGGCGCGTGCGTATAAGCGCCGTTCGTTGCGACGTTGATGACCGGCAGGTCGCCATAGGGCTGCCAACTCACGCAGCCCGGGTTGTCGCTCATCCTCGCGTTAAAGTTGAACGCGAGATTCTCATGATGCAGTGCGTGGTAATCCCGGCCGGAGAGCAAAGGCCGCACTTTCAGAGTGAACGCGCCAGAAGCAGGCGCGCCGCCCAATCCTTCCAGCCGCCAACGCAAAACCGTTTCGCGCGTCGCCTTGCTCACGAATACTTCGGTCGTCACCACGCGCTGCGGATCAACCTGGAAGCGCCACGTGGGCCACGGCTCGGTATTGAATGCAAGAAGACTTGTCGTCAGATCGGGATAGATTACGTCTGGCACGTATCGCTGCATGCTCAACGGGTAACGCTTACCGTCCGCCTCGAGCCACACTTCGACTCCGTTGACGAGCACCACGCGCCCGCCAGGCGCTCGCGTGGCCGTGAGCAGCAACGCGTGATAGCGGCGCGTGCGCAGCGTGCCCACGGTTCCCAAGGCGAAGCCGCCGAAGCCGTCTGCTTCGAGCCATTCGTCTTCGAGACGCGTGATGTCGAAAGGTCTGCCGATGTGTGTCATGCGCGTACCGGGTTATGCAAACCGCAATTCATTCGGTGTGCCTGGACTTCAGGCGCGTGGCGTTACTGTGACCATTCTCCTGCTTATCGCTTTCCATTTCCTTTCGTCTAACCGACGAATTTAATAAGCCTTATTCACTCGCAAACGTTTCACAATTATTTCTCGAAAGGATTGGAGACTGCATCCGCCGCCACAAATTGGATGCAGACATGAGAACAGACACTCGCCTCGCCGGCGTCGTTCTAGTTGCGCTCGCAACTTGCGCGTTAGGCGGTTGTGGCGCCGACGACTCCACTTCTGCCTCGACGTCTTCAACGTCTTCAACATCCTCATCGCCAACCGCCGCGAACAACGCTGCCACACCAGGCACCACGATGGTCCCCGCAGCCGGCATGCCCGACGCATCGGCACCCCTCGCAGCCGACCCCGCTGCCGCGTCCGACGCCATTACCCAGAACATGCAAGCCAGCCTTGCTGCCGACAGCCAGCAAGTTACGCCCGTGATGCATTACGCCCCGGGCGACAGCGCCAATAGCAACTGATCTGATTCCACCGGCGCGCGCGAGGCGCGCTATTCTTTCCCCCCCCCGCAGAAGGTGATATTCGATGACATCAAATAGCCGTCGCCGTTTCCTGCAGACCGTGGCTTCATCGGCCGGCGCTGCTGCCGCGCTGACCGCGCTGCCCGAGTCCATTCGCAATGCGCTTGCCGTGCCCGCGTTTTCGCGCACCGGCACGATCCGCGATGTCGAACACATCGTCGTGTTCATGCAGGAGAACCGTTCGTTCGACCACTACTTCGGCCATATGCGCGGCGTGCGCGGCTACAACGACCGCTTCCCGATTCCGCTGCCGGGTGGCCAGCAACCCGTGTGGTACCAGCCGTCGAAGGAGAATGCGGCGCAACCAGTGCTGCCGTTCCACCTGAACACGGCGACGACCAGTGCGCAATGTATCGGCGACCTCGATCACTCGTGGTACCCGACGCACTACGCGATGAACAACGGCGCGTACAACCAGTGGCCGCAGTACAAGACCGACATGACGATGGGCTACTACCTGCGTAGCGACATCCCGTTCCACTACGCCCTGGCCGACGCGTTCACGGTGTGCGACGCCTATTTCTGTTCGCTGCCGGGACCGACGCACCCGAACCGCGCCTATCTGATGACCGGCATGGTCGATCCGACCGGCACCATGGGTGGCCCGCTGCTCGACAACAACGATTTCGTCGACAACGACGGCCCGCCGACTTATCAGTTGCTCTCGTGGACCACGTATCCGGAACGTCTGCAAGCCGCGGGGATTACGTGGCAGGTGTATCAGCAGGGTCTGACGGGCGCCGATCCGTTGAACGGCAACTACGGCACCAACGTCCTGCAGAACTTCGCGAACTTTATCAACGCGCAACCGGGCAGCGCCCTGTACGAGCGCGCGCAGACTGTGCGCACGATTGCGGACCTGAAGAACGACGTGCTCGCGGGCAACCTGCCGCAGGTATCGTGGCTGTGCCCGCCCGCCGCATACTCCGAGCACCCGAGCTATACGCCCGCATACGGCGCGGAATACACGTCGCAGATTCTGGACGCGTTGACGTCGAATCCCGAAGTGTGGAGCAAGACCGTGTTGTTCATCATGTACGACGAGAACGACGGCTTCTTCGATCACCTCGTGCCGCCGCAACCGGCGACGACGCCGGCCCAGGGCCAGTCGACGGTCAGCACCGAAGGCGAGATTCACAACGTGGTGAATCCGGGGCGCGGCGGCAGCTACACTGCTGACGGCTTGCCGTACGGTCTCGGCCCGCGCGTGCCGATGACGATCGTATCGCCTTGGAGCAAAGGGGGTTTCGTGTGCTCGCAGGTTTTTGATCACACGTCGGTGATTCGCTTCATCGAGACGCGCTTTGGCGTCTACGAGCCGAACATCACGGCATGGCGCCGCGCCGTTTGTGGCGACCTGACTACTGCGTTCGACTTCCGCACTCCGGACGCCTCAGTGCCGACGCTGCCGGACACGAGCAATTACCAGCAGATCGCCAACGAGTGCTCGTCGCAGCCGAAACCCACGGTGCCCACCACGCCGGTCGCCTTTGACCCGCAGGAAAGCGGTATCCGTTTCGCCCGTGCGTTGCCGTATGAGTTGCATGTGAACGGGCATGCGGACGTGAAGAAGAACACGTTTGAGATCGTGTTCGCCAACAGCGGCCGTCAAGGCGCGCATTTCTACGTGTACTCGACGAATCGCACGGACGGCCCGTGGCGCTACACCGTCGAGGCTGGCAAGTCGCTCAGCGAGAGCTTCGATCTGACGACGACGAATGGCGTGTACACCTTCGAGGTATTCGGACCGAACGGTTTCGTGCGCAAGTTTGCTGGTAACACGCAGACGGCTACGGCACAGACCGCGCAGGCGGCGGGTTGGCACGGCCACAACAAGCCCGCGGAGCCGGAAATCAAGGTGCAGTATGACGTTGCGAACGGAAACGTGTTTATCAAGTTCAGCAACAAGGGAGGCGGTATTGCGCGCTTAACGGTAACGGACAATGCGTATGGCGCGCGCACGCGTCCCGTGCTGGTGCCGGCGGGGGCGCATATCGAAGAAGGCTGGGTGCTGGCATCGAGCCACCACTGGTACGACTTGACGGTGACGAGCAACGACGACACGAGTTTTTCGCGTCGTGTGGCGGGGCACGTAGAGAATGGCCGACCGAGCATCAGTGACCCGGCGGCTGTCGCGCCGGTGTTGGTGGTGAGCTAAGGGCGAATGGGGGAAGTAGATGGGCCTCGGTTGGGTGGCTGCTGTTGGGCCGCTCGACCGAGGCTTGGCGATGCAATATTGAAGCGCGGTAGGAATCTTGCGGACGACTTGGGCCGATTGACCAAAGTTAGCGTCTTGCAACGACAACAGCAACGGCAACGTCTTGAAGAAATACCGCATCGGCGCGCGCAGCGCCGCCGGAAGTATGACTGCCTTGTCACTGAGGCGGAGTGTGCGAGGAGACAGATTCCAGATGCACCACTACCGTAGCTGCGCGGGGGACCCGCTTATGAGCTGGCGGTGTAAAGCCGCTTTCTTTTGCCTACTTTTCTTTGCGGCAGGCAAAGAAAAGTAGGTGCCGCCCCGCACAGGGGCAACGCTAATACACCACTAACAAAGCAAGGAAAGGCCAAAGGCAAAAAACCGTAGCGCAAACGAACTGCCGAGCAGGCCGCACCCAAGCCCTTAGGCCCCCAACAAGACTCCAGTCCTAAAAGCCCGCGCCCCAGTCACCCGCCCCAACGGCGCCCCAGCCGTCACAAACCGAATCGCCCGCCGCATATAAAACACACCCTCTGTATTGCTAAACAAAGTAGTAGTTTCATCAGTCAACGGATCGACAATATCGAACAGCGCTTGCCCGACACGAATCGTGTCCCCAATCCTGGCGCGATGAACAAGAATCCCGCTAACGGGCGCATAGAACTGCTCGCTACCAGCAAGCGGCGTCGCAGGCGCCAACAACTCGGGCAATGGCTTAACAGCATCAACCCAAACGGCCTTCCGCCAAACCAGATAATCAATCAACGCATCCGCATCTTCCTGCGCGACTTCATAAGAAACATCCCGCTGCCCACGGCACTCCACCGTAACAGCAATCGCCCCATTGGGCACAGGCTTATCGGCGGGCAAAGCTTGCTGCAATTGCCACCACAACAAGCTATGCGTCTCATCAAACGACTCCCCACCCGAGTTAGTCGCCAGCAACGAAGCCTGCGCCCCCAGATACCGCGCCAAAGGCTCAAACTCCGGCCACGCCGCCTCACTGGTATAGAGATGCATGACCGCTTCCAACGAGCAATGCAAATCGATCACCACATCCGCATCGAAGGAAAGCTTCAGCAAGGCCAACTGCAGCGACTCGAACTCAGTCAGCGGTTTCTGCTCAGCCAACTCAGCGCCGATCAGTTCGCGAACAATCCGCCGATTCTCCGAAGCATCCGAACCCAACGCCTCCTTAGCCCGCGCCACCAGCCCGGAGAACTGCAGAAAGTGCCGATTGAAGTTCTTGCCGCTGCCAAGATCAAAGCGTCCAAGAAACTGCCCCAGCACGTACTGGCCAAGCCCGACCGGATTCGCCACCGGCACCAGCACGATTTCCGCATTTAGCGCACCCTGCTTCTCCAGTTCGAGCAAGCGACGTTTAAGCAAAACCGTCGTCAGCATCGCCGGCGTTTCATCTGCGTGCAGCGACGACTGGATATAGATTTTCTGCCCGCTATCCAACGGGCCAAAATGAAACGACACCAGCTCACGGTGCGTGCCGATAGCCGGCGACAGAAGCGGAATTGATTGCTTATTCATGAACAGAGAATCTGAAAAAGAAAATTAGAAGGAAGATCAATTGCCGTACGGATCGAAATCGAAATACTTCTTCGCGATTTTCGCGTACGTACCGTCCTTAAGCATTGAAGCAATCGCCTCGTTCATGGACGCCTGCACCGCGGTCTCGTCCTTACGCAGACCAATCCCCACGCCACGATCGCCCATCGAAAGCGGCTCGCCGACAAAAGCAAACCCCTTCCCGGCCGGCGTGCGCAAAAAGCCGTAGTCAGCTTCGACAGTGCCGAGCAATGCGCCATCAAGCCGGCCATTCTGCAAATCGGCGAACACCTCATCCTGACTCTTATACGCGACCACATGCGCGCCAAGCGGCGCCCAATTCTTCAATGCGTACCCTTCAAACTGCGTCCCCGTCTGCACGCCAATCTGCTTGCCGGCCAACGCATTCGTCCCACCCGCAAGCGCCGAACCTTGCCGAGCGATCAGCCGCGATTTGAACTGAAACAGCTTCGAAGTGAAGAGAATCTGTTGCTCGCGCTTCTCCGTGATCGCCATCGACGAAAGAATCGCGTCGATCTTGCGCGCCTGCAGCGCCGGAATCATCCCCGAGAACTCAAGTTCGACCCACTGGCAACGCGCGTGAATGCGCCGACAGATTTCGTTGCCGAGATCGACGTCGAATCCTTTGAAGCCGCCGTCGGGCGCCTTGGCGTCCATCGGCGGATAGCTCGGATCGATACCGAGGCGCAGCGTGGCGGGGTCGGCGGCAAACGCACTACTGCTGAAAGCCAGCGCGGCGCTCAAGATCATCAGCGAGATTTTCATGGGAGGCGGGTGTGGGTTGGGCGGATTACTACGGAGTAGGGAGCCATCCTATGCCGCCGCCGCGCCTCAAAGAAGTCCCGAAAGTAATATCATGATCACTTTTACCGATCACGGAAACTCCGCATGGCGTTGACGATCTCCCAACTACGCGCATTCACCGCTGTCGCCGAGCATGGCAGCATTCGCGCTGCGTCGCGGGCGCTCGGCATCGCCCAGAGCGGTATCACGCAACAGTTGCAGCACCTCGAATCGATGCTGGGCGCGACCTTGTTCACCCGCACGAACCGCGGAATCGCGCTAACCGCGCTCGGCCAGCGCCTGTTGCAGCGGGCCGGCGCGATTCTCGGCGAATGCGAGCGGGCCGAACAGGAAGTGCAGCAATTGCGCGGCGACTATGCAGGCGAAGTCACGTTCGGCATGACCACCGAGCCGCTCGTCGACGCCTTCGCACCGGTGCTGACGGAATTCCGCGCGCGCTTCGAGCGGGTCGCGGTGCATTTGCGCACCGGTACGTCGCGGATGATGATTTCGTGGATTCGCGAAGGCACGCTCGATTTCGCTGTCGCTCTGGTATCGAAGCATACGGACACGGCCGATCTGTCCGTCACACCGCTCTATCCGTCCGATCCCGTGATCGTCTGCCGTCGCGGTCATCCGAAAGCGGGCGCCACTTCGCTTGCCGAGCTCGCCGATTGCACGTGGGTAGCAACGCGTTCGCCCAATCTCACCGACGACCCGCAAGTCAACCGGCTGACCCATCTGCTGGAGAGTCACGGCTTGCCACCGCCGAAAATCATCGCCACGGTGGAAGGTCTGTACGAGACGCTGCACCTGGTCAGTGCGACGGACTGCCTGTCGCTGGAGGCCTCGATTGTGGCGAAACGCGGGCCGTTTGCGAGCACGCTCACATCGATCAACGTGCGCGAGCGTGCGGTCGAACAAAACGTGTGCCTGCTGCAGCGTGCGGCGATTCCCATCACACCCGCCGCCCAGGAACTCGCGACGATGATCGCGTCGTACACACGCACGGTGAGGGCTCGCAGCGACCACGCTCGACAGAATTAGCCGGGCATTTCGAGCGCAATCAGTTCCTGCATGCTCTGCCTGCGCCGGATCAAACGCGGCTTGCCCTTCTCCAGCAGCACTTCAGGCGCCAGCGGCCGGCTGTTGTAGTTCGATGACATCGACGCACCATATGCGCCTGCATCGTGAAACACAATGAAGTCGCCCACTTCCGGCGTCGGCATGGCGCGGTTCGTCACCACCCCACCCGCCTCCTGCGTAAACACATCGCCCGCTTCGCACAACGGTCCGGCCACCGTGAAGGCGCCAACCGTCGCTTCACTCCGCATGCCATGGCCTTTTACTACCGTCATCTCATGACGACTGCCGTAGAACGACGGCCTCACCAGGTCGTTAAAGCCCGCATCGACCAGGACGAATTGCCGGTTCGGCCGGCGATTTAGCGCGTGCACCTCGGCGATCAGCACACCCGCTTCCGCGACAAGAAAGCGCCCCGGTTCGATCTCCAGTCTCACGTGATGTCCGAGGTGTGCTTCGATCTGCTTGCGCGCATCGTCCCAAAGACGAAAATAGTGCCCGGCGTCAATCCGCGGCTCGCCTGCGCTATACGGCACGGACAATCCGCCGCCTGCCGAAATCGCTTCGATATCGTGTCCCAGACTCCGCACCGCTTCGACCATCGCGTTGCACACGCGCGCTAGATGTGTGTAGTCGACGCCGGAGCCGATATGCATGTGCAGCCCGACCAGCTTCAGGCCGTAGCGCCGCACCATCGCTATCGCCAGCGGCACGTCGTCGAGCCAGATGCCATGCTTGCTATGCTCACCGCCAGTGTTGGTCTTGTTGCTGTGGCCGTGACCGAAACCCGGATTGATCCGCAGCCAGACCCGGTGCCCTTCAGGCGCATGCTGTCCCACCCGTTCAAGCATATCGCGCGATCCGGTGTTGACCGTAATGCGATGTTCGATCACCGTAGCCAGCGTCGCGTGATCGACGAGATCAGCCGTCAGCACCACGCCCTCAGGATCGCGATCCGGCGTAAAACCCGCCGCGAGACTGCGAGTGATTTCGCCCAGCGACACAGCATCGACCATCGCCCCTTCGTCGCGCATCAGCTTCAGGATGTGCACATTCGAACACGCCTTCTGCGCATAGCGGATCACGTCGAAGCTGCGCAGTTCAGCGATACGTTGACGAATCACGTCAGCGTCGTAGACCCAAAGAGGCGTGCCGTACTGACGCGCGAGTTCGACAAGCTGTTGTGGATTGAAAGTAGTCACGGTGCTCGGCTCTTGATCTGAAAGCATGGTTGTGACCAACATGATGCTAAGAACTGGCCATTCAGTAAAATACCTATTATTCGCCAACCCATTCATTTCTGATATAGACATCATGGCGCTCACCCATCGGCACATCGAAGTCTTCCGCGCATTGATGACGGCAGGCAGCGTCACCAAAGCGGCCGACATGCTGTTCACCTCGCAGCCCACGGTAAGCCGCGAACTTGCACGCATGGAGCAAAGCATCGGCTTTGCTCTGTTCGAACGCGTGCATGGGCGGCTGCGTCCAACCCTGTCTGCCTTGACGCTGTTCGACGAAATCAAGCGCGCGTATATCGGACTCGAACGAGTGGCTTCCACAGCCGCAAGCCTGCGCGAATTTCAAGGCGGCCAGCTTTCCATCATCGCGTTACCTGCGTTTTCGCATTCGATTCTGCCCGGCGCGTCGAAACGTTTTCACGATGCGCAGCCCGGCGTCAGCCTCTCGATCGCGACGCAGGAATCGCCCTTTCTCGAAGAATGGCTGACCGCGCAACGTTATGACCTCGGTTTGACCGAACACGACGCGCCACCCGCCGGAACCCGCCTGACGCCATTGCTCGAAGTGGACGAAGTGTGCGTGCTGCCCGATGCACATCCTTTGCTCGCCAAGCGCGTAATCGAGTTGCAAGATTTTGCGAGTCAGCGATTCGTCAGCCTGTCGTCGAACGATCCGTACCGGATTCAGATCGACGAAGCCTTCGCACAAGCGGGCATTGCGCGCCGCCAGATGATCGAGACGCCCACCGCCGTCTCCGTGTGCAGTTTCGTGCGGCAGGGGCTCGGCGTGGCCATTGTCAATCCGCTTACCGCGCTCGATTTCGCGGGGCGCAATCTGCATATCCGGCCGCTCGCCATTTCGCTGCCGTTTCGCGTGAGCGTGGTTCATCCGGAGTATCGTCCGAGCCATCCGCTCGCGGGCGCGTTCGTTGAAGCGCTGCAGAGCGAGGCCGCGGCACTGCGACTACAATTGAAAACCCATTCACGACGTAAGAAATATTAACGGCGCTGCTCGACGATCCATCCGCGCCACGTTAGTCCCCTGAACCGGAGTTTCCCAAATGATGAACCGAGACGATCCCGTCTGGCTAATTACAGGTTGTTCCACCGGCTTCGGCCGCGAGTTGGCGAAGTTGGTGCTGGAGCGTGGCTGGCGCGCGGTGGTCACCGCGCGCGACCCGTCTAAAGTGAAAGATATCGCCGAAGGGCACGGCGACCGCGCGCTGGTGCTGCCGCTCGACGTAACGAACCGCAAGCAGATCACCGACGTGGTCACTCAGGCCAAACAGCGTTTCGGCCGTATCGACGCGCTCGTCAATAACGCGGGTTACGGCTATCTGGCCGCGATCGAAGAAGGCGAGGACGACGAAGTCCGCGCAATGTTCGAGACCAATGTGTTCGGTCTCATCGATATCACGAAGGCGGTGCTGCCGATCATGCGTGAGCAGCACAGCGGCTTGATCGTGAATGTGTCGTCGATTGGCGGCCTCGCGAGCTTTGCCGCGACCGGTTATTACCACGCCACCAAATACGCGGTGGAAGGCTTGTCCGAATCGCTTGCCACTGAGGTGAAGCCGCTCGGCATCGACGTGCTGATCGTCGAACCCGGCCCGTTCCGCACGAACTGGGCAGGTCCGTCGATCAAGCAATCGGCAACGTTGATCGACGACTACGCCGCCACAGCCGGCGAGCGCCGCAAGCAGACCGAGGCGCGCAGCGGCAAACAGGCGGGCGATCCGGTGCGCGCGGCTCAGGCGATCATCGACGCCGCGCTATCGGACACGCCGCCGCTGCGTCTGCTGCTCGGCAAGGTTGCGCTCGAACTGGCACGCAAGAAGCTGGACTTCATGCGCGGTGATTTCGATGCCTGGGAAGCCACGACGGTCGGCGCGGATTTTCCGCAAGGAACGGACTAAGCTTAAAACTCGACCAGCGCGAAATCTTCCTTGCCCACGTCGCACAGCGGGCAGCGCCAGTCGGCCGGGACATCTGCCCAGCGGGTGCCCGGCGCGATACCTTCTTCCGGCAAACCGGCGGCTTCGTCGTAGATCCAGCCACAGATCACGCAGACCCATTGTTTGAAGTCGTCCGCGGACACCGCGCTTGGTGGCGAAGCCGTCTCAGCAGACGCTGGCGACGCCGGCGTTGCATCGAGGCTTACCACCAACGGCGCTGCCGTTCCCACGCTGCTTTCAGCAAGGCGGGTCTGCAAGCTTTCCAATAGCCGTTGCGCTTCGGCCTGCGTCAAATCGATCCAGTACGGATCGCCGGCGCCGTCGTTGAGCCGTTCGGGGGAAAACTGGATTTCTACCGCTACGCCCTTCTTATACATGGCAAATCGGGATATCGATGAAGCCGACGGCGAGCGCCGGCTTAGGGTCGGATGCTTGAAGCGAGCGCTTTATAGCGGGAGATGGGGTCAGACAAACTGGTTCAGTACGATCGCTGCGATCAGTCCGGCGGCGCCGATGATGCCCAGCAATTGCAGCAGGGTGAGGGACTTACGGGATGCGGTGGGGATTTGTTGCGTAGTCACGGAGCTATTCTTCAAGGTCGGAAAAAGCGAAATGGTACACGGGTCGACGTCCGACGCATCTCGATTGGCGCAAACCCGCGTGTGTCAGATGCCATTATCGCCGCTCGAACGGCCAGAATTCCCCACCGGCTGGAGATGGATTAATTCCCCAGCGAGTGGAAAGTTGTAATCGACGCGAGCGGCAATGGCTGCTTGGAACCGCCCTTCACCAGCGCCACCGCCATGACGGCGAGACCTACCAGCAACACGACAACCGGCATCACTGCATGCAGTTCGGTACTTATCGACTAGCACCCTCAAGCGGATCTTTATGATTTTGGCTTTACCGATCGATGAGCCCGCACTGAATGCGTGTTATGCGTCTCGTTATAGCCGGCGCCGCCGGCGTACCGCTCATCGTCGCCGACGATTGTGCGGTCCGCTGTAGCGCCAAAAAACTCGAATATTAGGTATTCGACAATCGGTTGCCGTGGCGCGAATCCCAGAAACGGATCACCTGAGCATCGCCCGTGCCCGCGCCCACTACCTGATCGGGCGCGCCGCTCTCGCGCAGCAACGCGCGTAGTTCGTTGATGACCGGAAACACCTCGTGATTCCAGTCCGCACCCTGCGTATCGTGCGCGCGCTGCTCGGCTTCGACGATCTCGCGGTCTTCCTTGAAAATGCGTTCGGTGAACCACACGAGCAACGGCCACGCGAGGTTGAGCACGCCGGGAATTCCCGGTTTGCGAATCGACAGCAGGCCGAAGGTGCGGTTCGTGCGCTGTTCGCGATCGAGCGGCACGTAGACAATCCACAAGTCCATCACCAGTGTCTGTTCGGACGTGCGGATCTGCAGCGTCTGATACGGATACTCGGTGCGGATCGTCATGACGTCCTTGTCGTTGTCACCGCCCGCCTTGCGGCTCTGGCCGAACACGATCGCTTCGCCGATCGGCTGCTGGCCGGCCATGCGCGCAAACGTGTAATCGACTTCGACCCAGCCTTCGCCGCGCCGCCGACCCAACGACCGCGCGCGCATCTGCCCCATCTGCCGGCGATGCAGGAACTGATGGTTCATATCCATCAGGTTCTCGTGCATGAACGAGTAGTGGCAATTCACCGGACGGCCGAAACGGCGCGTCTTGTACTTCTTGTCGGACACGGAGCCGAACGCCGGTAACGGCCGTTCGTTGGCCAATTCGGCGTTGCCGGGAAAGACGAAAATCAGGCCCTCGATCTCGCGGCACGGATAGGAGCGCACGCCATTCGGCAAACGTTCCCGGCCCAGATACGGCACGTCGATACATTTGCCCGAGCAGTCGTAAGTCCAGCCGTGATAGCCGCAGCGGATCGATTCACCGTCCACCACCCCCTGATGCAACGGCACCTGACGATGCGCGCAACGATCTTCGAGCGCGAACACCTTGCCGGACTCCGTACGCGCCAGCACGATCGGCTCGCCCGCGAACGTCACACCATGCGTCTTGCCCCGCTTCACTTCATGCGACCATGCGAGCGGATACCAGTAGTCCGGGTGAATACCGACACGGCGCAGATCGCGCACCGGGGCATCGGGGGCGGCCTGATTGGGCGCGCCTGCATTCCCGGTTGCTGGGGCTTGGGTTTGCGCGGCTGCCTGAGCAACCGACGCATCGACCGGCGCATCGACGATGTCTTGTTCGAGCGGGGGAACAGCATGCATGTGTGGGGCCTCCGTGCACGAGCGGATAGAAGGTCACCGCCCTGCAATTCGCAGGCCGGTATCGTTGCACAGTCTACTAGAAGCCGAAGCCCCGTGGTTCCATGGCAGACACGGCACGCCATGCCGCCACCCGGCGGACCATGGCCGCAAGCGCGCCGGTCTGCCGCTATGGCCGTGTCAGATAAGGCGATTGAAGACGATTGGCTAGTGACTTTCGTCGTGCGTGACGAGCCCGGAGCGGCGTTGCACGCCCCACGAGCGGCCGCCGCGCAGGAAATGGAGCCAGCCAAGCAGTGCGCCGACGTGCCGCACCAGCTGAAACGTGAACGGCTCGGCGATCGCCGCGAGGACCGCCATCCGCAAACTGGAGCCGGTGCGCAGTCCGGTCCAGCGGCGGTATAGATGGATACACCAGAGATAGAACGCCAGATCGATCGCCGTTTTGAGGCCAATCACGCTGAAAATCGACACGACGATCGCGCCATGGCCGCCGAACAGAAAGCCGAGCAACAGCGCGAAGGCAGTCAGCCCGTAAATCGGCTGCATCGTATCGATGGCCTTGACCGGCAGCATCAGCATGCCCATCGTGCCGTAGCGCGGGTTGCCGGTCATATCGCGGTTCCAGTATTGCGTTTGCAGGAAGCCCGCGAACCAGCGGCGCCGTTGCCGCAGGAAACTGCCGAGGTTATCCGGCGCGTCGGTACGCGCGCGGGCGTCGCCGACCACACGCACGTCCCAGCCGAGACCATGGTCGACCGAATAGCGGCGCAGCCGATGAATCAGTTCGTAGTCTTCGACCAGGCACTGCGGATCGAAACCGCCCACGTCGACCAGCGCATCGCGCTTGAACGACGCGAAGGCGCCTGAAATCAGCAGCAGACTGTCGGCGCGCATCCACGCAAAGCGGGCGATGAAGTTGCGCATGTATTCGTAGGTCTGGAACCACTGGAACACACGGCCCGACGCTGATTTGCCGCACACCGGCACCAGAATGCCAGCCGCCGCGACCAGCTTCGGCTCGCTCGCGAAAGCGGCACGCATCGCGTAAGTGGCGTCGTCTTCGAGCAGCGTGTCGGCGTCGACGGTCATGACGGTGTCGGTGGTCATGACCATGATGGCGGCGTTCAGCGCGCGCGCCTTGCCGCCGTGCGGCACGCGCAGCCAGTAGAGATTGGGGTAGAGCGTACTTGGCGCGCTCAGCACGCCCTCGGCTGCGGCGACGAGGCCGAAGCGTTCGGTGAGCAGCGCGTGGGTCGCATCGGTGGAACCGTCGTCGGCAATCACGATTTGCGCCGGACCGTGGGTCTGGCGCAGCAACGCCGCGAGCGTGACCGGCAACACCGTCGCCTCGTTGTGGGACGCGACGATCACCCCCATGTCCGGCAGGGCGTGCGGATCGACATCAGGTCCATCAGGTTCGAGCGGTAACGTAGGCCGCATCAGCGGCAATGTTTTCCACGTGACGAACGCGAGCAGCAATGTGTCGTACACCACGTACGCAATCCCGGTCGACCACGCCACCACACCTTGCAGAAAGAATGCGCGCGCGAACAACAGCAGCCACAACACAACAACGCTGAGATGAATCAGCGAACTCAGCAGCGTCGTGGGACGCGGCAGAATGCGCGGGGAGGCAAGGGCAAGCGCCTGTTCCAGAGTTTTCTTCAAAATGACTGCTGAGTCCGTCGTTGATGCGGTTGTTAGAGTAAAGACAGCGCGATTGCGCTTACGGCACCATGCGCTTCAGAACCGACTTCCGATCGATCCATTGATGCTTCAACGCGCCGCCGATATGCATGGCCAGCAGCGCATACAGCGCATAGCCAAGCCACGTATGCAAAGCGCCGAAGCGGTCGTGCAAGGTCTCCTTGAGCGCCGGGTCGAGGTGCATCACATAGCCGATGCGCGGCCACGGGAACAGGTTGAACAGCCGCATCGGATGCGTGGCCGCATCTTTCCACGCGGAATCGTGCAGCCAGCCGGACAGCGGCAGTGCAATCATCAGCAGGTACAGCAGGAAGTGGGCCGCATGCGCGGCGACCTTCTCCCACGACGGAAACTCGCGCGGCAACGGCGGCGGCTTGTGCGACACGCGCCACAAAATGCGCATCAGCGCGAGGCCGAGCACCGTGATACCGATCGACTTATGGGTATCGACCACCGGACGCACCCAGTCGTCAGGCCAGGATTCAGCGGTCAGGCCAAGTACGACATTGCCGATCATCAACAGCGCGATCAGCCAATGCAGCGCGATTGCCGTGCGGGTATAGCGCGACGGCTGCAAGGCGCCGTTCGAATCGGTCAGGGAATCGGCGTGGGTATTCATGGTCGTTCCGTCTGCAAATGGGGTTCCCAGCGAAAGCTATTTGAAAATTCGGCCATGCCGGACAGGTCCAGTCGCGCCGCCGTATCAGGCTAACGTGCCAGTGTGCCGTTTTATTCCGCCGGGCGCTTAATTGTGTGTTTCCGTTTATTTCGCCCGCATCCAGCGAATCATGCGTTGAGCGCCGCGGCAACGCGCGTCTGCAAAGCCGGCAGCACCTCGGCTTCAAACCATGGATTGCGCTTGAACCAGGCAATATTGCGTGGCGAAGGGTGCGGAAGCGGCACCAGGTCGGGACCATATTCCCGCCAACGCAGCAGTGTATCGGTGAGCGTCGGCCCGAACGCGTCACTGAGACCAAAGCGCTGCGCGTATTGACCGATCAGCAGCGTGAGCCGCACCTCGCGCAACTGGGCGAGCAAGGTTTGATGCCAATGTGCGGCGCATTCTGGCCGCGGCGGCAGATCGCCACTCGCGCCTCTGCCTGGAAAGCAGAACCCCATCGGCACAAGCGCGAATTTCGAGGCATCGTAGAAGGTTTCGTCGGAGACCCCGAGCCAGGTCCGCAAACGTGCACCGCTCGCATCGTTCCATGGAATGCCGGAAGCATGCACGCGCGCGCCCGGCGCCTGGCCGATGATCAGAATGCGCGAATCAGCCGATGCCACGACAATCGGCCGCGGCGCATGCGGCAGTACCGGCGCGCAAACGGTACAGGCGCGAATGTCGAGCAACAGCCGATTCAGTGAAATCGCTTTCGTGACGGTCATAACCAGCGTTTCTATCCTGCGTACTTCGAGAAGCGCTACGTTTACCCCGTCAATGACGCCGGGTCAACCGCGGCACCGCGGCACCGCGGCACTGTTCACCGCTTCACAAACCGGTAGTGTCCCACGCCCCACTCGTTGCCCTTCGCATAGCCGAACAACTCAGCCACGGCCATGTAGAACATCCGCCACCGTTGCAGCCACACAGCGGCGTCACGCGCGCCATACGTCTCGACGAGCATCGGCATCACACGATCGCGCGCCGCATCGAGCGCGGCGAGCCATTGATTCGCCGTGCGCTCGTAATGTGCGCCACTCACCCACCACTGCCGCTCCATCCGCAGATCGTCCTGAAAGTTCAGCAGGAGCGCTTCGGACGGCATCGTGCCACCGGTGAAAAAGTACTTCGACATCCAGTCGCTGCCGTCCTGCACCTGAAAGTGATAGGCCAGCGTGCGATGCGCGAAGAGATGCACGAACAGCTTCGCGTCGTTGCGCATCCAGCGCGAAATTTTGGCAAGCAGCAGCCCGTAGTTCTTCATATGCTCGAACATTTCGATCGACACCACGCGATCGAAGCCATCGCCACGCTGCGCTTCGTCGAATTCGAAATCGACAACATTGCCCGTGACCACCGAAAGATTGCGCAAGCCGCGCTCTGCCGCACGCGCTTCGATGAACGCGCGCTGCCCGTGCGAATTCGAGAGCGCGACAATCTGCGCGTGCGGGTAACGCGCCGCCAGCCACAACGACAACGAACCCCATCCGCAACCGAGATCGAGAATCCGCTGGCCGTCGGCCAGCTCTGCGCGTTCGGCATAGCACTCCAGCATCGCCACTTCGGCTTGCGCGAGCGTCTCGTGGCCGGTCGGGTACAAACAGCACGAATACTTCAGATGCGCTCCGAGATGCGCATGAAAGAATGACGCCGGCACCTCATAGTGCTGCGTGTTGGCAGCCTGCGTTTCGATAGCAATCGGACTCGCGCGCAAGTGATCAAGCAGACGGTTGAGCCGTTGCGCGCGCAGCTCGCCATTGTCGATCGCTTCGTCACGCAAACGCCGACGCATCAGTTGACGCATGCCGCAACGGATCAGGCCATCGGGCAGCCAGCCGCGTTCGCAGCATTGGATCAGCCAGCCATCGCGTGCCTCAGCGGGAGACGGCGGCATGGTATGGCCGGTGGTGGAAAGGCTCATGAGGCTAACTCCCTATCGTTGTTCCAAACTCGTCTGAACGTTCACCAATACCCTGGCCGGTTCATCAATGCCGCGGCGGCCACGGAATCAGCGCGCTGGTGGTGCGCATGTACTCGGCGTAGCCGGCGCGCCTTTTGGCCATGCTTTCTTCGAGCAGCGGGATGCCGGAGAGCTTCAGCAGAAGGAAGGCCATCAGCACCGGTGGCAGCAGCGTGAACCATCCCCAGGGCGTGCCGACCGACAGCGCGAGGTAAGCAAGCCAATGCACGCATTCAAAGAAGTAGTTTGGATGCCGCGAATAGCGCCACAAACCCACGCGGCAGACGGTGTCGTGATTGGCAGGGTCCTGCGCGAAACGTTTGAGTTGCCGGTCCGCAATGCTTTCGCCGGCTACCGACACGATCCACAACGCGATAGCCAGCAGGATCCAGCCGATCGCCGGTGGGCTGCTGCGGTAAGACGGCATCATAAAGGCGATCGACAGCAGCATCGAGACAACTACTTGCGACTGAAAGAGCCAGAACATCTTGCCAGCCGCCTTGTTGCCCCATGTTTCGCGGAAGCGGCGATAGCGCGCGTCTTCAGCGCCGCCGTAATTCCGTTTCCACAGGTGCGTGCCGAGCCGCACTCCCCAAACCAGACCACCCAGCGCAGTCAATGCCCGCGCCACCGGGTCGCCGTTGCCGAGCACGGCGTAGAGCACGGCGACCAGACCGAGCGAATAAGCCCAGACCGGGTCGATCATGCCGGCGTTTTTGGTCTTCAACTGCCACACCCAGACGGCGCTGAAGATCGCAATGAGCCCAATCAGGGCGACCACGGCGGCGGCGAGTGGCTGCATGAGGGTCCTCGTCCAAAGTTGACACGGCTTATACGCCGTAAGGGCAGGATCGGATGCACCGGCCATGTTCATTGCCTGCATAAAGGGACTCGTGGCCGGTTCCGTCAACGTGGCATTCGCGCTCACTTTTGGTGCAATCTGGCCCAAGGTCCCAACCGCCGCGTTAGCCATGCTGACGGGATTCGCGGGCTACGGCGTGAGTCTCGTGTTATTCGTCGTCGCACTGCGCAATCTCGGCACCGCGCACGCGCATTTCCCGGATATTCATCATCGACATACACATTGAATTCCCGCACCGCCGCACGGTACGGGCACCTGCTGCAGTGCAAGACAAAAAATTTATCTGGAACGGTTCATACGATAGGCCGATTCAATTGGCATCGCGGTGAAACGCATCCTCTAATACAACTCCTGTTGTGCGCGCCTGTTTATTTCACCCCCACCTGCCCACCCCGCTTGCCCCGGAGATATCCATGTCCCAACCCGAGCCTAATGTCGACGAAGTGGTGAGAAGCATCGCAGAGGAAACCGATACCCCCACGGAAACGGTCTCGAAGATGTATGCAGACACACTCGCCGACTACCGGCACGAAGCACGCGTGTTCGATTACGTGCCGCTGTTCGCCGCGAAGAAAGTGCGCGACAAGCTGCGTCATACGTCGAAACACAAACACTGATACGGCGGCGCGCGGAGACCACCGCCTGCCTGATAACACTTGATAGCACTCCGGATCGACCCCGCCCGCTCGCGCGGCGATTCGCCAGAACGCGTATCGATTTATTTTTCCCACTGCTAGACTCTGACCCGGATACATGGACTCGGGGGAAGATGGCAATGCGGGTGACAATCGTAGGCGCCGGGATTGCCGGCTTGAGCACAGCATGGTCGCTCTCGAAGCTGGGACACGACATCACGCTGATCGAGCAGGGCTCGATTCCGAATCCGCTCGCAGCCTCGGGCGACCGGCACCGCATGATTCGCCGCGCCTATGGTGACGCCGACGGCTACGCACGCACCATCAGTGAGGCGTTTGACAGTTGGGATCTGCTGTGGAATGACCTGGGCGTGTCCCACTATGCGAACTGCGGCGTGCTAGGCATTTCGCAACATGCCGGCGATGGCGCCGCGCATTTCCGCACCGGCCTCGACCGGATGAAATTCGAGTATGAACTGCTCGACCCGCAGGAAGCAGCCGGGCGCTACCCCTTTCTCGACCCCGCCACGTTTCGCTACGCTTACCTCGATCACGACGGCGGCGCGCTGTTCAGCGAACGCATCGCACGCGATATGAAAGCGTGGCTCAAGATGCGCGGCGCGGACATTCGCACCCATGCCAAGGTGCTCGCAGTGGACGCGCATGCGGCCTCCGTGCGAATCGACGACGACACCATCATCCGCGCCGACCGGCTCGTGGTCACCGCCGGCGCATGGACGCTGCAACTGTTCCCGGCACTCGCCGAAAATCTGATGACCTATCGCAATGCGGTCGCCTATATGGAGCCGCCGGCGGATCTGGCGCACGCGTGGTCGACTGCGCCCGCTATCGTGGATATCGGTGGTGACAACGGCGGCTACGTGCTGCCGCCGAGCGACGACATTGGTCTGAAGTTTGGCGCTGGCGTGCACAAATCGCGTGCACCCGATCCTGATGCCAATCGCGATGCGGCGCCCGGCGAGGGCGACAGCCTGCGCCGCCTATTTTCGCCGCCGCTCAGCCGCATCGACGAATATACGGTTACCGAAGTAAAAACCTGCATCTACACGTTTACGGCGGATAGCCGCTTCTTTTCGAAGCGCCTCGGCAACACACTGGTGGTATCGGCATGCTCGGGGCACGGCTATAAATTCGGCGCGGCCGTCGGGCGCCGGGTCGCACAAGCGCTCGAAACGGATGACGACACCATGCTCGCGCGTTGGCTCAGGGCGGAAGCGCCCTGATCGTTAGCAGGACCTCCGCTCGCGTGTTGGCAATCTAGCCCAGCCCCCGCACCACGGCGGCGAGTCGCGCCACCAGTGCGTCGGCTTCGTGCGGCTTGATACCCGCATAACCGAGCATGAAGCCGTTGTAGCGCGATGCATCTTTAGCGGATGGCTGGCAAAAGCCGCTGAGCGCGGCGATATGCAAACCGTGCTCACGTGTTGCGGCGCTCACGTCCTGATCGCGCAGCGGCGCATCGAGCCGCATTGTCAGATGCATGCCACCGCCATCGGACGAGACCGTCACCAGGTCATGCATATGCCGCTCGATTGCATGCACCAGCGCGGCGCGGCGCTGCTGATAGAGACGCCGCATGCGCCGCAAATGCCGCGCGTATTTCCCGCTATCGATGAAATCCGCCAACGCAATCTGCTCGGCCACGCGCCCTTGCCGGGCGATCTCGCTGAGCGCCTCGTCGATTTCGCCGACAAGATGCGCCGGCACGACCATGAAGCCCATGCGCAACGCCGGGAACATCGTCTTGCTGAAGGTGCCGAGGTAAATCACCGGTGTGTCGGCCGCGAGACCCTGAATCGACGGCAACGGCGGGCCGCTATGGCGCAGTTCGCTGTCGTAGTCGTCTTCGATGATCCATGCACCGCGCGCCGTCGCGTTCTCGATGATCGACCAGCGCCGCTCCAGACTCAACACGCTGCCGAGCGGATATTGATGCGAGGGCGTGATGTACATCAGGCGCGGCGGTGTCCGTTGCCAGTGATCGGGCGTCGGCGCGATGCCGGCGGCGTCGACAGGAATCGGCACCAGTTGCAAACCGGCGGCCTGAAACGCCGCCTTCGCGCCGTGATAGCCAGGGTCCTCGACCCAGACGCTGTCACCCGGGTCGGCCAGCATGCACGCGCATAGATCGAGACTCGCCTGCGTGCCCGACGTGATGAACACCTGCTCCGCCGAACACCGCACGCCGCGCGACACGCGCACGTACTCCGCAATCGAGCGGCGCAATGCGGGATGCCCAGCGTTGTTGCCGTACCCGAGCTCGCGGGGTTCGACCAGACGCCATGCACGCTCCATTGAAGCACGCCATTGCGCAAGCGGGAATTCATCGAGCGCGGGCACGCCTGGACGAAACGGCGTGGGATCGTCCGGGCTCGTGCGCTCGCGCGGCAGAGCCGCGACGCGGCGCGATAAACGGTTTTCCGGCGTCTGCGCACTGCCGCTTGCCGCGGCGATCGAGCTCCCTGAACCACTCACCACGCTAACGATAGAACCATGCCGGCTCGCGGTGATGAAGCCCTCGTCGGTCAACCGTTCGTAGGCGTAGAGCACCGAGTTGCGCGCGATGCCCAATTGTTCGGCGAGCGCTCGTGTAGCAAGAAGACGGCTGCCGTGTCGGATATCGCCATCGAGAATCGCGCGACGCAGACTCTCGTAGAGCAGGTCCTGCTGCGTGAGCTTGCGCCCACCCATTGCGCGCTCGACGTTCGACATCAACAGACCGTAGTCCAAATTCGTGGCTCCAAATTCTGGCTTTCTCGTGGTGCTAACAATGGTGCCACAAATTTCTTATGCTGACGGTTCCAGAGACGCCGCCACCGAATACTGCGAGAGAGGTCGATGCTATGAACACGCCCGCACGTCACGCTGTCACCGCGCGCCGGGGCTACGGCGCCGGGGTAAAGTGGTGCGTCGCGCTGGCGTGCGCGGCATACGGCTATGGGCTGCTCGAGCCTGCGGCAACGGCACGCGCCAGGCTGGATGCCTGCGTGAACGAGAATCTGGCGCAGCGCGATAGCGAAGTGGGCGCCGCTACAGCCGCTACAGCAATAACCGCCGGCGAAACAGAGCGCGAGCTGGCATTCAGCGCTGCCGTCTATGCCTGTTCGACTCAGCCCGAGCGAGGCCGGTCGACTCGCCGCCCACCCTCACCCAACAAGGAACCACACTTATGTCCGACGCCATTCAGATCCGCCCCGTCACGCCCGCCGACTTCGACGCCTGGCTGCCGCTGTGGGACGCCTATAACGCCTTCTACGGCCGCTCGGGCGAAACAGCATTGCCGCGCGAGATCACCCAGGTCACATGGGGGCGTTTCTTCGATGCCTACGAGCCGATGCACGCGCTGGTCGCAGAAAGCAACGGCCAGTTGCTCGGCCTCGTGCACTTCCTGTATCACCGTCACACCACCATGGTGGCACCGACCTGTTATCTGCAGGATCTCTACACGCTGGACACGGAGCGCGGCAAAGGGGTTGGCCGTGCACTGATCGAGGCGGTGTATGCGCGAGCCAGGGCAGACGGTCTGCAGCGGGTCTATTGGCAAACACATGAAACGAATCACACGGCGATGAAGCTGTACGACAAGGTCGCGGACCACTCCGGTTTCGTGGTCTATCGCAAGGCTTTGTAGCCGACCACAGCAGGCCCGTCTGACGGGCCTAGCGTCTCCCGCTCCATCACTCCATTCCGGGCCGCCTGTTCTGCGCGGCCACGCGCCGCATCCGCGGGTTCCACGGCTCACCAGGCCACCATGCGTACCGCATCGGCGGTACCACTTCTCACCGCATTCGTTCCCCGCCCGGCTCAAGTTTGCAGGCAGCTTGCCGTTATCGCCATTGAACGGAGCGCCATCTGGCTCCCACGCGACCTTGGGCGATCTCCTCGCGGAGGGGCGTAAAACGAATCGGAAACTGTACATGCCTTCGATCATCGGCATCGATCTTGGAACCACGCATAGCCTTGCGGCCGTCTGGCGCAATAACGAAGCCACCCTCATTCCGAACGCACTCGGCGACGTGCTCACGCCGTCGTGCATTTCGGTCGACGACGACGGTTCGATCCTCGTCGGCCGCCCCGCCCACGACCGCCTGCACACGCATCCCGAACGTACTGCCGCCAGCTTCAAACGCTATATGGGCACGAATCGCAACGTGTCGCTCAGCGTGCGGACATTGCGTCCTGAGGAGTTGTCGTCGCTGGTGCTCAAATCGCTGAAGGCCGACGCCGAGGCATTTCTCGGCGAACCGGTGCAGGACGCCGTGATCGCGGTGCCGGCGTATTTCAGCGACGCTCAACGCAAGGCCACACGCATCGCCGGCGAACTGGCCGGGCTCAACGTGCTGCGCCTCGTCAACGAACCGACTGCCGCCTCACTCGCATACGGCGTGCATCGGCGCGACGGCGAACGCAAGTTCCTGATCTTCGATCTGGGCGGCGGCACGTTCGACGTCTCGGTGCTCGACTTCTTCGAAGGCGTGATGGAAGTACGCGCCAGCACGGGCGATAACTTTCTCGGCGGCGAAGACTTCACCGAGGCGCTCGTGGCGCTGTTCTGCCAGCGCAATAATCTGCGCGCCGGGGCACTCACGCCGATTGCCGCGCAACGCCTGCATCAACAGGCCGAGCGTGCGAAACGTCTGCTCACGCAAAACGGTGCCGATAGCGTCACGCTCAAGCTCACGGTCGGCGACGCTGAGCACGGCCTCGAACTCGATGCCGCCGCCGCGGAGCGCACCTGCGAGCATTTGCTGCAACGGTTGCGCAAGCCGGTCGAGCGAGCGTTGCGCGATTCGAAGATCGCTGTCGGCGCGCTCGACGAAATCATCCTGGTCGGCGGCGCCTCGCGTATGCCGATGGTGCGCAAGCTCGTCTCGAAGATGTTCGGCCGCTTACCCGCCGCTCATCTGAACCCGGATGAAGTGGTAGCGCTCGGCGCCGCCGTGCAGGCGGGGCTGGTCAAGCGCGATGCGGGACTCGACGAAATGGTGCTGACCGATGTCGCGCCGTATAGCCTCGGTATCGATACCGCGATGCAGGTTGGTGCCAACCAGTACGTGCCGGGCCACTTTCTGCCGATCATCGAGCGCAATACGATCGTGCCGGTCAGCCGCATGCAGCGGATTTTCACGGTGAGCGACCGTCAGCAGATCCTAAGCATCAAAGTGTTCCAGGGCGAAGCGCGCTTGACCGCCGACAACGTGCCACTCGGCGAATTCACACTCGACGTGCCGGTCAAACCGGCTGGCCAGGCCGGCGCCGACGTGCGCTTCACGTACGACATCAACGGCGTGCTGGAAGTGGAGGCCACGGCCTTCCCCGATGGCGTAAAGCGCGCAATGGTGATCGAAGAAAATCCCGGCGTGCTGACGCCGGAAGAAATCGGTGAACGGCTCGCCGCCTTGGCCGCGCTGAAGATCCATCCGCGCGATCAGTTGGAGAATCGCGCGCTGCTCACGCGCGCCGATCGCGTGTATGAGGAGACGCTTGGCGAGCATCGGCAATATCTGGCCGCGCATATCGCGCGCTTCCAGTCGCTGCTCGAGCGGCAGAACGCCGAGGAAATCGGCCATGCGCGCAGCGAATTGAACGCGCTGCTGGATCGGTTCGATGTGCATATGACTTAATGATCGGCCATGGATACCACTTCTGCCTATCACTGGCCTTGGGACGTACTCGGCATTGCAGCGAACGCCGACGAGCGCACGGTGCGCCGCGCTTATGCGCGTCTGCTGAAACAACAACGCCCGGATGAGGACGCCGAGGCGTTTCAGCGTCTGCGGTATGCGTATGAGTCTGCGTTGCAGATGGTGAATGACGGCGCGGCGGGCGGCGTGACCGCTGATGTTTCGGCACATGCGCGAATGCCGCAATCCGCAACGATGCCGGATGCGAGACCTGCGACAGTGCAGGTCTCGCTGACGACGCTAGAGTCAACGTCGCCATCATCTGGCTTCGCCCAGGCATCGCCTGCGGTCCGCCGTCGCGAGCCCGACGCTTTCGAAAGCGCGGTCCAACTGTGGCAAGACTTCGTCGCACAACGGGACCAGCTCGAGTCGCGCCGCTCTTTGCAGGAATTATTCTCCCATGTCGTCAACATCCAGACGCGCGACGAACTCGAATGGCAGGCGCTAGTTCATTGTCTGAACGAGGACGCGCCAGCCACGCTACGCATGAACCTGAGTGAGGTTCTGGGATGGCGCGACAACGCCGCCCATCTGCGCCGGCGCAACGCTGCCATTGCAACGCTCGCGCTAGACCGAGTGTTCGCCGACGAGGACTACAACGCGTTGCGGCTACGTTTTACGAATGCGATGGCGCTCCTCGAAGGGCCGCAGCTCCCGTTGACTACCGGCGCGCGTGCATTGCTGCGCGCGGGAGTGCGCACCGAGATGGAACAGTTGCTGACTGCGCTCGGCCGCTACCATCCGAATGTCGTGCGCTTGCGGCTCGACAGTGAGAAGGTCGAATTCTGGACCCGCTGCCTGACGTTCCGCGTCGGCGCGGGACGCCTGTTCGGCCCGACGCTCGCGTTGAGCGCATGGTGCGGCTTGCTGTTCGCCAGCGCTTCGATGAACCTGCAAGGCGATCGATGGTTAGATCAATGGACGCCAGTCCAGTTGGCGGTGCTTCTTGCCACATTGATGGTGACGCTGGTCACCAGCGCCGCGATAACCGTGCTGCTGTCGGAGCCGCAGCAACAGCGGCTGCGCGCGCTACGCTCGTTTGGCTGGCTGCGTTACGGCTGGATTCCGCTGTGGCTTGGCGCAACGGCCGGCGCGTTGTGCGACGCAGGCAGCGGGCGCCTGACCTCGATTGCAATGGACACACTCGGTGTATGCACGATATGGGCCGCGCTGATCTATGGATGGCCGCGCATCAAGCAGCTCGCGATACTGGCCGCCGTCGGCGCGATCGGGTTTGGTTTCGTCGGGCATTGGCTCTCCACCGATCTTCGCGCATGGCCAATGCCGTTCGCACACGGCGTGCTGTTCGCTTTCTACTTCTCTTTTGCGCAACAGGAGTGGCGTGGCTGGTTCGCACGCCGACCACGCGCTGCGTGGTTTGGCGTGGCGATGTGGTTTGCGGGTTTCGTCGCGCTGATCGTTTTGTTGCTGCAGCGCGAGGAGCGTTCGACGCAATTCGCGTGGGCGCTCTTCACGGTGATGGCGGCAATGGGCGGCGTGTTGGCGACGACGCGCTGGAATGATCTGCGCCGGGCTGTGCCGGCATTTTTCCGCGGTTATGTGCATCTGGTCTGGCTGGCTATCGCTGTGTCCAGGCCGGATATCATTGCTTGCGTGAGCGCGGGGTTGATGAGCGTCTGGATTATTGATGGGATTAAGCAGAGAAGGGGCTCGCGGGGGACGGTGGGGTGATGGGTGGTGGCTGGCCGCGGGTGGGAATAACGGTCTGCTACTGTGGAGTGATTGGAGCGCTGGCGGAAATCGGAACGGCTGTGCTTCCATCCGTGTATGAAGCTCTCCGGACGATGATTGAGACCGCCAGTTTGAACCCGGATCACGCGTGCGTATCACCGTCGAGTACCAGCGGCTCATCATTACGCCGCTTTAAATGCAGAAGGGCCGCGAAACGCGGCCCCTTTTGTGATACCACGGACTCCTGGCAATAGCCGGGACCTTAGCCGCTTGATGCATCGTTGACGATCCGGAATATCTCATCCGCGTCGTCTATGACGCTTTCATCGCCCGAGAACTGAGACATCTCCAGTCTTCCGTCGTTAAATACATCAATCTCTATCCGCTTGCCGGGCAACGTCAAAGAAACCAACACCGAGTCTATGCGGTGCCTACTTAGGCTGTAGGACAGCCGCCGACTATCGAGCTCTTCCAACAAGTCATACAGCGCGTGGGTCATAGCGCCTCCATCAAGTTCACTTTCTGAACCGGCTATCGTTCAAGAGCTTCCAAGCCGTCTTGGCATCACGATCTCCATTGCGCGATAACGCTTTTATCTCGTCCAAGGTCATGCCCAGATACTGCCCCGGGAAACGCGCCGCACACTCGCCTGGCATTGACTAGAAATAATTTCATCAGCAGTCGGTGTCGTAGCCAGACCAAACGGATCGACATATTGAACCGGATTGCCACCTACATAAGCATACGCGTTCGTCTGTCCACTCGCGTAGCCGATCGGTCTTCACTAATGAACCTGCCGGGGTTCGGACTGTAATACCGGTTCCGATAGCAGACAAACGGTACTGCGCTGACACTCATCGGTTTGCACTTGGGCAAGCGCGTCGTAGCTGCATTCGTTGAACGTGCCTACCTCTGGTTCGCTATAACCGTCCAAAGCCCACCGCTCCGCCCGAGCAAGAGTAGATAAACGAAGGGCCGCTCAAACGCGGCCCTTCTGGTGCCTGACTGTTGATAGCCTCAAAGCTAGGGACTAGCGTGTGCCACCCCCCTGGTTCTCAGCAAAGTAGCGCTTGCCCAGTTCGATGTCAGCAGGCAAGAACCGAAGCTCCGGCATCTCCATACAATTCTTTAAGTGCTTTTCAAATCGAACACGAATAGCAGCTTCCCTAAGATCGGCCGGCCTTATTCGACTGACACACAACGCGGCTTCGTGCAACACGCCGAAGATTGAATTGTGTAGGTTGCGCATGATAATTTCCTCTGTCGATCCAATATAGCGCGCCTCCCTCGCATCAGACAAATCGTACAAGCCTTTAACTGAATAGCGATCCGATAGCGGATCGTGTCGAACCAGTACGCTCAGGTCGACTACCTCGGGCCATTCGAGGAGAGCGCGTCTTAGCAAGCCAATGAATTTTAACGACACCGTTGCGACCTCCCTTATTTTCGAATGCGTCCATCAGGCCAAATACTATTTGGCGTCCTTCCTTTGCTCCAGTCTTTCTCGTTCTTCCACCGCTTCCATTGGTCTCCGCCATGGCTCGAGGTGTCTTTCTCCCAAACAGAACCATCATCAAGACATTTTTTTCCGCGCGTTCCACGAATAGGCTCAAAGTTCCCCGGTGCTTCTTGCGGATTGTTCGGATAAACAACAGGATCATCGGCGCCACCGTTTGAAAATATCCCGCCAACGGTATCCCTGATCCAGTCGCTAGCCCCCTGAGCGCCCCACGGCGGAGAAACCCAGGACGGTGTGTTTGACCCCGCGCCCGGCAGCGGTGGGACCGGCGTGTATGGGAACGGTACCTGCAGGCCCGACGGATCACTGTACGAAACCGGATTCCCACCTACATAAGCATACGCGTTCGTCTGCCCACTCGCGTAGCCGATCGGGTCCTCACTGATGAACCTGCCCGTTGCGGGGTGGTAGTACCGGTTCCGATAGAAATACAACCCCGTCCCGTCATTCTCCCGCCCGGTGTACTGCTGCGGGTTCGCATCCGCTGCGCCACTCAGCGTCGTCTGTCCGTAAGGCTCATAGCGGTACTGCGTGACGATGTTCTGCCCCGCATTGGTCAGCGCGATCACGTTGTTGTTCGCGTCGCGCAGCACGTAGCGGTCGGTTGCCGGATCATCACCAATGCGCCGCATCAGCAATTCGTCCGGCGCACCCCCGACGAACAGCGGGAACTGCTGCAGCCGGTGCGACCAGTCGTCGTCCGTGTTCGCAAGCGCCAGATCGTCGCCCACGTTCAGGTAGTCCGTCGTCCTGCTGCCGTTCGCGATCATCCGCTTGCGGCGCCCCAGCACGTCGTACTGGTACTGGATGCTGCTGCCGTCCGCGCTGTCGATCTGACTGAACTCGCCAGTCACGCCCCAGCCGTAGCGATTCACACCGTCGCCGGTGAGGCTGCCGTTCGCGTCATAGGTGAACGTCTTTCCCGCCCAGCGCGTGAGCTGGTTCGCGCCGTTGTACTGCGCGTCAGCGACCGGTTGCGGCAGTGTTGTCTTCGCGAGCGAGCCGCCCATCCCGGTCCGGCGGCCGGCCGCATCATAGGTGTACGTCAGTGTGCCAATCGTTGTGCCGTCGCTCCTGCCGTATGTGATCCCGGTCAGCTGGCTGGCGGCGTCCCACGTGTAGCCAATCGCAATGCCGTTGCCCAGCGTCGCCTTCGACCGGCGGCCCAGGGCGTCGTAGGCAAAGGTAAAGGTCTTCGGCGCTTCATCGTTCAGGGTGTACTGTGCCTGCGTGATCCGGTGTTCCGCGTCGCGCATGTACTCCACTGTCGCGTCGTTCAGCACCACACGCGTCAGGTCGCGGCTGTCCGGGGCATATCCATACTGCTGTGTCTGGTGCCCCGGCAGATTGGGAAACTCCTGCACGCTCGCCACCTTGCCACTGACCGGATCGCGTTTAACCATCAGCACCGCAGCGTTGTCCGTGAAGTACGGATCTTTCCAGGCACTCTGCGACGTGATCTGGAATTTCCCGGTCACCGTGTCCCAGCCGTAGCTCTGGGTGCGCATCGGCCGGTCCCCGCCGAGCGGCGTCAACGCCCTGCGCGCGAGGCGGCCCGCCGCGTCATACGTGTATCTGCTGACCTGCCCCTTGCGGTCGGTCACGCTGGCCAGTTGCCCCGCACTGGTCCACGTGTACGTCTCACTGCGGCCCAGCGGGTCGGTTTTACTCACCGGACGGCCGATGGCGTTATAGGTGTAGCGCGTGGTCACACCCTTCGGGTCGCTCTGGCTGAGCAGGTGCCCGTTGCGGTCCCAGGTGAAGCGGGTCACGCCGTTCAGTGCATCGGTGATATCGGTCGTGCGGTCCAGCGCGTCGAGGGTGCGCTTCGTCCTGTTGCCCAGCGGGTCCTGCACCGCCGTCACACGGCCTGCCGCATCCGTCGTGTACTGCGTGGTGCGGTTCAGCGGATCGGTGACAGCCGTCAGGTCGCCGCCGGTATAGGTGTAACGTGTGACGCCTTTCAAGGCATCGGTCACCGTCAGGACGCGACCCTGCGCGTCGACCGTGAAAGTCGTGCGGTTGCCCAAGCGGTCGGTGACCGTCAGCAGATTGCCCTTCGCGTCGTACGTGTAGACGGTAGCGACGCCCCGCTGCGGATCGCCCGCCTCCGCGTCCGTCAGGACCTGGCTGTAGCTGTCATGGGTGCGCGTGTGCAGCGTGCCGTACTGATCGGCCTCACTGATGCGATTGCCGTTCGTGTCGTAGCCATAGGTGTACTGGCGATCGCCTGCCGTCAGGTTCGTCACCCGGCCCGTCGCGTCGTACGTGAAGGTCTGCACCTGCTGCGCGGTGTCACCCAGCGGATACGTGTTGCGCACCACCCGTCCGTTTGCGTCAAACTCCACGCGGCGGATGCTGCCGCGCCGGTCGGTTACGTCGGTCTGCGTCGCCTTGCCGCCGCCCAGCGTGTAGGCGAACGCAAAGGTACTGCCGTCCGCGAGTTTCTGGGCAATGACCCGATCGTTGCCGTCATAGGTGCTGGCGACCTGGAGGTTGCCCTCGGGGTCGGTGATGACCGCAAGGCGTGAGTTGCTGTCCCAGCCGTATTTCCAGATGCCGCCAGCCGCGTCGCTCACCTGAACCAGACGGTCCGCGCTGTCGTATGTGTAGCTCACCTGGCGGCCCAGTGGGTCGGTCACGCGCGAAATGAGCGACGTGCCGCGCGCCCCCACGATCGACGTGAACGTCAGCGTGCGGCCATTGGGACCGCTCACGCTGGTGATCGCGCCCGTACTGCTGTCACGGGCGATCACGACCGCATTCCCGTTGCGGTCCTCGAGACGGCTCAGGCGGTACACGCCGCCGATCGACGTAAAGCGCTGGATGCGGCCATCGCGCAGCGTCAGCGTCAGGCCGGTCGTGCCGGCCGCGTCGATGCGGGCACGGTAGTACTCGCCGGGACTGGTCAGATCGTCCCAGCCCTTGCCGCTGCTGCCCGCGCGCGGCGTGAACGGCACACGGATGCCGGTGGCCTGGCGCAGTTCGAGGCGCTGGCGGTCCGTGCTCATCGCGAGGATCGTGTCGAAGTTCAGGCCGCCGCCGACGCCGAACGCGCCCACCAGCGGCCGGCCGCTGCTGTCGTAGGCGCCGCTGCGGTAGGTGCGGGCAAGATCCAGCGGCAGCGTGTCGGCCACCGCCAGATCGTGGCGGAAGAAGTAGAACTGGCCGGTGTACAGGTTGACGGGCTCACCGCCCGACGTGCTGCTGCCGCACCCGGCAGTGGCGTCGGCCGCGCAGTTGTCCGGGTCGTCCGGCATGCTGCCCTCGGGCGAAACCGGTTCGGTCGTGTCGGTGGCCGACGGACCGCTGCAATAGCTCGCGATCACCGACGGATCGCCACAGACGTAGCCGCCCATGCCGCCGAAGTCAGCGGCCGCGGCCTTGAGCGGGCACATCGGATCGGCAGGGTAAGCGCCGGAAGCGGCGTAGCGGCTTGGGCACTCGACCGCATGCGCGTGCGGCGTGACAAACCACGACAGCAGCACGAAGAAGAACAGCACGAACGGGCGCAGGAGGACCCGACGCGCCGCGAGGGCATCGATGGTGTGCATAAGGATCTGGGAGAGGCGGGGGAAGGAACCCGAAGGAATCAGGCGCCGCGAACCTGGCGCGCGCTGAGCTGGGTCGGGATTGACGACAATGCCGGATTACCGGCCTCCGCAGTTGGCGGAGAACCCGCGCCGCTCACCGGCACCGCAGAAGCCACCCCACCCTGCCGCCGGATTGCCGTGATGTTGCCCGCCGCATCGTAGTCGTAGTACGCGGTGGCGCCAGACACGCTGACCGACGTCAACCGGCCCAATGCGTCGTAGCCGTAGGTGATGTCGTCGGCGTAGGCAGGCATCACAGGCATCAGTAGGCAGACCAGAGCGCAAGAACCAGCCATACGCCCGGCCGCCATTCGCCTACCTTCTCGCCGACTGCCTGTGCAGAAGGAAAACAAACGTCCAATTGAACCGACCATCAATATCCCCCATATATAGGTTTACTAATTAACAAAAAGATATTGAAAAGCAGATTGGATTCATAGAGGATGAATCTGTAATTGAGTAGTAAATCCCCTACACAAAGCACGCTCTTTGAAGAATCTTGTGCGAGCGCAAGTGACCCGACCGCATGGACTAACCGCGCTTGACATTGAACTTCCAGAGCGCATCCATTGCCGTCCACAAAAAACAAAGGGCGCACCACCCAGTGCGCCCTTCATCTCCCTGCCATCGCGGTTCCTTCAACCTCAACATCAACCGCCCACCAAACCCATCACACGCCCCAAAAGGCATCAAGCCTCAAGCTGCTCCAGCACCTTCCCCTTGGTCTCAATCCCAAGCAAGTGCACCGTGATCGCCGCAATGAACGGCACAGCCGCGAGAATATAAAACGCCACCTGCAGATTACCGCCGATCATCGTCTTCGACACGATGGCGGGCGCGAAGATCGCCGCCACCTTCAGCCACGCGCCGCCCACACCGCAGCCCATCGCGCGGATGCTGGTCGGATACAGTTCCGGCGTGTACACATAAGCGGTGATAAAACCACAAGCCAGAAAACCGAGCGCAAACGCGCAGCAAGTCGCCACCACATACACCGACGCGTTGTGGAACACTCCGGCCAGCAACAGCGAAAGCGCGCAGGCCACGAACGACAAATTGATGATCGGCTTGCGACCCACCTTGTCGACCAGCAGCGCACAGGTCAGCGAACCCACCACGCCCAGCACCGAAGCCGCCACCGCCAGATTCAACGCCAATTGCAGCGGCGCGTGATAAACCGTGCGGTAGATCGTCGGCAGCCAGGTCGAAAGACCGTACTGAATGAAGCCACACGTAATCCACAGCATTGCCACGGCCATCGTGCGCTTCAGATAGGCAGGCCCGAACAGATCGCCCATGCGACGCTTCGGATGACGATTGGCCATCGCATCGAATTCCGCCGACTGGGTGACCAGCGGCAACGAACCCTTCACGGCGCGTTCGAACGCGTGCACAGCGGCATCGGCGTCGGCCATTCGTTCACGTTCCGCAAGCCAGCGCGGCGATTCGGGCACCAGTTTGCGCAGCACGAAGAACAGAATCAACGGCATGCCGCCAATGAAGTACATGGCCTGCCACCCGAACCGCGGCACGATCCATGCGCCCAACGCATTCGATGCGAGCAACCCGACCGGAAAAACGATTTCATACAACAGCACGAAACGGCCACGGCCATGCGCGCGGCTAATCTCGTTGATATAGGTCGCTGCCACGGGCAATTCGCCGCCGAGCCCAAGCCCTTGAATCACGCGCAGCGCGACAAACACCGCGAAGGTCGGCGCAAAGCCGCACGCAATACTCGTAATGCCGATGATCCCTGAGCTCAACGCAATCGCCTTCACGCGGCCTTTGCGCTCTGCGTACCACGGGAACACGAACGCGCCGATCAACTGTCCGACCGAACCGGAACCGATCAGAAAGCCGATTTCCCACGGCGTCAGATGCCACTTCGCAATCAGGATCGGCAGCGTGGCCGCGATCGCGATCACGTCGAAGCCGTCGAAGAACGTCGCGAGACCGATCAGTATGCGCGCGCGCACCTGCATGGCGTTCTTCGGCAGACGCTCGAGACGCGCGATGATCGAGCCCCGGGTCACGGGGCCTGAGACACCGGCGCTGCTGCGGTCCCCTATGGTGTTGTCGATAGTTCTCATGCCGTGGTGCCGTCCGTAGGTTTGGTTAGGCAAGCGCCGTTGAGGCGTCGGTCAAGGTGGCAAGGTCGATCGTCCGGCCCTGGTTCATCCACTTGCGCGACAATTTCAGTTCGCGCGGCGTGTTGATGGCAATCACGCCGCGAATCGCGCCGTCTTCCAGATGGAATAGCGTGGCGCGTTTTCCTGCTACATCACCGCGTATCGCGAGTTGCGCATCGCCCGGAATGTCGCCGAGGATTTGCAGATTCACGTCGTATTGATCGGACCAGAACCATGGAATGTCCGCATACGGCTCGAATTTGCCAAGCAACGCTTTGGCCGCCGAGATCGCCTGGTTCTGCGCATTGGCCCACGATTCGAGCCGCACACGACGCTTCAGCCATGCACTCGGGTGATTCGCGACATCGCCGCACGCAAAGATGCGCGGGTCGTCGGTCGCGCCGAAATGGTCGACGACGATGCCGTCGTCCACCTTGATACCCGCGGCTTCCGCCAGCATCGTATGCGGCGCGAGGCCGATGCCGGCGACAGCAAAGTCGGCGTCAAGCGTGGAACCGTCGGCGAATGTGGCGCGAATACGGTTGGTGTCGTTCGGATGATCCGCAATCGACATGAGCGATGCGTTCAACCGCACGTCCACTCCATTTGCCCGATGCAGTTGCAGCAGAAAGTCCGACACCAGCGGCGGCAACGAGCGAGCGCACAGACGCGGAGCACCTTCCACGACTGCCGCTTCCACGCCGAGCTTGCGCGCCGTGGCCGCGACTTCGAGACCGATCCATCCGCCACCTACGACCAGCACGCGTTTGCTGGCACGCAGCCGCTCGCCCAAAGCAACGGCTTCGTCGAGCGTACGCAGATAGGTGATGTGCGAAGTCTTCACCAGCGAATCAGGCAAACGCCGTGCCGCGCCGCCGGTTGCAATCACCAGCCGGTCGTATTGCACTTCACGGCCCGACTGCGTGCGAACAATGCGCTTTTCACGATCGATCGACGTCGCGCAGTCCGGTTGCCATGCTTCGACGTTCAGCGCATCGAAATCGTCGGGCTTCACGAGGCGCACGGTCTCGATATCCGCCTCGCCGGAGAGCACCGCCTTCGAGAGCGGCGGCCGCTCATACGGCAAATGAATCTCGTCGGCGATCATCACGAGGCGGCCGTCAAAGCCTTCCTTGCGCAACGTCTTCACGACCCAGCCAGCAGCCTGGCCGCCACCGATCACGACAATCGTGCGCGGTGCTTCCAGCCCGGCGTGTGCAGCTTCAGCCTTTGCGGCAGCAGCGTCAGTCATTTTTCCGCTCCGTCATGAACTTGCCTTCCGGCGCCTTCGCGTTTTTCTGGCGACGCGTGTTACCGTCGATGCCGCCGTCGATAGCCCATTCGGCGAACACGGTCGGACCCGGTTCGAAATCACGCGGCTGCCATTCGGGCGTGAGCTGATCTTCGTCGGCGTAGTACTCGATCAAACCGCCAGCCGGATTCTGGAAATACCAGAAGTACGCCGACGAGACCGGATGACGCCCCGGCCCGAGTTGCGTATCCCAACCACAGCGGCTGATATGCATGCCGCCGCCGAACACTTCGTGAATGTCGCGCACGGTGAACGCCACGTGATTGAGACCGCGCTTTCCACCCGGCAAGGCCAGCAGAAAAATGTCGTGGTGGCCGCCGTGCGGCGCGCAACGCATGAACGCGCCACGGCCAGGATAGCGGTCCGACATTTCGAAGCCGAGCAGTTCCTGGTAGAACTTTTCCTGTTCCGCCAGCTGGTTCGTGAAGAACACCACATGACCCACTTCAACCGGTTCAGCACATTCGTAAATCGGCGACGGTTGATCGACGCGCAGCGTTTGCCCCCACACGTTTGAGGGCGAGCCGTGAATATCCAGCGCACGTTTGCGAGTCACTTCGACGCGAATCGCCATACCGTTCGGATCGATGCAACCTACGGCGTCTTCCGTTTCGAAGTGGCCGGGTTGGCCTGCAAAGCGGCCGCGCAGTTCGTCGAGCTCAGCTTTGGTTGCTACACCCCAGGTCACTTCACGCAGCGTCGGACCTTCTTCGAAGGCGGGCGGCAGCGACGGATCGTTCGCATCGACCAAGCGTACCGTGCAGCCGTTCAGCGTTTCGAAGCGCGCGTGACTATCGTCATGCTCGATCTCTTTCAAACCCCAGTCCGCAAAAAACCGGCGGCAGGTGGCGAGATCCGTTACGCCGTAAATAATCTGTTCAATACCGAGAATCGTCATACCGTGCCTCTTGCGTATTAGTTCGCCCACGCCAGCGGCGCGTCGTTCAAGCCCCAGTAGAGGCTCTTCTGCTGCATGTATTCGCGGATGCCGAGACGGCCTTTCTCGCGTCCCATGCCGCTCTCCTTCCAGCCGCTAAACGGCGTCGAAATCGAGAACAGCTTGTAGGTATTGATCCAAACGGTGCCGGCTTCGAGTGCGCGCGCGATGCGGTAGGCGCGTTTGTAATCGCGCGTCCAGATGCCGGCGGCAAGGCCAAACACGCTGTTGTTGGCTTCTTTTAGCAGCGAGGCTTCGTCGTCGAACGGCATCGCGACCAGTACCGGGCCGAAAATCTCTTCCTGGCAGATGCGGGCTTCGTTCGTGAGGCCTTCGAGTATCGTCGGCTGAAAGTAAGTACCCTGCTCGCGGCCATCGCCAACCGGGCGCTCGCCGCCGCACAGCAGGCGGCCGCCCTCTTCCAGACCCAACGCGACATACCGCTCGACTGTCTCGCGATGCGCCGCGGTAATCAACGGACCCATTTGCGTTTCCGCGCGTGACGGATCGCCGACGCGCAGTTTGCGCGCGCCTTCCGCGAGACGTTTCATGAAGGCGTCGTAGATCGAGCGCTGCACGAACAGACGCGAGCCCGCGATGCACGCTTCGCCCGACGAACTGAAAATGCCGTACAGCACGCCGTTTACTGCATGGTCGAGATCGGCGTCATCGAATACGATGGTCGGCGATTTGCCGCCCAGTTCCAGCGACACGGGCATCAGCTTGTCCGCGGCAATGCGCGCGATACCGCGGCCCACCTCAGTGCCGCCCGTGAACGACACCTTCTTGACCAGCGGATGGCGCACCAGCACGTCGCCGATCACCGAGCCTTTACCCGGCACGACGCTCAAAACGCCCTTCGGCACACCGGCTTCTTCGCAGATACGCGCCAGCGCAAGCGAGACCAGCGGCGTGACTTCAGCCGGCTTCAACACCACTGCGTTGCCGCCCGCCAAAGCAGGAGCCAGCTTTTGCGCGTCCGAAGCAATCGGCGAATTCCACGGTGTAATTGCCGCGATCACCCCGATGGGCTCGTAAATGCTCATCGTCAGATAGTCGCCACGTGAGGGCGTGACTTCTTCGTCGAGCGTTTCAAGGCACGCAGCGAAATAACGGAACGTGTTAGCCGCGCTTGCCACCAGCACGCGCGTTTCGCCGATCGGCTTGCCGTTGTCGCGACGCTGCAATTGCGCGAGCGCCTCGTGACGCGCCATGATCAGATCGGCGATGCGATACAGGATCAGCGCGCGTTGATGCGGCTTCAAACCCGACCAATCCGGCTTGCGCCAGGCGATATCGGCGGCTTCCACCGCTTCGCGGGCGTCGTCGGCATTGGCCGTCGAGATTTCCATGTTGACCGACTGATCCGCCGGATACAGGCTTTTGTACGGGTTGCCGCGTCCTTGCCGCCATTCGCCGCCGATGAAAATATCGCCGGTAGGGACAAGGCTGGTATCGAAGTGAGTCATGTCGGTCGTTCCGGTTTGCTTCAGCTAATGGCTTAAATCACACAGCGTGCCGCGCGATTGCGTAGCGCACGAATCGCGCTGTACGCGGTCAATGCGGACGTCTTGGGGTTGTCCGGCAGCGGCTTGCCGCACATTTCCAGCGACATCTCGCCGAATGCGCCGCGCGCCACGATGCGATGCACGTTGCGCGTCACATTCGGATCGGCGATCAGGCGGACCATGGTGTGGTCCAGACCCAGGCCGGCGAGCGCGATGGTCGCGGCGACGTTGGCGTTCTTCGGGTACAGGCGCGCCGCTTCACGTGCGCTGCCTTCGAAGATCACGATTTCTTCGCTCAACGTGTGCAGATTGCAAACCTGCTCCGCTGGCGTGCCGAGCCAACCCGTGGGCGGTTTGCGCCCCGTGTACAGCACTTCGTCAAGGCCGCCGAGCTTCGCGGCGGACAACGCGTCCACGCCGCCGATTGCGCCCGACAACAGCGTCAACGTGGCATCGCCTTCATCGGCGGCGGCGGCTAGCGCGTCCAGCAACATCATGTCGGACAGCGCGCCGATCGAAGCCACGGCGCAATCCGTCCCGGCTTTCAGCAAGGGCACCACGTGATCGACAAGCGCGCTGTGCCCCGCGCATTCCAGCGCGAAATGCGGATGGCTGTTCAACGCGGACACCGACGAGACCACGTCGACCGACGCACCCACCACTTCACGCACCGACGCCATATGACGCTCCGGCACGATCACGTGCGACACGCGCACCGTCGGGTCCGACTCGACCGAGCGATACACCGCCTGGCCGATCGCGCCGAAGCCGATCATCGCGACGTCGACGGGTGCGTGGTGCCCCGCGTAGCCGGTCTCACGCATGTTGCGGCTCCTTTTCCTTGACCGGCGGCCCCGCGAATGCGGTGGCGAACGAGCCGACCGACAGCATGTCCACTTCGACCAGCACGGGACCCGTCTTCGCCATACCTTCACGGATGATTTCCTCGGCCTGATCGAGCGACTTGATGCGGTAGTGCGTGAGCTCCAGGCTCTCGCAGAACTGCGCGAAATCCGGCTGGTGCAGATCGACGTAGCAACGGCGGCCGCCGTATTGCGCGTCCTGAATGTTGCGGATCACGCCGTAGCACTGGTCGTTCATCAGCACGATCATCACGTTGGCGTTTTCCTGCACGGCCGTCGCGAGCTCGCCGACGTTCACCATCAAGCCGCCATCGCCGACCAGGCACACGGTCTTCGCGGCATTGCCGGCGAGTGCCGCGCCAATCCCCATTTGCATGCCCTGGCCGATGCCGCCGCCAAGTGCATGAACGCCCGCGCGCGGCGAGAAAATCTTCAGCATGCGGTTGCCCCACGTGCTGTTCGAGATCGTGACGTCACGCACCCAGTTGTAGTCGCGGCCCACTGCCTGTTGAAGTGCATCGACAAGGCGCTTGTACGGGCCGAGGCCCTTGCCCACATCCGCGACGGCACTTTCGCGCGCGGCGGCGAGGTCCTGCGCAAACGTGGGATCGACCTTCAGACGGCCTTCGAGCAGCGTCGCAAGCTCTTCGAGTACCGCCGATGCGTCGCCGTGCACGAACATGTCGTTGCGATAGCCACGGTTGTCGGCGAGTGCGTCCGCGTCGATGCGATACAACGGTTGCGGCAGCGCCAGCTTGTACTTCAGCGTTTCATTGCCACGCAGACGCGAGCCGACCACCACCAGCGCATCGCACGTCTTGTAGAAGCTTTCGACGGCGGCGTGCACGTTGAACGCACCCAGCGTCGCCGGATGATCTTCCGGCAGCACGCCACGGCCTTGCACGCTGGTCACCACGCCGAAACCCAGCGCCACGAGACGCTCAACCGCGGCGCGTGCATGCCGCGTGCCGCCGCCGAGCCACAACAACGGGCGCTTCGCGCTCGCCAGTTGCTCCGCGAGTTGTGCGACGCGCGCGCTGCTATGCGTGAGTGTGGTGACGTGCGGCGCGGCCAGGTCGGCGGGCCATTCAATTTCCGCCGCCTGAATGTCGATTGGAATTTCGACGCTGACGGGACCGCTCGGCGCCGTCAGCGCGACGCGCACCGCCTCGCGGATCGTCGGCAGCGCGGTCTCAACCGAACGCACGCGGAACGCTGCTTTCGAAATCGACTGCAACATCGACAATTGGTCCGGCGCTTCGTGGATATACGCGAGGTCTTTATCGAGGTACTCCGTTTCGATCTGACCGGTAATGTGCAGGAGCGCCGTGCCCGCCGTCAGTGCTTCGACCATCGCGCCCGCTGCATTGCCCGCGGCCGTTCCCGTGCTGGTGAACGCCACGCCGAGGCCGCCGGAGACACGGGCGAGGCCGTCAGCCATATTCACCGCGCCGGCTTCGCCGCGCGCGCCGACATAGCGAATCTTGCCGCGGTTGTGGATCGCGTCGAGGATCGGCATGTTGTGGATCGAGATCACGCCGAAAGCGGTTTGGACGCCGCATTGCTCGAGAAAAGCGGCGATCAGTTCGCCAACGGTGGTTTTGTTAGACATGTCGTGCAACGCCTCCAGAAACATCGATGTGACTGCCCGTCGTATAGGACGACAGCGTCGTAGCCAGGTAAAAGAGCGCTTGTGCGGCTTCTTCGGGGCGACCGAAGCGGCCTAGCGGAATGTTTTTCTTGCGCGCCAGTTCGGCGGTCCAGTCTTCCCAGCTCTGACCCGGTTGCGCTTCTTTCGCGTAACGGCGGCGCCATTGACCGGATTCGACGATGCCGATCAGAATCGAATTCACGCGGATGCGCTGCGGCGCGAGTTCGACCGCGAGCGATTTGATGAGACTCAGCACGCCGGCGCGCGCCGACGAGGTCGCCACCATATGCGGCTCGGGTTGCAGCGCGAGCAGCGAATTCACGCAGACCACGGCCGCGTTCTTGCCGCCCCCCGCCGCGTCGCGCAGCATCGGCAGAAATGCGCGGGTCGGGCGAATCACACTGAAGTACTTCAGGTCGAGTTCTTCGCGCCAGGCGTCGTCGCTGGTGTCGGCGAAGGTCGAGACGCGGCCTTGACCGGCGTTGTTGATCAGCATGTCGGTGCGGCCAAAGCGGGTGTGCACCGCTTGCGCGAAGGCGGCTACTTCGTCCGCGTTCAGTACGTCGCAGGTTCGCGCCAACAATTGCGCGTGGGGAAACTGCGCGTTCAAAGCGGTTTCCGCTTGCGCCAGCCGTTCGCCGTCGCGTCCACAGATCGCGACCGACGCGCCAGCTCGTAGAAACAGTTCCGCGGTTGCAAGGCCGATGCCGGACGAACCGCCCGTCACCACCGCCACCTGTCCGGTCAAGTCGATTTGGATCATTTGAGTCCCAGTGCCTTCATGTATTTCGTGCCCGCGTTCGCGCTACCCTTCGGCCGATAATTGAGCCGCTGCGAGAGTTCGTCGGCCGCGCGGCGAACCTTGTCGATCAGGCCGTTGTCGAGCAGCGAAGCGTCGATCTCGGGACGCGGAATCGTGGTCGTAATCACCGCGACGATGCGGCCCGTGTCGTTGCGAACCGGCGCGCTCACCACGGAAATGCCGCGTTCGAACGACGACTCGCTGATCGCGTAACCGCGCCTCGCGTCATCGCAAACCCGTTCGTACAACTCCTCGACGGTGGCGGGTGTTTGCTTCGTAAAGCGTTCCAGTTCCGGCTCGGGATAGAGCTTTTTCAACTCGTCGAGCGTCATGTCGCTCATCAGCACCTGGCCGTGCGTCGTTGCGTAAGCCGGCAGACGCGTGCCGACGTTCACCTTCACCGAGCTGAAGATCGGCGCATGACTTTGCGCCTTCGCGACGAACACAACATCGCGTCCGTCGCGAATCACGATATGGCTGGTGAGGCCGGTGTCGTTGCGCAAGGCTTCGATGATCGGCAAACCGAGATCGGTCAGTTCAAGCGAGCTCAGGTACTCGAAACCGAGCCGAAGCACCGCGACGCCGAGGCGATAGTTGCGGTCCTTATCAGCGCGCTCGAGAAAACCGAGCGATTCGAGTGTTTGCAGCAGACGGAACACCGTTGTGCGGGGAATCTTCAGGCGCTTCGATAGTTCCGGTGCGCCGAGAACCGGCTCGCGCGGCGAAAACTCGGTCAGTATCTTCAGACCACGTTCCAGACCCGGCACGCGATAGTTGATCTCGCTGCTGGCGTCCGCGTCGTTGCGGTCGTCGTCCGCGTCGCGCTCGGCGTTAATCGTGTCGGGCGTCATTCATTGGCTCCGTTGTCCGTCGCTCGCGCGACAGAACGTGTCGATGATCGCGGTGTACGCGGTGGGTGCTTCGATATAGCCGGCATGCCCCGCGCCCGGCACAACCTGCAACCTGGTGCTGGCCGTCAGGGCGAGTCGCTCGCAGGCTTCGGGGGGCGTGATAGCGTCGTCTGCGCCGACTGCGATGCTGATGTGACCTTTGTAGCGCGCGAGATCGCTGGCGAGATCGGCGTTCGCGAGCAGATGTGTTGCTTGAACATAGCCACGTGGGATCACCCGCGACATGTTCCAGCGCACCCATGCGCGCGCTTCATCGCTCGCGTTCGCGGACAACATATTGGTGCTGCGTTTTTCAGCGAGACCTTGTGGGCCGAGTTCCTTAATCATGGCGAGACGCTGATTGCGTTTGCTCTCGCGCACGTCCGCAGGCGAAGCGCCATATCCGCCAGCCGGCGACAGCAGGAGTAAACCGGCCACAAGCTGCGGATTCGTCACAGCAAACGCACCGGCGACGATCGCGCCAAGCGAATGCCCCAGCAGCACACAGCGCTCAATGCCGAGCGCGTCGAGCCATTCTTTCAGCACCGTTGCGTAGTCGCCTGCAGCGGGCGAATCGGCTTCTACCGGGGTCGACGCGCCATACCCCGGTGCATCCCACGCCAGCACACAACGCGTCTCGCCCAGCACTTCAAACTGTTGTACCCACGAAGCCGCGCCCGACCCGATACCGTGAAGCAGCACCAAAGGCAGTGCGTCGCTTGCTGCGCTATCCGCCTCGCGATAACTCACCGCACGTTGCGATGCGAGCCAGATCTGCTGCGCCGGAAAGCGCGCAAGGCGCGCTTCGAGCGTAGCGTTCTGATCGACGTTATCGGCGATACGGAACGGGACTGTGGACATGATTGCCTTCGTGGGGATCTAAAAAACTGAAGACTTAGCGCTTGAGCTTGGCCAACGGCGAATCCGGCGGATACGTCGGCGTGATTGGCCTGGGTGAACCGAGCATCACGCACATCAACGCGTCTTCTTCGCCGATGTTCACCTCCGTGCGATACACGCCCGGAGGCACCGAAATCAGATCGCGCTCGCCGAGCACGGCTTCCCACGTTTCGCCGTCTTTTTCGCAAATCACTTTCATCTTGCCGCGCAGCACGAAGAAGATTTCTTCGACATCCATATGGATATGGCTCGGTCCGATGTTGCCGGCCGGAATCACCATCGTCGAAAACGTGAAGCCGCCGGCGGGCACCGTGTTCATGTCTTTCGCGACGCCGGTGCCACCCGTGCCGACATAGCGCATTTGTGCGCGGCGATACTTCGGGTCGTAGTCGGCCTGGAACTTCAGCGCGTCCCAGTCATAACGGCGCGTTTCCAGGCGCGCGACGCGGCTATCCAGCCACTGCGCAAAGCTCGCGTCCGCGGGTTGTTCCCACGATTTGCGTTCGAGTTCGGCGTCCGCCATCTCTTTCTCCTTTCGATTCGACAAGATCAATTCATCACGAAGCCGCCATTGACCGGCAGCAACTGGCCAGTCACGAAGCGTGCGGCATCGGACAACAGGAACAGCACCGGCCCGGTGACGTCGTCGGGCACCTGTGCGCGCGTCAGCGCGCGGCCTTGCATGTAATACTGGTGACGCTCGGCGGGCACGTAAGCGGTGGCTTCGACTTCGGTGAGGCCCGGCGCGATCGCGTTGACCGTCACGCCGTCCGCGCCGAATTCGCGCGCCAGCGAGCGGGTCATCGAGATCACAGCGCCCTTGCTTGCGACATACGCAAGCAGCTTCGGCGCACCCCACATTGCCGTGTCGGAGGCGATATTGACGATGCTGCCGCGCCCCGAGTCGCGCAGATACGGCAACGCAGCGGTACTCATCAGCCACGTGCCGCGCACGTTGACGTTCATCACGGCGTTCCACGTCTCGACCGACAACTCGTCGGCGAACTTGCCGCCCGAGTTGGTGATCGCCGCGTTGTTGATCAATGCGTCGAGCCCGCCGAGCTGCGCCACTGCCTGATCGGCAAACTGCCTGATGCTGGCGGGATCAGCGAGATCGAGCGGCAGATACGTCACCGCGTGGCCCTGCTCGACCAGCGACGCCGCAAGCGCGCGACCTTCGTCATGCAGGACGTCGCCGAACACGACTTGCGCACCGGCTTGCACCAGCGCGCGAACGAACGCCGCGCCGAGACCGCGCGCGCCGCCGGTCACGAGGACGCGCCGATCTCTGAGTGCCGGCAAAGCCGCTGACGCTTCGTTATGCATGGCTGTGGCCTGCTGCCTCGGTTTGAGCGGCGCCTGCCTGAGCAGTCTGAGCGCGATACGCATCCAGCTCAGCGAAATGCTGCTGGGCGCGCTGACGGAACATGCGCCGCACACGCGTCATGCCGACGTCGTGCTGATAGAGGAATTCGTGCTCGCGTGCATTCGGCGCCATGCTTTCGAGAACATAGCGATCCTGTTCCAGCACGGCCCAATGCAGACCTTCGAGGCGGTTGCGATACATGAAGCGCCACGCGTCGCGCTGCCAGCCCGACACCTTGCGCGTGCGCCAGAAGTAAACCTGACAGTTGTTTTCGTCGACGGGCACGGCGAAGCCGATGATCCCGAAGTTGCCGCCCGGGCCGAACTTCTTCTTGTATGGAATCGCGAGACGCATCCACAGCGTGCCGGTTTCACCGAGTTCGACCCAGTCGAAATTCACGTCGCGCTGTCCGACCTTTTCGAACATCAGACCCGTTTCCGTCTTGCGCACACGCATATCGGCCTGCTTGTCGCCTTCGGCCATCGAGTGCGACGTCGCATGCAGATAGGCGCCGTGCATCGGGTCCATCACGTTGTCGATCGCGTACTGGTAATTGCACTTCCAGTTCGACATGCACAGGAAGCTCGCGTATTCGTCGCCGACCAGTTCTTCCGGCAGCTCGAGCGGAGCGGGTTCTTTGTGGGCGTCGTCGCCGAACCACAGGAAAATCGCGCCGGCATGCTCTTCGACCGGATACGACTTCACGCACTTCTGGCCTTCCAGCGGGCAGTTCGAAACAGCCGGGACTTTCGTGACCGTGCCGCCGCCGTTGATTTCAATGCCGTGATACCAGCATGCAACGCTGCCGCCGAGGTTCCAGCCGAGCGACAGACGCGCGCCGCGGTGCGGACAGCGGTCTTCGAGCGCGTGGACTTTGCCTTCCTTGTCGCGCCACAGCACGATCTGGTCGCCGAGACGCGTGATGCCGACCGGCGCGTCGCCGACCTGCCAACTCGGTGCGACCGGATACCAGTAATTGCGCAAGCCACGGTTCAGATAAGACTGGATCGGGTCGGCCGCGTCTTGAGTCGTTGTATTGGGGGACGTCATAAAGAGACTCCGGAAACGAAAGCGATGAGACGTGTTCGGGAAAGCGCGCTTATTCGGCGAGCAGGCGGAATTCGGCGGCGAGACGCTCGGCGTCCCATGCGTTGCCTTCCGGAGTGCGGAAACCCACGCGGTTCAAACCGTCGACAACTTCCTGCAATTCATTCGCGCCGGCTTCGAAAACCTTTTCGAGCGCATCGCCAAAGTCGTTCTCGTATTGGGTCGGCTCCGCCTTACGCGTTTGCCAGATGAAGTTTTCGGTCTCGCCCGGCTTTTCGATCACGCCCTTGCCGGCGACGTTGTTCGGCTGCGGCGCGAGCCACGGCTTCAGGAAGGGATTGAAGTTCACGATTTGCTCTCGCATGTCATTCCACCTTGATCTGGATTTCTTCGCCGGCGAGACGTACCGAATACGTCTTCAGGTCGCGGCCACCGGGCTCTTTCAAGCATTTGCCGGTCGGGATATGGAACACGGCTTCGTGTAGCGGGCATTCGACGGTGTCGCCGTCGACAAAGCCCTGCGTCAGCAATGCGTATGCATGAGGGCAGACGTTTTCCAGCGCGTACAGCGCATCGCCCACCTTGTAGATGCCGATTTCCGTGCCGTCGAGCTTGAACTCGAGCGGCGCGTCTTCGGACAGATCGCCGGCATGGCCGGCGCAGCGCCATTGTTCAGTCATTTCTCGCCTTCTCCTGAAGCCTTATGTTCCATATAAGGAACATCAGTTCGTGTATGGATAATTATAGGAGTGGCTTCGGCTCGAAAAAATAAAAATCTGGGCTGCTAGGGGAAAACACTGACTGTCGTGTTCACAACACAGCTTTGCGTGAACAGAAATGAATCGGCGCATCGGCTGAAGAGCCTTTTAGGGCGTGGCTTTGCTCATTATTCTCAGACGAATCGACCGGTCGTCATGCGGGTTTGTACGGGGTCCGAAAATTTATTTTGACCATTTCCAGACTCACTATACTTTTCCATAGGCGATACAAACGCCCATAGGTGAAACAAATAGCGACGCAGTTTTGGCGCATAAACCCGAAGCTGCATTCAACCCAATGCAAAGGATCAGGGACGACGAAATCAGCGCGAGCTATCCGTCGTGTGATCAGGAGAACCAACGGTGAAGCACATCATTGCGGCGGCCGGCTTGACGGCAATCTGCGCAACGACTGGCGCATGGGCGCAAAGCAGTGTCACGCTATACGGCAGTCTGGATGCCGGTATCGCGTATATCAGCAATGCAGGCGGCAGTTCGAAGTGGATCGAAGAGCAAGGCAACATGCAGCCGGATCGCTGGGGCCTGAAGGGCGTTGAGGATCTGGGCGGTGGTCTGAAGACCGTTTTCCAGTTGGAAAACGGCTTCTATACGAACACTGGTGCATTCGCCAAAGCGGGCACGCTGTTCAATCGCCAGGCGTTCGTGGGCTTGAGTTCGGATCAGGTCGGCACGGTGACGCTGGGTCATCAGACGCCGTTCAGTTTCGACATACTGGGCCCGCTTAGCACGGCCTATCTGGCGGCGAGCTGGTACGCGTTCCACCCGGGCAATATCGACGAGCTTGCCGACACAGGCGTGGTGCCGTTCGACAACTCGGTGAAGTTCCGCTCGGCGAGCTTCGCCGGCTTCTCGGTCGGCGCAATGATGGGTCTCGGCAACACGACCAACTTCTCCACCGGCAAGACACTGAGCTTCGCACTTAGTTATGCGAATGGTCCGTTCAAGGCCGGCGCGACCTATGCGAACGAGCACAACCGTACGCCGTCGATCGTGACGACGGGTCTCACCACCTTCCAGGGTGTCGCCGCTGCGAACTACAGCGCGGACAAGGTCGAGAACATGGGCGCGGGCGCGTCATACCAGTTCGGCAAGCTGCTGGTGCACGGTTTGTACACGCGCGTGAAGCTGGAGTCGGCCAGTCATTCGGACACGTATCAGAGTTACGACGTGGGCGCGAACTATCAGTTCACACCGTTCAACACCGTCGCAGGCGGCGCGGCGACAACCACGTTAGCCGGCCATCGCTGGACGCAGTTCATGATCGGCGATATCTACGCGCTGTCGAAGTCGACGCAGTTGTACGTGAATGCACTGTATGAGCGCGCGGGCTCGAATACGGACGCCGCGTTCTTCACGGCAGGGGTGTCGAGCGGGCGGAACCAGACGATTTTCCTGACGGGCATCCACCACTCGTTCTGATGTCAGTTCGTCGCAATCAGTCTGCGGCGCGCTTGAGCCGCGGTCGGATCATCCGGCCGCGGACGATAGCTGAGGCGTTCGGACAATTCGAGCGCCGCCTGACAAACCGCGACGATAAGCGGCTCGCGTTCTTCTGCTTCGCCGATATCGGAACGCGGAATGGTGACCGTCAACGCGGCCGTGATCTTGCCGCTCTGGTCGCGCACCGGCGCGCTCACGACCGAAATACCACGTTCAAAAGACGCTTCGCTCACGGCGTAGCCTAGCGCCGCGCTTTCGCGCACACGTCCGTATAGTTCTTCGACAGTCGCGGGCGTGCGTTCGGTGAAGCGTTCGAGTTGCGGCTCGGGATACAACTGACGCAATTCTTCGAAACTCAAATCGCCCATCAGCACCTGGCCATGCACCGTGGCATGCGCGGGTAGACGCGTGCCGACATGCACCTTCACCGAACTGAACATCGGCTCATGGGTTTGCGCCTTGGCGACGAACACCACGTCGCGCTGGTCACGGATCAGCAGATGCGTGCTCAGGCCGGTCGCGTCGCGCAGGCGTTCGAGAATCGGCGTGCCGACATCGGTCAGTTCGAGCGAACTCAGGTATTCGAAGCCGAGCCGCAGCACCGCGACGCTCAGGCGGAAATAGCGGTCGCCGTTCACGCGTTCAAGAAAGCCTAGCGCTTCGAGCGTTTGCAGTAGACGAAATGTGGTGGTACGCGGAATGCCGATGCGCTTGGACAATTCGGGCGCGCCCAGAATCGGCTCGCGCGCGCTGAATTCGGCGAGGATGCGCAAACCGCGCTCCAGCCCAGGCACGAGGTAAGTCGATCCGCCGGTGCTCTCTTCATCGGTGGAATCGGGTGAGTTAGCGCCCTCCGCCTGGGACAGCGTCGCTTCGTCCTGCGAAGCCGGAGCGGCCGCGCCGCGTGGCTTCATTTGCTTGCGTCCCGCTCCTGTCTGCTCTTCTTTTGCCATCTTGGCTGCCGTTTCTGCTGTTTCTGCTGTTCATCGGATACAGAGCAACATGATAGCGCGAAGCACGCGGCCTCCCGCACCGTCGCCTGCGTTTCGCGCGGTGCTATCCCGGTGCTATCCTTTGCAGCGATCCATCGCGCCCCAGTGCCGCGCGCACGCCGCCCCAAGCGGAGGCGATCTGATTGTTAAGCGCCCGCCACGCTAATTTCGGAACCTACCGATGACAGACAACGACCCCACCCTGCCGCCGAACGCCGACAACGCCCCCGACGATCCCGAGCGCCGCCGTGTCTTGACCGGCATCGCGGCGGTCGGCATCGGACTCGCGCTGACCGGCTGCAAGACCGAACAAAGTACCGCGAGCGGCGCCGCGCCGCGTAGTGCCGCGGACTTGCGGCTCGACGCCGCGCTACACGATCAGGTCAGGCAGATCGTGGTGATCTACGCCGAAAACCGCAGTTTCGCGAACCTGTACGGTAATTTTCCCGGCGTCCAGCATCCGCTCGATGCAGTGAGCGCCGAGCGTTATCTGCAACTCGACCGCGACGGCAAGACGCCGCTGCCGCGTCTGCCGGCCATCTGGGGCGGTCTCGTGCCGCAGGCGCAAGAAGTGGACGGCAAGCGCTACATGATCGGCCAGAAAGACATCGCCAATCTGCGCAACGGCCCGTTTCATATCACCGACGCGCAAGGCGCGCCGCTGCCGACCGGTGTGATCACCCGCGATCTGGTGCACCGTTTCTACCAGAACCAGATGCAGATCAACGCCGGGCGCAACAATCAGTTTGCCGCATGGGGCGATTCCGGCGGCCTGGTGATGGGGCACTACCGCAACTCCGCCGACACGCTGCGTCTGTGGAATCTCGCGCGGCAATACACGTTGTGCGACAACTTCTTCATGGCGGCGTTTGGCGGTTCGTGGTTGAACCACATCTTCCTGATCTCGGCACAGGCGCCCTTCTATCCCGACATCCATAACAGTCCGGCGAAGAAAATGGTCTCGGTGGTCGACGGCGACGATCCGACCGGCACACGGCTCAAGCCGGCGCCGGACTCGCCCGCGTCCGCGCTCGACGGGCCGCCGAAATTCGTCAACGACGGCGCATTTACGCCCGACGGCTACGCCGTCAACACCATGGCGCCGCCTTACCAGCCGAGCAATGTGCGGCCGGCCGAAGGCGGCAATCCCGCGTTTGCCGACCCCTCGAATCCGCGCGTCATGCCGCCGCAAAACTACGCGACGATCGGCGACCGTCTGACGGAAAAAGGTGTCGACTGGGCGTGGTACAGCGGTGCGTGGCAGTACGCGCTGGAGCATCAGGACACGGGCGCGGTGCCCGACTTCCAGTACCACCATCAGCCATTCAACTACTTCGCCAATTACGCGCCGGGCACGGCCGCGCGGCGCAAGTATCTGCGCGACGCGGGCCTCGGCGACGACGCTTCCACCAACCGCCTGATTGCGGATATCGATGCCGGGCGCCTGCCGGCAGTCACGTTCTACAAACCGCAGGGCGACCTGAATATGCACGCGGGGTATGCGGACGTCGCGTCGGGAGACCGTCACATCGCTAACGTGATCGAACATATTCAGCGCGGGCCGCAGTGGGCCAATACGGTCGTGGTCGTCACGGTCGACGAGAACGGCGGCTGGTGGGATCCGGTCTCGCCGCCGAAAGGCGACCGCTGGGGGCCGGGGTCACGAGTTCCCGCGCTGGTGATTTCGCCATTGGCGAGGAAGGGTTATGTCGACCACACGGTGTACGACACCAATTCCATTCTTCGTCTGATTAGCCGCGTGCATGGGCTGGCGCCGCTCGATGGGGTAGTCGCGCGAGATCGGGCATTCGCGCAGAATGGCTTGGCCCCGCTAGGCGATTTGACCGGTACGCTGGATCTGGCCTGAGCCGTTTTTACCTGTCTCGAAGGGGTGAGCGAGCGCATCGATCACTGCGCTACCCCGTGCAGTTTCGCAATCACCGAATCCGCGATCTGCTGCGCGGTTTTGTTAATCGTCTTTTTCTCATCGCCGCCCGCCATCGCGAACTTTGCCGCGATCACGTACGGATTGAGCTTGATGACCGCGCCGGGCTTGCCCTTGCTGTCGGCTTCTTCGACGGCCTGATAGAGCGGCGGCAAATCGGCCGCGGCAAGGCTGTCGCACGATACCGCTACCTGAATATCGTTCTGACCCGCACCAAAACCGACCATCGCGCGTCTTAGACGATTGCCGTCGTCGACACTCAGAAATACGCCCCGCACCTGCCAGCCCGCGGTGGGCAGCGGCTGCGCGGGCACAAGGCGGCGCGCGTCGACGCCGCCTTGCTTCAGATCGGCTGTGAGCGCATCCGCCATCTCGTTCACGATGTCCTTTGCGTGCTCCTCTGGATTCTTGTCCTTGCCGAGCGGCCCGGGGCCGGCCGGCAAAAGACCACGCAGGCGGCGCCCACGCTGCCCCGGCCCGCTGTCGGGCGTCACACTGGACGCGTCGAGTTCGAAGTCGGCCACGTAGACGATGGGCGCCGGCGCAGCGAACGAGGCGCTATCCGCTGCGGCAGCGAGGGTCGAACCGGCGCCCAGGCACCCTGCCACCATCGAGAATTGCAGACATCGACGCAGCATGGCACGCCTCCACGGATGATCTCCCAGACGCGGCTATCGTACAGCCGCATTCATCGCGCGTACGTTTTTTCGCATCCGATCGCGATTCCTTTTTCGCCTTGCATAACACGCGCTGCGACATAGACTGATAAAGCATTACTTCGCACTTTGTACGGAACCTGCCATGCGCCTGACCATCCTCATCAACGGTTCCGATCCCACCGTCAGCCACGATTACGCTGTGCTATGGCTCGACACCGAAGAACATCGGTGGTCGCGGGAAGCACATCAAGGGATCGATCTGCCCCCTTGGGGCGAATTACACGACGAGAATGGCGTGACTACCCTCTGTGCACCGAGCACGGATGCACCACTGTGCACGCTGCGCGGATTGCACGTCGACCGCAAGCAGCGCGTGAGCGCGGCGCAAGGCGCCGCAGCCTGGACGGCGTTGCGCACGCGTGCGCCGACCAGCGGTTTCTGGCGCCTGCAAGCCGTCGATCGCCAGAACGTACATGCCGAACATAGCGTGTTCGGTAATTAGGTTCGAGCGCTTTTTTCGTTAGGCGAATTTTTTACGCGCACACCGCGCTGCCGGCGCGGTCAACGATTCGTGCGCGGGTTCGATCTTCAACGCACGCCTCGCTCTGCGCTATGCCGGCTTAAGTCCTTCTTAAGTTTGCATGCGTAGAGTTGGAAATCCACGCATTAGGGTCGCTGCAAAGCGGCCCGTTTTTTTTGTGCAAAGCTTTTGAGGCTTTGCGCCTGCGTTTCTTTCGCTTCTCCCTTTTCTTCCGCGCGCGGCATTTTTATCGCTGCTGGCGCCGCACAAAAAGCTTTCTACCTTCCGTGTTCCGCTGCGTTCCACGTCGCTCGATGAGGGTTCGCGACGCTATACTTGCGCCCCCGATCCTTCAACTGACTTACACATGAAGAAGTGGTTTGCCTGTCTGCTATTCGCCGTTGCCGCTCATGCGAGCGCGGCGCCCTCCTGCACCCAGTTCACCCCGAATGCGCAATGGCCGGTTCTGACCAATCAGAAGATGGCACCAAAAACGCGCATGCTTTGCTACAGCGATTTCGCGGTGCTGCATTCGGGTATCACGCATGGTCCGCTATGGTCCGCCGAGCATCTGACGCGCGACCATATCGAAGCCGCCAAAGACATGGTCCGCACCAACAAATTTTTCGAAGACGCGCGTTTGCCTGACGGCGAAGGCGCCACGCTCGCGGACTACAAGCGCAGCGGTTTCGATCGCGGGCATATGAGCCCGGCGGGCAATCGCTGGACGCAGGAAGCGATGGCACAATCGTTTTCGCTGGCCAACGTCGTGCCGCAGAACCGCGAGAACAATCAGCGCTTGTGGGCGCGTATCGAAACGTCGGTGCGCAAGATCGCGACGTCGTACGACGATACGTATGTCGTCACCGGGCCGATTTTCAGCGGCCAGCAACTGCAGACCATCGGACCGACCCGCGTCTTCGTGCCGACGCAATTGTTCAAGGTGGTCTACGTGCCGTCCCGCAAAATGGCGTTCGCGGTGGTAGTGGACAATGTCTCGACCAACCGTTACGACATCCGGACGATTCACGAACTCGAGGCGGCCTCGGGCATCCGTTTTCCGGGTATTCCGGAGAATCTCAAAGACCAGCGACCGGGAGGACTGAAAGGTGTTTAAACCCTATTCGAACGATGACGACGTGCTGAACATCCAGGGCGATGCACTCACCGTCAGCAACGGCACCGCGCGCGTGGTGTTGAATGGCACGCTGGAACTGACGCGGGACCAGCGCGGGCTGAAGGCGGCATTGGCATTGAAAGAAGCGATCGACACGGTCGTTGCTGCGTTGCAGGCGCAGGCCGATTTGCCCGCGAAGGTGACGGACGAGCCGGATGCGAAACCGGGCGTTGTGCAGAATCCGTTTCAATAGTGCGTTCACCGAAACGGCTCTGATTGATTCAGCACCCCGATATGTATCCGCCGTTACGTTTTGTCACCAGAGCATCGTCAACTGCTGTCTTCCGCTCAACGTTAAACCGGCAGCGCTGAAACATTTCAGCCGCGACACAAAGAACAACCGGTTCAACCAGGAGTTACATCATGAAGACGCTTTTCGCTGCTCTCGCTTCCGCTCTCGTCGTGTCGACCGCATTCGCACAAACCGCAGCGCCGTCGGCCGCGCAACCCGCACAAACGCAACCCGCCGGCCAGGCGAATCTGAAGGCGAGCACCGCCGTGCAAACCGGCGCCACGAATGAAGGCACGGCGGCAACGAAAGCGCCGACCAAGGCCGCGACGAAGGCGCATGTGAAGAAGGCTTCCGCCACGCATACGGCGAAGACACATAAAGCCACCAAGAAGACCGCTGTCGACACAAGCGCAAGCAAGACCAAGACGGAGAGTGCGAAAGAGGCCAGCAATGCCCCGGCAAAAGCCGACGGCGCAAAGACCGACGCGACAAAGACGCAATAACACGTGATCGGTTTTCGGCACGCACCGGCCACGCATGCGTAGTTAATCGAAGCCGAACTGTGCCGTTCAGGGAGGGCGAGTCTTGCGACTCGCCTTTTTTCGTCAGGGGCCCCAATTTTTGCACTGTGTTTACCCGTAGACGTCTAATCTCGAACTGTCCTGATCAACCATGGCGTCAACGAACGCCGCATTAAATGGCTCTCACGCAATCAATCGACAGCTTCGAAACGCAGCCGCTCAGCGCGCCGCCGGCCCAACGCAACAATGTAATTCCTTTCCCCACGGCTCGCGCCCGCTTGCAGGTAACCCTGCCCCATCCGCCGCACGATCTTCCCGGCACCCAACTGCGCACACTGCTTCATTCTCCGCTCGGCGTATACGTGGTCAGCACGGAAGCCGTACGTGAAGAAGTACGCGTGCAACTCGATATCGCACTCGACGACCTCGACTTCACCCTGCATACGCTGATCTCGACACTCCCCGCCGCACTGATCGGACCACTGAAGCGCCGCCATGCCGTCGCAAAGGCACGCTAATCATGTTTTCAGGTATCTGGTTGCCTATCGTTACCCCGCTGCGTAATGGCGAAGTCGACGTCGACGCGTTGCAACGCCTCGCGGACTACTACCTGAGCACGGAAATCAGCGGTTTTGTTGCCTTGAGCACGACGGGCGAAGCCGCTTTGTTACAGGAATCCGAACGCCTCACCGTATTGCAGGCGCTGAGCGATGTAATCGGCTCCCGCTTGCCGATGCTGATTGGCGTCGGCGGCTCGAGTACGCGCGACGTCCTGCATGATATCCAGCGTTATGAACGCTGGGACTGCGCGGGTTATCTGATTTCGCCACCGTCGTACGTATGTCCGGATCAGGCTGGCGTGCAATGGCATTTCGAACAGGCCGCACTCGCGACCGAACGTCCAATCGTTTTGTACGACGTGCCGCATCGGACCGGCGTTGCGATTGCACCGGACACTGTGGCGCGCCTGGTCGAGCACGGCAACATTGTCGCGATCAAGGAATGCGTCAAGGAACACTTCAGCAAGCTGCGCGGGCTGCCGATCAACGTGCTGTGCGGCACCGACGAAGCGCTGGACGACTGCCTGCACAACGGCGGCACAGGCGGCATTCTGGCCAGCGCGCATGTCTGCGCGGATCTTCTGGTCGCAGTACAGGAATTGATTCATGCCGACCGCGAGCAGGATGAACGCAACCTGTTCGCCAGCCTGCTGCCCGTGTTGCGTCTGCTATTCGCGGCGCCTAACCCGTCCGCGATCAAGGCAATGCTGGCGTTCGACCATGCCATGACCGATGAAACGCGTATGCCGATCACGCGCGCTTCGGCACAACTCGTTGAACGTCTGAGCACTGCACGCGACAGGTTGCAAGATCTGCGCGCCGAGTTCGCCCGGGCGATGAGCTAAGAGCGCTAAAGCAGAAACACATGCGCTACGAATGCGTTAATCATTCGTGGCGCAAACTTGCGTCCAGGCGCTGCATCCGCAGCACGACACGCCGCGCGTACCCGCGGCGGCCGCCGCTGTAGCGAAGCAGCGCGGCGTCGAGATCGCCACCGCTCTCGTCAAGGTAAGCACGCAAGATGGTCGTGCCGATCCGCACGTTGATCGCCGGATCGGACAAATCAGTTGTGCCCGCAATCAATTGAGGATGCGCCGCGGGCAGCACCTGCATGAGCCCACGCGCACCCGCGTTGCTGAGCGCGTGGCGATCGAAACTCGACTCGACCGACATCACGGCAAGCAGCAAGACCGGCGAGATGGCGTGACGGTCGGCTTCGCTCAATACCGCGCGCGCAATCTTCATGGATTCCAGCGGGGCGACGCGAAACTGCGCACGCAGCATGGCGGTGATATCGCTGAGCGCCGGCAAGCCGGAGTCAGGTGTTGAGTCGCTCGCGGCAGTTGGCGCGGCCAACGTCGATTGCGCGTCGGCCGCGTGGGAGGCAGCGGCAAGCGAGAAGACGATTGTCGCGAACAGGATCTTCAGGCCGAATTTCGAACCAGGATCGTGTTGCGTTTGCACACCATCCAGCGCGCTATTTCCATGCATATTTTCGCTTCCTGACCGGGGTGGCTAGACCTTACCGGGCTTGGTGTAGCGAATCGCCAAAGAAATAGGGGTGCGCCGTAAAATGCTTATAAAGAAGCGTCGCCGTGCGCGACCTCAGCACGACCCGATTCGATCAGTCCGCGGCCGGATTCAGATCGGCCAGCGCGCTGAGTTTTTGTACATCGGCGATTTCGATTTCCGCGTAACGCAACTTCAGCGCGCCCTGCGTTTCGAATTGCTTGAGCACCTGATTGATCGTCTGCCGCGACAAGGCCAGCATCATCGCCAGGTCCTCCTGCGGCACCTTGAGTACGCGCCGTATTGCACCGGGTTCGCCGTAGCCGCCTGCCATCAGCAACAAGCGCCGCGCTACGCGCGGCGCGGCGGGCAGCAAGGCGGCCTCTTCAATGGCGTCGAAAGCGAGGCGCAGTTTTTGCGTCAGCAGCAAACCGAAAGCATGCCAGTACTCGGGCGTGCGTTCGAGCAGCGCGGCAAGCGCCGCACGCGGCACATGAAACAGCTCGGCATCGCGCTCGGCATACGCGTCGTGGGTTCGCGGGCGCTTATCGAACAGCGCGATCTCGCCGAACCAGTTAACCGGCTCGATAACCGCAAGCAAGGCTTCCTTGCCGGCCGAACTCGCCGCGCCGATTCGCATCAGCCCGTCGAGCACACAATAGAGGCCATCGTCGGAATCGCCGCGCGTGAAAAGCCGTTCACCGGCAGCAAGACGCTCGATACGCCCCGCCTGAATCAGTTGCGCCTGCATGGCAGCGGGCGCCGAGCGAAACCACGCGCTGCGCGCCAGCAGCGCGGCAAGCTCATTCGATGAAAAACTCGCAGTCATAGGACGGCATCCGTGCCCGATTGTCGGCTACCCGATGGTTTCAAATTCCGCTGCCCGCGATTATGCTGACTTTGATTGAGGAGCGGCATCCATGAGAACGCTGACACAACAGCTTACGCAATACGCGGCCTACCATCGCGACCGGCGCAATATCGCCACGCATTTCGTCGGTATTCCGATGATCGTGCTGGCGCTGGCGGTGTTGTTGAGCCGGCCGGCTTTCGGCTTGGCCGCGCTGCCGTTTACCTTGTCGCCAGCGTGGGTATTGTTCGTCGCGGCGACTATCTATTACCTCGTGCTCGACGTGCCACTCGGCGTGATGATGGCCGTGGTGTCGGCACTGTGCGTCGCGTGCGGACAATGGCTCGCCGCGCAAGCTACGCTCACCTGGCTCGCCTCGGGCATCGGCCTCTTCGTGATCGGCTGGGTGTTTCAGTTCGTCGGCCATGTCGCCTACGAACATCGCAAGCCGGCTTTTGTCGACGACGTGATCGGCCTGCTGATCGGGCCGCTATTCGTGCTCGCTGAAGCGTTGTTCGGTTTCGGCTGGCGGCCGGCGCTGCGCGAAGCGATCGAAGCGCAGGTCGGCGCGACGCATATCAATGCGGATCGCGCAACGGTGCACCGCTAAAGCGCTGCGCCTTCGGCGTCATAAGCTCAACGCGGCGCGAACCGAACGAGCCGCACGCTATGCAATGCCGTCAGCGCAACCGCGATCCAGATCGGAATATAGGTGGCCAACTGCGCGGCATTGAGCGTCTCGCCAAGCAACGTGATCGAAACAAACACCAGCAACACCGGTTCGACATAGCCGAGGATGCCGAACAACGCGACCGGCAATAAACGGCTCGCCTTCAGATACGAAGCGAGCGCAAGGGTGCTGAGCGCGCCGAGGCCAGGCAACAACAGACACCACATATCGACACGTCCGCCGATCATCGCCAGCGACCCGCCAATGAAGATGAACGCAGCCGCAGCCGGCAATAGCAAGCACATTTCCACCGTGAACATGGCGAGCGAATCCTGGTTGATTTTGCGGCGCAGCACGAAATACGGCGGGTAGCCGAGTGCGACGAGCAAGGTGGGCCACGAAAAGGCACCCGTCATCCACAATTCGTGCGCGACGCCCAACGCGGCGCAGATCACAGCGAGCCACTGCAAACCGTCGAGGCGCTCGTGATAGTAGAAGCGCCCCACCAGCACCATCACGAGCGGCAGCAGAAAATAACCGAGCGAGACTTCAAGCATGCGCCCGTGCAACGGCGCCCATAGAAACACCCACAGTTGCGCACCCAGCAGAACCGCGCTGACACCCATCGCGATGGCAAGCCTCGGCTGCGTCACCATACGGTAAAGAAGTTGCCGAAGAATGGGCAGACGTTTGCGCAATACGATCAGCAGCAGCGCGCCGGGCACGGTCCACACGATGCGCCACGCGAAAATGTCGAGGCCGCTCAACGGCGCAAGCAGCTTGGCGTAAGCGGACAGTAAAGCAAACATCGCGGACGCGCCGACGGACAGCGCAATACCGCGCTTTGGGTCATACTGGTTCATTGCGCGGCCCGTGATGCAGTTGCCTGGGCGTGCGGTGCAGGTGTGTGCGGCGCAGCATGGGGCTGCGCGCCTCGAATTGTTGTCATTGGAAGTGAAGTCTCTCGATCTGGCAGCGCGTCTTGTGGTGTGAATCGGCGCTGCGCTTTTGTCTTCGGCAGGCGATGCAAGCGGGCGTAAGCGAACGTAAGCGGGCATTCTAGACGGGTTCGCGACCAACGTGCCCGTTCGCTCATTGCAGGAAGCAGCAATTTTCGCCGTGCGCATCGTGCGCCGATGCACTAGAACATAACTTCACGTGCGCGTGGCCGATCTGCAACTGCAACGCCGGCAATTTCCCGTGCAATTGCTCAAGCGCGAATCTTGCTTCGAAGTCTGGCGACGCCGTTTGCAACCTCATCCGGGACATCACGGATATTCGTAGTAACGGTCAGCCGTCATTTGCAACCGTCATCTGCAGCATCAACGAGCCGGGCCGGTAAAGGCAGTCCATACGGACTTGAGCCAGCCCTTCTTTCCCGCGGCACGCAGCAACTTCGTTTCGCCGCGCGTGCCACCGCCCGGCCAGCAATCCCGCTCATCGAATGTGACTACTGGAGCCAGCATGACCCAGCCAGCCCTATCGCACGACGCGTCGCCCGATCTATTCCGCGCGACCTTTGCCGCCGCCGTACGCGCCGGACTCACGCACACGCCGCAGAAAGAACTGCCGTCGAAGTATCTGTATGACGAAGTCGGCTCCGCCCTATTCGAAGTGATCACCGTTTTGCCCGAATACGGCGTGACACGCGCCGAGGAACAGCTGCTGACGAAGCACGCGGCGGATATCGTCGCGCATTTGCCGCATGACGTGACCGTTGCCGAACTGGGCAGCGGCAGCGGCCGCAAAACGCGGCGCATTCTGGAGGCGCTGTGTAAAAAGCGCCCCACTTCTTACTGCCCGATTGAAATTTCGCGCAGCGCGTTGCAGTTGTGCAGGCGCGAACTCGGCGACATCGAACGCATCTCGATCGTCGGTTATGAACGCGATTACCTGGCGGGACTGGCCGAAGTGAGCAGGAACCGCGCGGCGGACGAGCGCTTACTCGTGCTGTTTCTTGGCAGTACGATCGGCAATTTCGGCAGACTCGCGGCAACGCGTTTTCTGCGCGATATCCGCAACATGATTGCGCCCGGCGACGCGCTGCTGCTCGGCACGGACCTGATCAAGCCGACGCCGGTGCTGATAGCCGCCTACGACGACGCGGTCGGCGTAACCGCGTCGTTCAATCTGAATCTGCTGGCGCGCATCAATCGCGAACTCGATGGCGATTTTCCGCTCGATGCCTTCGAGCACGTCGCGCGCTTCAATCCGGACGCGCGCAGCATTGAAATGCATCTGCGTGCGAAGCGCGATCTCACCGCGCACGTTGGCGCCGCGCAATTGACGGTCTCGCTCAAGGCAGGTGAGACGATCTGGACCGAGAGCAGCCACAAATATCGCGCGGACGAGGTGCCCACGATCGCAGACGATGCGGGCTTCGTATGCAGCCATCAATGGATCGAAGACGGCTGGGGCTTTGCGGAGAGCCTGCTGGTCGCGCGTTGAGCGCGGCTCGCGCCGCTCATTGCTGCTCAGTGCTGCTCGAACCGTTCGTAGCGCTTTTCGGTGGCGCGCTCTTCGCCGGTCACTTCGGTCACGCGCGCCGCCGGCGGCCCGTGACGCAGCCACGAGAGCATCCGGTCGACCTGGTTGGCCGAACCCTGCAAGATGGCTTCGACGGAACCGTCGTCGAGATTCGCCACCCATCCCTTGATACCGAGCGCGTGAGCCTGCCGCACAGTGGCGTGGCGAAAGCCCACGCCCTGCACGGTGCCACGCACCCGCACGTAATACGTTTCGATCCGCTGATCCAGATCCGGGGCCATGCCGTCCTCTCCTCGCAATTCTTTCAAGCCGGCATTCTAGTCGCGCCGCGACGAGAATGCTCGGCCACGTTTCAGTTCGCCCGCGCATCTGTACCGCCCGGCGCGCCACGCGGCACGCGCGACACGTACAATCCGTCGACTGTCACGCAGGGAATGAAACAGAATGACCGAACAGAATCGCGATCTCGTGCTCGTAACCGGCGCATCCGGCTTCGTCGGCTCGTCGGTGGCGCGCATCGCGCAGCAGAAGGGTTTCAAGGTGCGCGTGCTGGTGCGCGCCACCAGTCCGCGCAAGAACGTCGAAGCGCTCGACGCGGAAATCGTGGTCGGCGACATGCGCGACGAAGCGTCGATGCGCAATGCGCTACGCGGCGTGCGTTATCTGCTGCACGTGGCGGCCGATTATCGCCTGTGGGCGCCGGACCCGAGCGAAATCGAGCGCTCGAATCTCGAAGGCACCGAGGCGACCATGCGCGCGGCGCTGAAGGAAGGGGTCGAACGTATCGTCTACACGAGCAGCGTGGCCACGCTGAAAGTGACCAGCTCCGGCCAATCCGCCGACGAAACCTCGCCGCTCAAAGCCGACCAGGCGATCGGCGTGTACAAGCGCAGCAAGGTGCTGGCCGAACGCGCGGTGGAGCGCATGATCGCCGAGGACGGCCTGCCGGCGGTGATCGTCAATCCGTCCACGCCGATCGGTCCGCGCGACGTCAAGCCGACGCCGACGGGGCGCATCATCGTCGAAGCAGCGCTCGGCAAGATTCCCGCGTTCGTCGATACGGGGCTGAACCTCGTGCATGTGGATGACGTGGCGGCCGGCCATTTCCTCGCGCTTGAGCGCGGCAAGATCGGCGAACGCTACATTCTCGGCGGTGAGAATCTGCCGCTGCAACAAATGCTCGCGGATATCGCGGCGCTGACCGGGCGCAAGGCGCCGACGCTGAGTTTGCCGCGCTGGCCGCTTTATCCGCTCGCCGCGGGCGCCGAAGCCGTCGCCAAGATCACAAAGCGCGAACCGTTTCTCACCGTCGACGGTCTGAAGATGTCGAAGAACAAGATGTACTTCACGTCGGCGAAGGCGGAACGCGAGCTCGGTTATCGCGCACGGCCTTATCGCGAGGGCTTAAGCGATGCGCTCGACTGGTTCAGGCAGGCCGGATACTTGAACAAGGCCTGATAAAGCCCAGACGCGGGCAGGATCGATCAGCCGCGCAAACAGCAGCGGGCCGCTTCGGCGGCACCACCGAGGTCACGCAAGTCACGCAGGTCAAGCCCGCGTTCCGGCGTGACCTGCACGCATTTTGTTACAACGTCACTGTGTTAGCGACAGGTAAAAGCCTACGCGCAGCAGTTAAAATCGTAGGTCTTACCAGAGAAACCTCGCATGAATCTTCACGAACAGCTCGGCGCGCTGGAAGTGGGCGTCGATCAGCTCATCCAGGCTGTCGTGGCCCCGCAGGCCGAAAACATCCCCGAGACATCCGCAAACGTCACGGCGCAAGAAGCGCCGGCAGCCAGTCATGCCGCGTCAGCAGCGGCAGCGGAGCGCGTGGCGCCTGAAGCCGAGAGCGCAGCGGTAGAAGCCGCGGAGTCCGCACCTGCGCCCGCCGGAGAACCGGCCGCCCGGTTGCAACCCACACTCGAAATCAACCGTCCCGCACAGAACGAGATCACCATGACCATCGGCGGTCAGACGGTGGCGCTACGCGCCGAACAGATCGGGCAGTTGATCGAGGAGTTGTCGAACGCACGCGCCTCGATGACGCCGGAACCGCCGCCGGGCATCCCGCCGGGCTGGCGCTTCGTTTCGACGAAAAATCCCGTCATGGCCGTGCAGAAGCAGTCGAATGGCGATCGCCTGCTGGTCATGCGCCACACCGGTCACGGCTGGGTGCCATTCACGTTCTCACCCGACATGGTGATCCAGATGTACATGATGCTCAGCAAGGCCTGATACAAAGGCAAGCCTGACGTAAAAAACGGCGCCCTCGGGCGCCGTTTTTCTTTTCGTCCGATAAATCGATGGATTTACGACTTTTAGCGCTCCTGCACCGGCGCCTGCACGCGCGCCTTCCATTGGCCACCCTTGCCGCGCCAGTAACGCACCGCTGAGGCAAACGTCGCGCCGACATAGAACAGCGCCACCAGCGGCAGAAACGGCGCCCACAGCGGCGAGCGGCGGTAATAGCCAAGCATCGGCGCGTACGCGCAGCACATTAGCGCCCACGCGAGCCACGCGGGCCAGCCCAACGGTCCGAGCGCCAGTGCGGCCACGGGCGGTATCAGGTAGATGATCGTCATGCCCAGCAAGGTGCCCGCCAGCAGCAGCGGCGAGTAATGCAACTGCGTAAAGGCGGTGCGCGCGATCATGTTCCAGATATCGCGCCAGCTATCGTAAGGACGCAGCGACACGCTGCGCGCCGCCACATCCAGCCGGATCGGATGACGCCCCGTGCCGCGATGCTTGATCCGCGCGGCGAGGCTGCAATCGTCGATCAGTTCGGCACGAATCGACTCGATGCCGCCCGCCTCTTCGAGCGCGCTGCGCCGGACCAGCATGCAGCCGCCCGCAGCCGCAGCCGTGCGGTTGCGCGGGTTGTTGACCCACGAGAACGGGTACAGCTTGGCGAAGAAAAACACGAAGGCCGGAATCAGCGCCTTCTCCCAGAACGAATCGCAGCGCAGACGAACCATCAGCGAAACGAGGTCGCGCTTTTCCGCGTCCGCACGGACCACGAGTTGCGTCACAGCGTCGGCCGGATGGCCAATGTCCGCGTCGGTGAGCAGCAGGAAATCGGCCGGCAGGCCAAGCGTGCGCACCGCCTCGATCCCTTGCGACTGCGCCCACACCTTGCCGGACCAGCCCGGCGGCAGCGGCTTCGCGCTCAGCACCGTCAGGCGGTCCGGGCATTGCAGTTGCAATGCGGCCGCGCGGGCAGCGTCGGCGGTGCCGTCGGTGCTGTGGTCGTCCACCACGATCACATGGAATTCGCCGGGATAGTCCTGCTCGAGCAGGGTGGTGACGGCTTGCGCGATCACATCGACTTCATTGCGTGCCGGCACCACGGCGGCAACCGCGGGCCACGTTTCACGCGGGTCGAGCTTCAGCGGCGTGGCGGGACGCGCCCGCCAGAAACCGCCGCGCGCGAACAGCAACAGGCACCAGATCAGCAGGGAAAGACAGGAAAGAAGAAACAGAACCACCACCATTAAGCATTACCCTCGAGTGAACCCGTTTCTACGCCGACGCGCCGCGACAGGCGCATCACCACAGTGCGTATCGCGACGACGCACCAGTCAAAAGTGTTGAGCACCGGCCGCTCGGCAAACACGTCGTAGCCGGCCTTCTCGATTCGCTCGAGGATACGCAGGCCGCCGTGTATCGCGCCGCACAGCTCGATGCCCAGCCGTCCGGGAATCCGCAGCGCGAGCGGCGCGCCGCGTACCAGCGTGGCCCGGACAAACGAAATCTCGTAGGCCATCAGCTTGACCCATGCATCGTCGACAACGCCTGCCTCTATCTGCGCCTCGGTCACGTTAAAGCGCCGCAGATCGGCGAGGGGCAGGTACAGCCGATCCTTTTTCCAGTCGGCGGCGACGTCCTGCCAGAAGCTGATCAGTTGTGACGCCGTGCAGATCGCATCGGCGTCGGCGAGATTCTCCGGCGTGGCGGCGCCCACCAGATGCAGCATCAGATGCCCAATCGGGCTGGCCGAGTGGCGGCAATAGTCGAGCAAGGCGGCCCGGTCCGCGTAACGGTTGTTGTCGATGTCCTGACCGCAGGCGTGGAGCAGATCGTAAAACGGCGCGAGCGGCAGTTTATACTGCGCGATCACGCTGGCGAGCTTGCCGAACAGCAGCGGGTGCACCGGTGCCGCACGCCGCTGCGCTACCGCGTCGAGGCCGGCGCGAAAGTCGGCGAGGCGGGCATGCCGCTCGGCCGGGCTCCAGTCGCCTTCATCGGCGATGTCGGCGGCGGTGCGGACAACCTGATAGATAATGCCGACAGGCGCGCGCAGCGCCTTTGGCAGCAATACGCTCGCGACCGGAAAATTTTCGTATTGATCGACGTCCATCCAGCGAGCCTCGAAACCATTCTGTAATGCGGCAGCCAATATGGGCCGCAGGACCACGTAGTTTAAGGGTTCCGTGAAACCGGTGCAGCCTGCAATCCAGCGTGTAATCATTACCAGCCGTGCACCGCCAACCGCATCATGCCGTCATGCGCCCTGGATACAACGCTGGACGGCGCACCCGCGGCGCGGCGGCAGTCCAACACCCTGACGGGCCTGTCAGAGCAAAGGCGGCCTGATAGCGTTAGAATGCGCGTTTGGTTTTGCTGTACCGGCTCGTCGCCGGGGCTCAAGACGTCAACTAGATAGATGGTCGCGGCGATAAAGTCAGATTTACCGGCTTCTTCGAAACCCGCGTCAGTCGGAGTTCGCCAATTTATGCGAGTCATCCTTGCTCAACCCCGCGGCTTTTGTGCGGGTGTTGTTCGTGCAATCGAAATCGTCGATCGCGCATTACAGCAACACGGCGCGCCCGTGTATGTTCGCCACGAGATTGTTCACAATCGCCACGTGGTGGACAACCTGCGCCAGAAAGGCGCGCGCTTTGTCGAAGAACTCGATGAAGTGCCACATGGCGCCGTGGCGATTTTCAGCGCGCACGGTGTCGCGCAGACCGTCGAGCGCGACGCGGAACAGCGCGGCCTCGACGTGCTCGACGCAACCTGCCCGCTCGTGACCAAGGTTCACGTGCAAGGACGCCAATATGTGGCGGCGGGTCGTACCCTGATTCTGATTGGCCACGCCGGCCATCCGGAAGTGGAAGGCACGATCGGCCAAATCCCCGGCAAGGTGCTGCTGGTGCAGAGCGAGGCCGAAGTCGCCCAGCTGGACCTGCCGCTCGATACGCCGCTTGCGTACGTCACGCAGACTACGCTGTCGGTCGACGACACACGTGGCATCATCGACGCCCTGCTGCGCCGTTTCACCGACATCGTCGGTCCCGACACGCGCGACATCTGCTACGCCACGCAAAATCGCCAGGCGGCGGTGCGCGAGTTGAGCAAAGAAGTCGATGTGCTGCTGGTGGTGGGCGCGACCAATAGTTCGAACTCGAACCGGCTGCGCGAAATCGGCAGCGAAACCGGCGTGGCGAGTTACCTCGTCGCCGACGGTTCGGAAGTAAAGCCGGAGTGGTTTGCCAACGTGCAAACTGTCGGCATTACGGCCGGTGCTTCGGCACCGGAAGAAATGGTGAAGAACGTAATCGATGCGCTGCGCGCATTGGGGCCCGTCGATGTCACGACGATGGCGGGCCGTGAAGAAAAAGTCGAATTCAAGTTGCCATCGAAACTGATGCAACCACTCGCTGCACGCGAAGTTTAAGGAGGACGTCTTGTCTATTCCGCTGCTACAGAAAGTCCGGGTCGGCGCCTACATCATGCGCCAGCATATGTCTGGCAACAAACGCTACCCGCTCGCATTGATGCTGGAACCGCTGTTCCGCTGCAATCTTGCCTGCAATGGCTGCGGCAAGATCGATTATCCGGATCCCATCCTGAATCAACGTCTGTCGCTCGAAGAATGCCTTGGCGCAGTCGACGAATGCGGCGCACCGGTGGTGTCGATCGCAGGCGGCGAGCCGCTCCTGCACAAGGAAATGCCGCAGATCGTGAAGGGCATCATCGCGCGCAAGAAGTTCGTGTACCTGTGCACGAATGCATTGCTGATGGAAAAGAAGATGGACGACTACGAGCCGAATCCGTACTTCGTCTGGTCGGTTCACCTCGACGGCGATAAGGAAGCGCACGACCACTCGGTGTCGCAGGAAGGCGTGTACGAAAAAGCTGTCGCCGCCATCAAGGAAGCGAAACGCCGTGGTTTCCGCGTGAACATCAACTGCACGCTGTTCAACGACGCCGTGCCGGAACGCGTGGCCGCCTTCTTCGATACGCTCGGCCCGATGGGCGTGGACGGCATCACCGTCTCGCCGGGTTATGCGTATGAGCGCGCGCCGGATCAGCAGCACTTCCTGAATCGCGACAAGACCAAGCAGCTGTTCCGTGAGATTTTCAAGCGCGGCAACAACGGCAAGAACTGGTCGTTCAGCCAGTCGGGCATGTTCCTCGACTTCCTGGCCGGCAATCAGACCTACGAGTGCACGCCTTGGGGCAACCCGGCGCGTACCGTGTTCGGCTGGCAGAAGCCGTGCTATCTGGTCGGCGAAGGCTACGTGAAGACCTTCAAGGAATTGATGGAAACCACGGAGTGGGAAAAGTACGGCACGGGCAACTACGAGAAGTGCGCGGATTGCATGGTGCACTGCGGCTTCGAGGCGACTGCCGTGATGGATACGGTGGCGCACCCGTTGAAGGCATTGAAGGTCAGCCTGCGCGGTCCGAAGACTTCGGGTGCCTTCGTGAAGGACATTGCTCTGGATAAGCAACGTCCGGCCGAGTACGTCTTCTCGCGCCACGTCGAAATCAAGCTGGAAGAGATCGGGCGTGCGGGTACGGGCAAGAAGGTGCAGACGGCGGCTTCCGCTTCCGCGCATTAATTGTTATGAGGGGCGGCTGAGTGCCGCTCCTGATGCAGTTTTGTCCGTTCCCTGCTGGATATATTGCAAAAAAAGCGCGCTGGCCTGAATGCCACCGCGCTTTTTCTTTTCCTGCGACTTGGGCTCGTTTAGCCGCCGCTTCGGGCGTTATGCGCAGTCAGGAACTTGATCAGCCCGTCGATGCCGCCTTTGGAAATCTGATCGGCGAACTGCGTCTGATAAACCTGAATCAGCCACGCGCCCATCATGTTGATGTCGTAAATTTTCCAACCGTTGGCACCCTTGGTCAGCCGGTAATCGATGGCGTCATCGCCACCATTGCTGATCACGTGCGACTGCACCACCAGGTCCTTGGCGCCGGCCGGCACCGTGACGGGCAAGAACTTGAACTTCACGTCCTGATCGCGCAACTGCGAAAGCGATGCGGCATAGGTGCGTACCAGTAGCAGCGTAAACTGGTCGTATAACTGCTTCTGCTGTTCCGGGGTCGCCGTACTCCAGGCCTTCCCTACCGCGATTCGCGTGGTCCGCTGAAAATCGGTAGCCGGCACAAAGCGCGTTTGAACCAGCTCGGTAATCTTGGCCATATCGCCACCGCGCGCCTGCGGGTCGGCCTTCATCGCGGCAACGGTGCCTTCAACGGCAGTCTTCACCACGGCATCAGGCGCGCTTTGCGCATAGGCGACCGTGGACACCACGGCCGCAGCCAGAAAAGCAGACAGATAACGTTTCATACGCTCGCCACAACCCAAAAAAGTAAGCGCCGGCTGGCTCAAGAGCCCACGGCGAAAGCAGGATAGACCAGTATACCGATATTGCGTTCCCACCCCAGCCTCGACGCCCGGGAGCCTGCCTTGCTACCGAAGTGGAGCCGATTCGCTCCGGCTCTGTATACTTGTGCACTTTCGTCAAAAACACCACTCGTGATAAGGCCCCCTCCGCCTACATGCTGAAGTCATCTATCGTCCGTCTCGTCGCCTATTCGGTGCGCCATCCGTTACGGATCATCGCCCTGTCCGTCGTGCTCGCCATACTGAGCAGCATCTACGTCGCCCATAACTTCAAGATCAACACGGACATCAGCCGTCTCATCGAGACCGACAAGCAATGGTCGTCGCTCGAAAACGCCATGGATAAGGCGTTCCCCGACCGGGGCGATACGGTGCTGGTAGTGGTAGAAGCCCGCGCGCCCGAGTTTGCCGATGCCGCGGCCAATGCGCTGACGGCCGCGCTCAAAGCCGATTCCAAGGAGTTCGTCGCGGTGTCGCAACCTGCCGGCGGCCCCTTCTTCGATCACAACGGCCTGCTGTTTCCATCCACCGATGAAGTCCTCTCGACGACCTCGCAGCTCGTTCAATCGCGTCCGCTCGTCAATGCACTTGCGCACGATCCGAGCCTGACCGGCCTCGCCGGCACGCTCACCACGAGTCTGTTGCTGCCGCTCCAGCTTGGGCAGGTGAAACTGGCCGACATGAGCCATTTGCTGTCGCAAAGCGCCACCACGCTCGACCGCGTGCTGGCTGGCCAGCCGGCGGCGTTCTCGTGGCGTGCGCTGGTCGACAAGGGGGTCGCCACGGATCCGGCGCGCGCCTTCGTCACGGTGCAGCCGGTTGTGAACTACGACGCGCTGGAGCCGGGCGCGAGCGCGTCGAAAGCGATCCGCGCCACCGCCGCTTCGCTGCATCTCGATACGCGCTACGGCGCCACGGTCCGTCTGACCGGCCAACAGCCGCTCGCGGATGAAGAATTCGCGTCGGTCCAGGACGGCGCCGTGCTCAACGGCATCGGCACCTTCATCGTCGTACTGGTCATTCTTTGGCTGGCGCTGCGCTCGGGCCGCATGATCCTCGCCGTGTTCATCACGCTGTTCGTGGGGCTTGCGATCACCGCGGCGCTCGGCCTGCTGATGGTCGGCGCGCTCAATATGATTTCGGTCGCCTTCATGGTGCTGTTCGTCGGGCTCGGGGTCGATTTCGGCGTGCAGTTCGGCGTCAAATACCGTGAGGAGCGCAATCGCGACGACCGCCTTTCCGCCGCCCTGATGCATACCGCGCACAGCATCGGCGTGCCGCTGACGCTCGCAGCCGTAGCGGTCGCGCTGAGCTTCTTCTCGTTCCTGCCGACGGCTTATCGCGGCGTGTCGGAATTGGGCGAGATCGCCGGTGTCGGCATGTTCGTCGCGTACTTCACCAACATGACGCTGCTGCCGGCGCTGCTGAAGATCTTCAACCCGCCGGGCGAAGCCGCTTCGCCCGGCTTCAAGCAACTCGCCCCGGTCGACGATTTCCTCGACCATCATCGCAAGCCGGTGCTGATCGGCACGCTGCTCGTCGTGATCGGCGCCACGCCCTTGCTCACGCATCTGCGTTTCGACTTCAACCCGTTGCACTTGAAAGACCCGCATACGGAATCGATGGCGACGCTGCTGTCGCTGAAGGATTCGCCGGAAGCGGCGGTCAACAACGTTCATGTGCTGGCGCCGACGCTGGCGGATGCGGACCAGAAGGCCGCCCATTTGCGCACGCTGCCGGAAGTGGGCCGCGTGACTACGCTGGACAGCTTCGTTCCCGCCGAGCAGCAGCAAAAACTGATGCTGATTGCGAGTGCCGCACAGCAACTCTTGCCTGCGCTGCAGCAACAGCCCGCCCCTCAAGCCACGGACGCGGTGCGCGTCGCCGCATTGAAGCGCGCGTCGAACCAGCTCTCGCTCGCCGCCGACGATCACCCGGGCCCGGGCGCCGCCGAAGCCAAGCATCTGTCGGCCACGCTGCAGAAGCTGGCCGCCGCCGACGCCGCCACGCGCGACCGCGCCGAAACTGCGATGTCCGAACCGCTGCGCATCGCGTTGAAGCAACTGGCGGATCTATTGCAGCCGACCGAGATTACGCGTGACAACCTGCCCAAGGAGATCTCAAAGGATTGGGTTTCGAAAGACGGCCACGCGCTCGTCGACATTGCGCCGAAGGTCAAACCCGGCGTCGATCCGAACGACGACGCGATGCTCGCCCGCTTCGCCCACGCGGTGAAGAAGGCGGAGCCGGGTGCGATCGGCGGTCCGATCTCGATCCTGCATTCCGCGGACACGATCATCAAGGCCTTCCTGCAGGCTGCCTGTTGGGCCTTGCTGTCGATCGCGATTCTGCTGTGGATTGCATTGCGGCGACTCAGCGACATGCTGCGCACGCTGGTTCCGTTGCTGGTATCGGCGCTGGTGACATTGGAGTTGTGCGTGGTGTTCGGCATGCCGCTGAACTTCGCGAACATCATTGCGCTACCGCTGATGCTCGGCGTCGGCGTAGCATTCAAGATTTACTTCGTCATGGCGTGGCGCCACGGGCAGACTAGCCTTTTGCAGTCGAGCCTTACGCATGCCGTATTGTTCAGCGCGGCGACCACGGCGACGGCGTTCGGCAGCCTCTGGCTTTCGCACCATCCGGGTACGTCGAGTATGGGGCGCTTGCTGGCACTCTCATTGTTTTGCACACTGATCGGTGCGGTGGTGTTCCAACCCGTGCTGATGGGCAAGCCGCGCCAACGTCGCGGAAAGCAGAAAGGAATCTAGGCATGAAGCTGCGAACCACCGTGCTGGCGCTCGCCGCCACCGGGCTGATCTCTGGTTGCGCGACCGGGCCCGACCGCAAACCGGGCGACCCGTTCGAGCCGGCCAACCGCGTGATTTTCAAGTTCAACGACGGTTTGGACCGCTTCGTCGCCGTTCCGGTCGCCAAGGGATACCAGAAAGTGACGCCGCAGCCCTTGCGCACCGCGGTCAGCAACTTCTTCTCGAATCTGGGCGACCTGACCAACGCCGCCAACAACCTGTTGCAACTGAAGATCACGGACGCGACGGAAGACATCGTGCGCTTCGCGTTCAACTCGACCTTCGGCCTCGGCGGCCTGCTCGACTGGGCGACGCCGGCTGGCCTGCCGAAGCACCACCAGGACTTTGGTCTGACGCTGGGCCACTGGGGCATTCCGTCCGGCCCGTACCTTGTGTTGCCGCTATTCGGTCCGAGCACGGTGCGTGACAGCATGGGTCTGGTGGTGGACGTGAAGTTCAACCCGCTGAACTACATCGAGCCGGCGGTACGCAATCCGCTGTACGTGCTGCAATTCGTGAGCGTACGTTCCGACTTGCTGGGGGCATCCAGCCTGCTGGAGCAGGCTGCCCTGGACAAGTATTCATTCGTCCGCGACGCCTATACGCAGCAGCGCAAAGCGCGGCTGCGCGGCACGAGCGACAACGCCGCACCGCTCCCGAACTACGACGACGAGGGCGGCAACTCCGGCGCAGCCGCGCCCGCCAAGGGCGCTTCGGGCGCATCAGGTGCAGCGACCGGCGTGCCCGACTACACGGACCCAGGCGACGCCGCCGAGGCCCCGAACGCCGCGTCAGGAAGCGCCACAGGCGCCCCGGCGGGCGTACCGAACTACACGGACCCGGGCGACGCACCGAGCGCCCCAGCGGCCGCGCCCGCGGCAGCGTCGGGCGCAGTGCCTGCGGCACCGACCAACCAAACCGCGCCCGCGGACAAAAAACTGCCGGAGGCAGTACCTGCAACGCAGTAAGGGATCAAGTCAGATACTTTGGAGCGCACTGCGCTCCAAAGAAAAGCAGACTGAAGTAGACGGTTTGAAGAAGTACCGTGTCGGCGCGCGAAGCGCCGCCGGAAGTATGACGGCCTTGTCACTGGGGCTGAATGTGCGGGAACACAGATTCCAGATGCACCACTACCGTGGCTGTGCGGGGGACCCGCTTAAGAGCTGGCGGTGTGAAGCCGCTTTCTTTGCAGCGGGGCGGCGGCAAAGAAAGTAAGTGCCGCACCGCACAGGGGCAACGTGCGGACAAACCCTACCTCCATGAAACTCTTAGCTGGTAGGGCTCACAGCGCTTCTCCTGAGAGTTGAGAGATTTTCCCCTATTTGCTAAGGGGAGCCATAGGGGAGTCTCTGCGGACCGGATGCAGAGACCCGAGCGCGTCGAAAGCTACATTTCATCATTGAAAGAGTGCCGACGACGCTTCCAACGCAAGGCGCGCCGGTGAGTTGCGCATTCCAGGCAACAAACTAGACAAAGTCTGTCTTTGACGCACAAGCGATATGCACCGTGAACGGCTATACCGATTATCGGCAATTTGCCAGCGGTCGTGACGCGTGCATTACGCGGCTCGGATTCAATTACGCAATCCTGGCCAACCTGACCGCTTCAGGTTATGGAGACCGTTGGTGTTTTCAAACGTATGTCGCCGCATGGCACGCACTTGAGGCCTGGAACGGGACGGACGAAACCGAGCCGCAAGGATGGCACCGCCACCCTGCCAGTGGGCGACGTCGGCCAGACGGTGACGCGTCTAAAGAATACGTGTACCGGTAAGTCGGGAAAGTCTATGAACACCGACGACCGCAACACCGTGAACTTCCCAATGCTAGAGGACGGACAGCGATGAGCGAAACGAAGAAAGGCGATTCACCGACTGCCGGTGTGGTCACCGGTCAGCAGTTGGCGCACCTGTTCGACGCTGTGCGCAAACTCGGTACAGCGGACGGCTGCGAGGCCGCTTACGGTGATGTCCTGAAAGACCTAAAGATCGCACTGAGCGAGGCCGAAGCAGAACTGGAGCCTACACCGGACAACCCTGTGATTCCCAGCACGATTATCGTGCTGGGAAAACTCGTCAGGCGGCTTGAACCCGCGCCCAAACACTACGCAGAAAAAGCGGTCGAGCGCACCGAGCGCCTGATTGATTTGTGCCGCCGCATTGGCCTGGTCAAAGTTGACCATAAGGGGTCTTTGGCGTCGCACTATCACATGCGGAATGCGACTGGGCGGACGCCGACACGCAAAACATGAGGTTGCAATCAGGCAGTAAAGACGTAAGCGAGTCCACCGTACCGTCTGTTCATAACGATGCGGCTTCGGCATTCTGATTCCCACTAGATCTGGTGGGAATCAGAATGATGGAAGTGAGCGCACCGGGCCGGCGACGCGGCTCGA